>NZ_JALIFQ010000006.1:0-345817 GCF_022867815.1 Blautia sp. NSJ-175
GTGCAATCAAACTTAATCCTGCCTAAGACTATTGTAAGGCAAAAAGAGAAGTGAAAAAAGTAGTGGAGTCAGTATCCTATTTTCATTATAGGCTGAGATAAGCTTTCATGATTCGTTGACAACTGAATAAAGCAGACAGATACGTTTGTGAGATAGCGAGCCACGGGGACTGTACGCCACGACCTTTTCAAAAGAAAGCGAGCGACCCACGCAGTGATCCGAGAGCGACTGTTGGAAAAGTCGTTTTGCCACGACCTATCCTCACAGAATAATGATACGTCCGCATGGTGCGGTTCTGCCCACAAGAATGGGAATAGTTGAGATACTAACGGAGCTTTCCAAAGCCGTCTGCCTGCTTGTAAAAAATGACACACAGTAAAGGGGGTGCATAGATTATGAACAATACTGATGTGCCTATCTGGGAAAAATATACGCTGACGATTGAAGAAGCGTCCAAATACTTCCGCATTGGCGAAAAGAAATTGCGTAAATTAGCCGAAGAAAATATTGACGCTGGCTGGGTTATCGTGAACGGTAACCGTATTCAGATTAAGCGAAAACAATTTGAAAAAATCATAGATACATTGGACGAAATCTAATGTCATTGAGCCGTAGATATGGTATAATAAATATAGCGTATCACGGCTCATTCCATGACGGAAAGGAGCTTTACACTATGTCTAATGTAAAACGAAAAGACGGTAAAAATCGCAATTTGCGTAATGGAGAGAGCCAGCGAAAAGACGGAAGATACGTTTATAAATATACCGATATATACGGAAAGCCACAATTTGTCTATTCTTGGAAACTTGTACCGACAGACAAGACACCTGCTGGAAAGCGTGATGATATATCGTTGAGGGAAAAAGAAGCACAGATAAAAAAAGACCTTAACGACGGTATCGACACAGTCGGCGGTAAAATGACAGTCTGCCAGCTCTACGACAAGAAGAACAGCCAAAGAAAGAACATCAAAAGGGCTACTGAAAAAGGACGACAGTATCTTATGAACGCTCTGAAAAACGACCCGTTGGGTATGAGGGCGATTGATACTGTGAAGCAATCGGACGCTAAAGAATGGGCTATCAGAATGAGTGAAAAAGGATATGCCTATAAAACGATTGATAACTATAAGCGTTCCTTGAAAGCGTCATTTTACATGGCGATACAAGACGACTGTATCAGAAAGAACCCGTTTGAATTTAAGCTAAGTGATGTTCTGGAAGATGATACGGAGCAGAAAGTTATCCTTACACCAGAGCAGGAAGAACGCCTGCTTGCCTTTATGGAAAAGGACAAGATTTACAGCAAGTATTATGATGAGGTTGTGCTTCTGCTGGAAACGGGACTTCGTATTTCTGAATTTTGCGGACTGACGACGCATATTGATATGCAGAACAGAATACTCAATATAGACCACCAGCTATTGAAAGATAGCGAAATAGGCTACTATATTGAAACACCAAAGACCAAAAACGGAAAACGGGAACTTCCATTGACAGAACGGGCTTATCAAGCAATCCAAAGAATACTAAAGAGCAGAGGAAAAGCACAACCGCTGATTGTAGGTGGTTACAGCAATTTCCTATTCTTAAACCGTGAGGGCTTGCCTAAAGTTGCAGGAAACTATGAGGGTATGGTGCGAGGATTGATTAAGAAATATAACAAGTATCACACGGATAAGTTACCGAACATCACACCACATTCATTCAGGCATACTTATTGTACGAATATGGCAAATAGAGGAATGAACCCAAACACCCTGCAATATCTCATGGGACACGCTAACATAACCATGACACTTGGCTATTACGCACACGGTACATTTCAATCTGCAAAAGCGGAACTGGAAAGACTGGCTTGTTAATATCGGAGCTTATATTTACTACTCATTTACTACTTTTGGTTGCATTTTCATGCTGGTAAATGCCAGCTTATGCAAGGTATCTTCCAAAAAGAAAATACCGATAAAGCCCTAAAATACGGGATATATCGGCATTTACCAACTTATGAAAAGATAATCAGAAATTTAGTAAGTTTTTAATGAGAAAAAAACAGAAAATTTTGAAGAAAAGCTGGTATTGGTGAAAGAAAAATTGGTCAAATATAAATTGAATTCCAGTGTCAGTTACCGTTTCCCTGATATTATAAATATTTATGAACAGGCGTATTTGACAACAGCGGCCATCAGACTGGGGACCAGAATCGACCGTGAAAAATATTTTTATCCCTATAGCAAATACAGAATTATTCATATAATGGACATTCTCGCAGAAAAGATCGATTTAAAACTTCTGTGCAATCCGGAAATCCTGCATCTGCACGAGAATGATAAAGATGGTATCCTGATGCAGAGTTTTTATGTATATATGAAAGAAAACATGAGTTTATCAAAAGCGGCGGAAATTCTAAATATACATAAAAGCACATTGGGTTACCGTCTGTTGAAAGTGGAGAGAATGGTGACGTTAAATCTGAATGACTCGGATGTACGGCAGTCAATTTTATTATCCTGTGAAATCCTGCAATATCTGAATACCTATAAATAATTAATTTCAAAAGAGCTTCATCCGGTGAGGGTGGAGCTCTTTCGTGTTCGCAAGCGGAAAAATCCGCTGAATTTTCATGTTTTCAGATGGATTACTTTTTAACAGCAGATTGATAAAATGTGCGTATATAAAAAACGGGAGGTAATTCATTATGGGACGTATGGAAAACAAAATCGCAGTGGTTACAGGAGCTACATCAGGAATCGGGGAAGCAGTTGCGCTTATGTATGCAAAGGAAGGGGCAGATATTGTAGCTGTCGGCCGTAATGAGAAAAAAGGACAGGAGGTTGTTGATAAGATCACAGCAATGGGGCGTGAAGCCATTTTTGTAAGGTGTGACCTGAGGAAAAAGGAAGATATCTGTGCGCTGAAAAAGGCCGCCATGGATAAGTTTCAGAGGGTAGATGTGTTGTTCAATGCAGCAGGTGTCTTAGTACATAAACCCTTTTTGGAGCAGAACGATGAAGATTTTAATCTGATCATGGAAACGAATTACAGAGCCTATGTGTGGATGATGCAGGCATTTATTCCTGAAATGGAAAAGGCAGGGAAGGGGTCTGTCATCAATGTGGCCTCAATTTCTTCCATATGGCCGGAACTGAATTCCTATTTTTACGGGGCAATGAAAGCAGCAGTGACAAATATTTCCAGAAATGTGGCAAAAGAGTATGCCAGAAAAGGTATCCGCATAAACTGCATTCTTCCGGGTCCGATCAACACAAATATGACGCCGGCTGATGTGAAAAACAACAAAGAGGTACAGCAGGAGATGATCAACACCGTATGTATGCTGGGACGTTTGGGAGTACCGGACGATATCGCGTACGCAGCCGTATATCTGGGGTCAGATGAGTCCTCCTTCGTGACTGCCACAGAGATGGTAGTGGACGGAGGTGTATGCATCAGCAACTAGTTTCAGGCATAAATCAAGAGCTTGGGAAAGGGAGAAAAAATGAGGAAGAAAAAAGGCTCCTATGGAAAAATCGTGGTTATTATTTTGTTTACAGCTTTAGTCCTGGGAAATTATTTCCAGTACCAGCTTTCACCTCTGGGACCGGTGCTTATGGAGGATATGGGACTTTCCTCCAGCCAATTTTCCAGTGTGTTTTCATCCCCGATGATTCCCGCAATTTTTCTGGGAATCATAGCAGGGATGCTTTCTGATAAATATGGTGTGAAGCGGGTAGCCGCCATAGGCCTGGCTGTGACCGCTTTGGGACTGTGTCTCAGGCCTTTTGCTGCAGGATATGCTTCCATGATGGGCACTATGATCTTGGGAGGTATCGGGGTTACATTTTTAAATGTCAATATGTCAAAAATCATCGGCGGCTGGTATCCTCCGGAAAAGGTGGGATCTATGGTGGGAATCGCCATGGTGGGCAGTACCCTGGGAATGACAGTGGGCACAGCCACTACGGCCATGATGCCTTCCTATACTTTTGCGTTTGCAGTTTCGGGAATTGCTGCTGTTGTGGTTTTTGTATTATGGATACTGTTTATGAAAGACGGTGAGAGCGGACAAAAGTCTCAGGAGTCACCCCTGGAAAGTCTGAAAGTAGTATTAAAAAGCAGGAATATCTGGCTGGTGGGACTTTGTCTAATGTGTGTGCTGGGATGTAACGTAGCTGTCAGCGCGTTTCTTCCCACAGCACTCCAAAGCAGGGGAATCAGTGCAGGAACATCCGGTATTATGGCGTCTGTCCTGACTGTGGGCAGTTTACTGGGAAGCCTTTTGGGACCTGCAGTCTGCGGCAGGATGCCGTCCATGAAAGGATTCCTCATTGGGCTGGGCGTGATTGCCGGAGTGTGTGCCGCTTTCGGTTGGATGGGGGCGCCGCCTCTTATTGTGGTATCTTTACTTTTGGCAGGCTTTTGTATTGGAACTTTGATACCGTTATACATGTCCTTTCCCATGCTGCTTCCGGAAATCGGGCCGCAATATGCAGGAAGTGCCGGCGGCGCGATCACAACCCTGGAGCTTTTAGGAGCGGTAATTATTCCTACATATATCATCACACCCATTGCGGGAGAAAATTTTTCCCTGATGTTCCTGCTTGCTGGTGGATGTATGATTCTGATGAGCATACTGGTGATTTTCCTGCCTGAACTTCAGAAAAATAAAAGTTCGGTCAATTCTTAAAAGAGAGAGAGGATGAAGATGAAAGAAAATCGTTTGGCGGAGCCATATGGGGAGCATGTTGTCCAATATTCTCCCGAATATTCTTTATGTGCCGGCTGTACATCCTGCGAAATCATATGCAGTCTGGTCCATGACGGTCTGGTAAGTCCTAGTTACAGCCGTATATCCCTGATCCGCGGAGGCACCAGGAATATGGTGTGCCATATTGCATCCTGTCAGCACTGTACAGACCATCCCTGCTATGATGCCTGTCCAAAAAAAGATGAGGCTATGTGCTTAGATGATAAGGGTATAGCCTATATAAGGGAGGAAAATTGTATTGGATGCGGAAAATGTATAAAAGCATGTCGTTTTGATCCTCCCAGGATTCATATGGCAAAGAACAGCAGCCGTAAGAAATGGAAGGCGAAAAAGTGTGACTTATGCCGTACCAGGCCGGAGGGACCTGCCTGTGTTCAGTATTGTCCGGTACGCTGCCTTGGTGTGAGTAAAGATACAGGCAGTGAAATCAGAAATCCAAAATAGGAGGAGAAGGAAAATGCCGAATTATACAGCAGATGATATCTTAAATAATCCTCTGAATATACACAGACTGGGAGGCTATGTGGGGAAAATCCTGCGCATCAACCTGACGGAGCAGAAGACGGAGATTATATCTACCTACGAATATGTTCCAAAGTATTTAGGGGGAAGAGCACTGTGTAATAAGATATTCTGGGATGAGGTGAAGCCGGGAACAAAAGCTTTTGACCCGGAAAATAAGCTGATCTACATGACAGGGGCAACTACAGGAACCGGTATCCCCACAGGGGGAAGGACAGAGATGACAGGGATAGCGGCCAACAACTATCCGGAACAATATTCTTTCAGCGGTATCGGGGGATGGTTTGGAGCTGAATTGAAATTCGCGGGATATGACGGATTTATCCTTGAGGGCAAGGCTCAGGAGCCGGTGTATATTGCCATAGATGACGATAAAGTGGAATTTCTTTCCGCAAGAAACCTGTGGGGGAAAAAAGTCCATGATTCCCAGAAATGGCTGGAGACAACCCACGGCAAAGAATTTAAGAGTATGGTGATAGGTCCTGCCGGTGAGAATCTGGTCCGCAACGCCTCCATTACCACAAGCAATGATAATGTCATGGCTAAAAGCGGTTTCGGTGCTGTGTGGGGATCCAAGAATCTGAAGGCTGTAACCTGTCATGGAACAGGGGTAGTAGCTGTTGCCAATGTGGAAAAGGTACTAAAACTGCGGATGCGTATGGGCAGTCCCTATATGCGTCCGTCACCGGTACTTCAAAAGGAGTCACAGGGACTGCCGGGTAATGAAGCGCCGGGAAAGTGGGTGAGAGGAAATGTTGCCTGTTCCCATGGATGTAACCAGCATTGTAACTGTCTGATGATGAACACGGATTCATTTTTCAGCGATGAAAAGATCAACCATATTGAAAAGTGTGTGAGTATTTTTGCCTATGGTTTTGAGACAGATGTGCCGAATACACCGGGAGCCAACTGGATGACAAAGGAAAATCATGTACTGCCCTGCAAGCTGCTGAGCCAGGAATTTCCGGAACCAGACCCTACAGATCCCTATTTTAAGGAAATCAATGAACCTATACTGCCGGATATACTGGGGTTCTGGAAACCCGATTTTGAAAAAGGAAATATGATAAATGAGTTGTGCAATGAATATGGAGTGGATAAATGGGATGTGATTGTATGGCTGCTTCCCTGGCTGTCTATGGGGAGCAGGGAAGGTGTCTTTGATGAGATTGATTTTGGAATGCCCATTGATGTGGAATCCAGGGAGTTTGTGGCATATCTAATGGATATGATCGTATACAGAAAGGGTTACTACGGAAATCTTTTGGCAGAGGGAATGGCCCGGGCGATCCGCAGGCTTGGCAAGGAGAAGTTTGGGGATACCATCTATCACGGCAGACGATCACAGATGCTCCCCGGCAATCCCCGGGTGGATCTGCCTATCAGTATGGAGACAGCATGGGGGCATAGTTTTCACTGGCAGGGCCGGGGATTTGAGGCCAGTATCACCAAAGAAACCTGGCTGGCAACCACCATTGAGCTGATGACATCCTCCAGGGATATGCAGACCATAGAGCATCATCATGATAAATATGAGAATCTGCTGGAAATCCGAAAAGACCCATACCACAGCCAGGCTCTTGTGGACAGCATCATCATGAATGAAAATAAGGGGGAGATCAAGGATGGAGTTACCTGCTGTGACTGGCAGAGTCCGGACTTGTGGTGGAACTCCATGGAAGCTGAGATGTATGAAGCGGCAACGGGATATCCCATGACAGAGGAAGAACTGAGGGATTCTGCAGTGCGTTCAAAGCTGCTGTTCCGTGCGATCCTGATTCGTAATTTTGGCCGTGACCGGGAAATGGAAGTAAATGCCGTATGGCCGGGAATCTGTATACCGGACTCCTGGGGGGAAACAGCAGACTGGGATGATTTCAACCATT
Organism: Blautia sp. NSJ-175; assembly: GCF_022867815.1. NCBI lineage: Bacteria > Bacillati > Bacillota > Clostridia > Lachnospirales > Lachnospiraceae > Blautia > Blautia sp. NSJ-175. Next base: position 7,179 of record NZ_JALIFQ010000006.1, read on the forward strand.
TAGTAGACATGTATTACGATACCAGAGGATGGGATAGGAAGACTGCATGGCCATACAGAGATATCTGGGAGAAATATGGGCTGAAATACATTGCAGACGAGATGGAGATACTGGGAAAACTTCCGGTAAGGTAATTAACCTGCCATGAGTATTCCCTATAAAGAGAGAATCCGTGTAATGTTTGACGGGTTCTCTTTTGCATATTCTGATTATCACTTGCAAGATACCCTTATAATATCCCGGCAACTATATAGAGAAATACCTCACATGTCTTTTAATGAGAGACATTTCCCGCCAAAACATCTAAAATTACAGCGGTTTATACAAAAATGTCTTCCATAAAAAGACAAATGTACACTCGCACATCATGCATATAAAAATCTATACAGAAAAATTTGCAGGAAAAACAAAGCCAACTTGCAAATGATGAATATAAATATACATTCATCCTGAATAAAATATCATTTCTATACTTATATACAAATCAAAGCCAGATAAAACCGGTCTGCATAACCATAACAGCCCAGACCGGTCTGCGTATTTACTGCGTTCACCGCACGAAAAGGCAGTGCCGGCAGGCATCCGGCCCACGTCAAAGTGACTGTAACGGTTACGCATAATCATACAATAAATGCAGGATAAGAAATTAAAACTTGTAATTTTTCTCTATCTATAGTAAAATGGTTAGCACAGAGTTCTTTGTGTTTACCACGTCAAAGTGATGTCAAAATGACAGGACACAGGGAGCGCTGCGTGAATCAAAGGAGGGATTTTCTATGAAGAGAAAAGTAATTGCGGCTTTGCTCTGCACATCTATGGCAATCACCCTGATGGCAGGATGCGGAAGCAACAAGAAGACTGGCGCAGACAATGCCAGTGACACAACAAAAACAGAAACTGCCGGTGATGAAGGAAATGCGGATGCGGATGCAGAGACGGAAACCGGAACAACCGAGAAAAAAGCAAGCGGCGAGATGCTGACAAAATTTGCTGATGTTCCGGAAGATGTGGACAAGGAGCAGACACTGAGATATGCGCAGGGCGCCGACCCACGTGGTCTTGACCCGGCTATGATCGATGACGGTGAGTCCTCCAAACCAATCTGCCAGATGTATGAAGGCCTTCTGAAATACGGCGACAGCGATACAGAGGTAGAACCCTGCCTGGCTGAGTCATGGGAGATCAGTGAGGACGGCCTTACCTATACCTTCAAGTTAAGAGAAGGCGTAAAATTCCACGACGGAACAGATTTCAACGCGGAAGCAGTAAAATATAATGTTGACAGACAGACAGTCAATAAAACAGAGGACATGCTCTACGCTGACTTCGTATACGGTGATGTTGCAGAGTGCAACGTAGTGGATGAATATACCGTAGAGTTCAAACTCACCAAAAAATCCACACCGTTCTTAAACAACCTGGCTATGTCTCTGGGTGCACCGATGGTAAGCCCAACCGCATGTGACGCGGCAAACGGAAACTTAAATGAAGCTCCGTGCGGAACAGGCCCTTACAAATTCGTAAGATGGGATAAGAACGAAGCAGTTGTTATGGAAAGAAACGAAGACTACTGGGGTGACAAGGGAGTTGCAAAAGAGATCATCTTCTCAACCATTCCCGATAACTCCGCACGTGTAGTTGCCCTGACAAACGGGGAAGTAGATATCATCGACGGTATCGACGCTACTGTAGTTGACCAGATCACATCTGCAGGCTGTCTGTTATACCAGGCAGAAGGTATGAATATCAACTATATGGCATATAACACACAGAAAGTGACAGACCCTGATGTGAGAAAAGCATTATCTGAGGCAGTAAATATTCCGGAACTGGTTGATAGCCTTTACAAGGGATACGCTTCCCAGGCTACCAGCATTCTTCCCACCTTTATGCCGGGCTACAGCGCAGATGTAAAACAGACAGCATACAACCCGGATGACGCTAAGAAGATTCTGGAAGAAAAGGGCATCACGGAACTGAAGATGATGGCTTATACAAACCCGAGACCTTACAATACTGCAACAGGCCAGACATTGGCAGAGGCTCTGCAGGGATACTTTGACAAGGTAGGCGTAAAAGTTTCCATTGATTCCTATGACTGGACAACATACAAAGAGAAGCTGGGCGCAGGCGATTATGACATGTGCCTGTACGGCTGGATCGGTGACAATGGTGACCCGGATAACTTTATGTATCTGTTAGCTCATGAGGACCCGGAGATGAACGTTGCCCTGTACCGCAATGAGGAGTACAATACCATGCTTTCCGAAGCAGCCTCCATGGAAAACGGTGACGACAGAAATGCAGCATATGCCAAGATGGAACAGAAGATCGCAGACGAGAATATCTGGCTGCCGATTTCCCATCAGCAGAACCTGTCAGGCTATGTATCTAATGTACAGAACTTCATCGCACATCCGACAGGAAATGTTTTCTTGAGCAAGACATATAAGAACTAATCAGGTAAAACGGGATTGCATAAGGGCAGAGAAATCTGCCCTTATATGCGGTCTAAAAGCTTGTTTTACCGGGGAACAGTTCATCTCTGAAAGGGCTCTGCAGGATAAACCCCTTGAGAAATGAATTGTTCCGGAGGAATTCAGCAAAACAGCGGCGGGCGGAGACAAATTACCGAGCGCAGATTGAAACAAAAGAAAAAGAGAGGTCAAGACATGTTTAAGTACATAATTAAACGGCTTTTACAGCTCATACCCGTTCTCTTCGGTGTATCCCTGATTGTGTTCTTTCTTATGCGTGTATGCGCACCGGACCCGGCGCCTATCGTTCTGGGTCAGCACGCAACCAGGGAGAGCATGGAGGAATGGCGTGAAGCCAATGGGCTGAATGAACCTGTGGTCACACAGTATGTTGATTTTATCAAAGGAGCAGTCACCGGTGATCTGGGAACTTCCTATTATACAAAAGCACCTGTGACAAAAGAGATTGCCAGCCGTTTTCCGGCAACAGTGGAGCTGGCTATTATAGCGATCATCCTGGCAGCTATTTTCGGTATTATTATCGGCGTGGTGTCTTCTGTGAAGAAGAACTCCATATTTGATAACGGAGGTATGCTGCTGTCCCTGGTCGGTGTATCGGTGCCTATTTTCTGGCTCGGAATCATGCTGATCATCCTGTTTTCCGGCATCCTTCACTGGCTGCCTTCCAGCGGACGTATTGACCCGTCTCTGCGCCCGGACACAGTGACAGGTTTTATGATCATTGACAGTATCATCCAGGGAGATACGGTAGCTTTGAAGGACGCTGTCGTACATATGGTACTTCCGGCAGTGACCCTGAGTCTGTATTCCATGGCCATCATTGCCCGTATGACACGTTCCAGTATGCTGGAGACCCTGAACCAGGATTATATCCGTACAGCCAGGGCAAAAGGTATCAGCGAAGGCAAGGTGACAAGAAAACATGCGCTGAGAAATGCAATGCTTCCCGTCACCACCGTTATCGGTCTGCAGCTCGGCTCTCTTTTAGGAGGTGCTGTGCTGACAGAATCTGTGTACGCATGGCCGGGTATCGGCAACTACACAGTACAGTGTATTATGAAATCGGATTTCCCGGTGGTGCAGGGCGTGGTTCTGCTCATTGCAGTGATATTCGTGCTGATGAATCTTATTGTGGATGTGATCTATGCGTTTCTGGATCCGCGTATTAAGTTTGAGAAGAAGGAGGTGTAACCGTCATGCGGAAAAAACAACAGGTACAGACAACAGGGGAGGCACTGGAAAAACCGGAATCCCAAATCCGCGTGATGTGGGACACCCTGAAAAAGAACAAAGCAGCAGTGGCAGGCCTTGTAGTGATTCTGTTTTTCCTATTTTTAGCTGTTATGGGAGACTGGCTGGCTCCCTATGACCCGGAATACTCTGATATGGGGCACACATTTGTGGCACCCTGCAGGGATTACTATTTCGGAACAGACCAGCTTGGACGTGATATCTTTTCACGTGTGCTTTCGGGTACGAAGATTTCTCTTTTTGTAGGTGTGGCTGCTGTGGCTTATTCCCTGCTGATCGGGACCGTGCTTGGCTCAGTGGCAGGCTATTTCGGAGGGAAGGTGGACTCCTTTATCATGAGATGTATGGACATCATGCTCTCAATTCCATCCATTCTTCTGGCCATCACCTTGATGGCAGCCCTTGGCAAAGGACTTGACAAGGCCATCATTGCCATCGGTACGGTATCCATTCCGGAGTACGCACGTATTGTGCGAAGCTCCATTTTGTCTGTCAAGGAAAATGATTATGTGGCGGCAGCCAAGGTTGTGGGAAACTCTGACAGGAGGATCATTTTCCACCACATCCTTCCTAACGTGGTCAGCTCCATTGTGGTAAGGGCAACCCTGGGTATCTCCACTGCCATTCTGGATACGGCAGCTCTTGGATTTTTAGGTATGGGCGTGCAGCCTCCCATGGCAGAGTGGGGAGATATGCTGGGGCGTGCGAGAACTTATATATTCTCCGCTCCCTACACACTGATTTTCCCGGGTCTTGCCATTACCCTGGCAGTGCTGGCATTCAACCTGTTTGGTGACGGCCTGCGGGACGCGCTGGACCCGAAAGAACGAGTATAAGGAGGACCGTATCATGTTGTTGGAAGTAAAAGATCTGGAGACAGAATTTAAAGTAAAAAGAGGTACGGTCAAGGCGGTAAACGGTGTCAGCTTTGAAGTGGACAAGGGAGAGATCCTGGCAGTTGTGGGAGAGTCCGGTTCCGGAAAAAGTGTTACCTCCCTCTCCGTTATGGGCCTGATCCGTGATCCGGGCCGTGTGGCAGGGGGAGAGATCCTGTTTAACGGTGAGAACCTGTTAAAGAAGAGCACAAAGGAGATGCAGGCTGTCCGCGGGGACAAGATCTCCATGATCTTCCAGGAGCCAATGACCTCCTTAAACCCGGTGTACAGAGTAAAAGACCAGATCATGGAGACAATTCTGACCCACACCACCATGAACAAAAAGGAGGCTCTTAAAAGAGCCATTGAAATGCTGGATCTGGTAGGGATTCCTGCGCCGGAACAGCGCGTGAACGACTATCCCCATCAGATGTCAGGAGGTATGCGCCAGCGTGTCATGATCGCCATGGCACTGGCCTGTGACCCGGAGCTGCTGATCGCGGATGAGCCTACAACAGCCCTTGACGTGACCATCCAGGCACAGATCCTGGATCTGATCAACCGGCTGAGGGAAAAGCTGGGTATGGCAGTGCTGCTGATCACCCATGATCTGGGTGTTGTGGCTGAGACTGCAGACAAAGTAGTGGTTATGTACTGCGGCCGTGTAGTGGAGCAGGCAACTGTGGAGCAGCTTTTCACGAAACCTCTGCACCCCTATACACAGGGGCTTCTGGATTCCATCCCGAAAATGGATGAGGACAGAGAGCGGCTTTATATGATCAAAGGTATCGTACCGGATCCCATCCATCTGCCAAAGGGATGTTCCTTTGCAGACCGCTGTGACAAATGCATGGAAAAGTGTAGAGAGCATATGCCGAAGCTGTCCGTCACAGAGGATGGAAGAAAAGTAAGATGCTTCCTGGTAAGCGACGAAGTGGAGGGTGAGTAAGATGAGTGAAGAGAAGAAAGAAGTCCTTTTGGAGGTAAAACACCTGAAAAAGTATTTCGATGTGGAGACAAATTTCTTCGGAAAACCCACCGCTGTTTTAAAAGCTGTGGACGATGTATCATTTAAAATATATAAAGGTGAGGCCCTGGGCCTGGTAGGAGAGTCCGGCTGCGGCAAATCCACCATCGGCAAAATGCTGGTGGATCTGTACAAACCAACCGCCGGTGAGATCCTGTACGACGGAAAGGATATCTCCAAGCTCTCCACAAAGGAGAGGCGGAAATACTGTAAGGATATTCAGCTCATTTTCCAGGACCCCTATGCATCCTTAAATCCCCGTATGACAGTGGGGGATATTATCGGAGAGCCGATCCGCATCAACAAACTGATGCCGGATGACCAGGTGGAGGACAGGGTTACATATCTCATGAACTGTGTAGGCCTTGCAAACCACCAGAGAAACCGTTATCCCCATGAGTTCTCAGGCGGACAGAGGCAGAGGGTGGGCATTGCCCGTGCGCTGGCTGTACAGCCCAAGCTGATCGTCTGTGATGAGCCGGTATCCGCGCTGGACGTATCCATTCAGGCACAGGTACTGAACCTGCTGGATGACTTAAAGGAGGAGTTCGGCCTTACCTATCTGTTCATCGCCCACGGACTGAATGTGGTGAAACACATCAGCGACCGGGTTGGCGTTATGTACCTGGGCAAGCTGATGGAGGTGGCAGATAAGCGTGAGATCTATGATAACCCGCTGAACCCTTACACACAGGCACTGCTGTCAGCCATCCCCTCCACGGATATTACAAAGAAAAAAGAGAGGATCATCCTGACAGGAGATGTTCCCACACCCATAAATCCTCCGGCAGGCTGCCGCTTCTGTTCCCGCTGCTTTAAGAAGACAGAAGGGTGCGATACGGTGATCCCGGAATTAAAGGATAATGGAAACGGACATATGGTCGCCTGTCATCTCTATGACAAATAATAAAATCCTTCCTATAAATACAGAGACAGCCCCGGCGGATTCGCTGCCGGGGCTGTCTCTGTATTTTATAAGAAGGATTTTGTCAATCAGGCTTTTTTACCCTTTTTGGAAACTGCGGTCATTACGCCAAGTGCTGCTGCAGAGAGGAGCATGATCATGGTGTAGTCCTCGTTTCCTGTCTTCGGGGATTTTTTGGCAGCAGTGGTTGTCTTCTTTGTTTTGGCTGCTGTTGTTTTGGCCGGAGTTTTTTCTGCTTTTGCAACCTGTACCACAATACCGATTGGAGAAAGGCTTGTGAAGGTGGCTGTCACGGTTCCGTTGCCCACACTGTCCGGCTTAATATATTCAATTTCTCCGGTCAGGTTTCCGTCCGCATCTGTGAGATAATGAACCACGGTCACGGTATCACCTGGTTTTACACCGTCAACTTTAAAGGTCAGAGTAACTTTGCCGCTGTATTCTTCGCCGGCTGCAGTTGCAACGCCTACTTCATATAAGCCGACCAGCTTTCCGGGAGCTTTGCTTGTGTCGATCTGTTTCGATAACTCTTTTACCACATCTTCATCCACTTTGTTGTAATCCAGGGCGATGGTGACAAGAGAAGTGCCGTTTTCCCCCACAGCAGATACTTTGTCAGTTGCAGCCTTTTTGAGGAACTCTTCTTCCTCCGGTGTCAGGCCGTCATCATCAGGGTCTTCTTTTGATACATCCCCTCCGCTGGCAACAGGCGCGGCGTAAGCGGTCATGGCGGTTGCCATGGTCAGCACTGCTGCAGTCACTACAGCCAATAACTTTTTCATCTTCATCTTTTTAAATCTCCTTTCAAAGTAGAAATATTATATAAAGCCGTGCTGCTTTATATTCCCCCTGACGGCTGTGTCTCAGTAATCCTCGCTGGAAGTGAGCACTGCCTGTACAATAAAACGCCTGTCATTTTGTCCTCCGTTTTCGCATGTAGACAGGGTAATGATCTTATCCGCAGAAGTTACCTGTACATCTTTTCGCAGATGCTGTTTCGGCATGGTACCGCTCTTTATATTGTCCAGATAGGACTGGAATAAAGCGGTATCCCCGTTCATGCTGGGTTCCCCCAGAATATGGCTGTCATCAATCTGTCCGCAGTTAAAGACAGTATATGTAAGCAGTTTATAATCTTTTGTATAGATAAGAATCGTGGGATGCGTATAAAAATAAGCCTGATCTTCATACTGATGGAGAGAGCCGAACATGGACTGATCTCGCTGGTTATGTCCATAGAGAATGGTGTTGGAATCACTCATGTCCAGGCTGTTGATGCTCTCAATGAAAATGGCGCCGGGCTGTACCTGATTACCTGCCGGGTCGTGGTTGAGATAGTAGGTATCGTCTGACGGATGGCATAGGAGCGGATAGTCTATGACGGTATCGGGAATGGTGATCCAGGCAAAGATATCTTCATTCTGTTCTCTCAGCCCTTCAAAATCTATGGGGAAGGATTTCCTTTTCTTTTCTTTTTCAAGAGCTGCCTGCCTTGCGGCTTCCTCCTCCGCAGCTTTTTTAGCCCGCTGTGCTTCTTCCTCTTCCTGCCGTTTCATTTCCTCTTCTGCTTTTTTGTCCTCTTCCTCCTGCTGCTTTCGTGCCAGTTCCTGCAGCCGTTCATATTCCTTCTGCGCTTTTGCGTCCTGAACCTTTGTGTTCACAAAAGCACAGGTGCTGATCACAAATATAGCTGCGATCACCAGAAATAAAATACGGAACCATTTGCTGTTTCTGTTCATGCTTTCTGTGCCCCCATATATTTGTTGGTATTGCACTTATAAATATCATTATACCATGATATGAAAATAAGTAAAGGAAGAAATGGTTAAAATGACGAATAATCTTTCTTGTTTTCGCTTTTTTTGATATAATATATCTAAATGTTGTGGGAGGAAGACTATGAGCGAACTTTGCGAAAAAGGAAGAAAGGTTTACATCTGTCTGGTGGCGGGCGTGTTTCCGCTGTTCTTTACAGATTATTATTATAATATACAGAAGTCAAAAAGCTGTTTTTTTATTGCGGTTACCATTGCCGCGGCCGTTTTTTGGTGTGTGACAGCGTTTATGGGGCAAAGAGGAAACCGGAAGGCGGAGACGGCGGATATCTGCTTCTTGTCTCTGGGGGCAGCGGTGCTGGTATCCTCGGTCCTGTCTCCTTACGGGATGGCATCCTTTACGGGAAGCGGAGGGAGATGGGCGGGAGCCCTGCTGTATGTGTGTATGTGCCTGTGTTATCTGCTGGTATCAAGGAACTGCTGCGACCTATCCTTCTTTTCCCTTATATTCTATACCATCGGGGCAGTGACCGCAGCGGTAGGGATTCTGCACTTTGCGGGCGTGGATTTCTGGGGGTTTCTGGAACACGTTCCTGAGGGGCTTACAGGAGCCTATCTTTCCACCATTGGGTACAGCAACATTTTTTCCGGGTTCTGCGCACTGCTGGCGGTTTCCGCTATGGCGGGATTCTGCCTGGGCGGGGAGCGGGAGGTTCTGGCTGTCTGTTTTATAGGATTTCTGGGATTGTTCGCAGGAAACAGTGACGGGGGCTTTCTGGGAGTTTTCGCCGGATTCCTTTTCCTGCCCGCAGCCTTTTACAAAAGTAAGATATATCTGTACAGGATCACACAGACAGGGGCTGCCTTTTCTGCGGCCTGCTTTGCAGCCTGGCTTCTGGGGAAAAAGGCAGTCTGCAGCTATACGGCACTGCCCGGATACCTGGCATCCTGGCAGACAGCGGCAGCGGGACTGGTGTTATCTGCCTGTCTGTACGCGGCAGTGAGATGGGGCCTGAAAGAGGATTGGTGGAAACAGGCGGCAGCCGGAGTGCACCGTTATTATATGCTTTGCCTGGGCGGGGTGGCGGCGATAGGGGTACTTGCTTTCGGGCTGGTGAACGCAGGGGTGCTGCGGGGACCGGGTTTTCTTCGGGTCACGGACTTTTGGGGCAGTAATCGGGGATATATCTGGAAACGGACCTGGGAGCTTTTTTTGGAGGCGCCGCCTGTGCGGAAGCTGTTCGGATACGGACCTGATACACTGAAACTTCTCATGATGCAGACAAGCAGCGGAGAGATGGTAGAAAAGACGGGGCAGATTTACGACAGTGCTCACAATGATCTCCTGCATCTGCTCCTTACCACCGGAATCTTCGGGGCAGCCGCCTGGGCGGGGTGTTTTGCCGGTGTATGCCGCGCGGTGTGGAAAAACAGAAGAGAGGAGATATATCCCTGGCTGATTCCCTTTCTCTGTATGTTTCTCCAGGGGTTCATCGGAATCCTTCAGCCGGTGACCACACCTTTTTATTTTCTGCTGGCAGGCCTCTGCATGGGCCTGTCCCGGAAAGATGTCTGAATATTCAGGTTGCCGGGCATGCCGTGAACCGTAATATATTTGGAAGTTTATGCAACTTTAATAAATAGATTTGTTGACACACCTACTGGAAAGACATATAATTTTTACATTAGACTGACCGGTCAGTCGGTCGGCCGATCAAAAATACAGGAGGACTTCAAATGTTATCGCGTTTTAGTGTGAAAAAGCCCTATACCGTCATTGTGGCGGTGGTGCTGGTGATTCTTTTGGGCGTGGTGTCTGTGACGAAGATGAACACGGATCTGCTGCCCAGCATGAATCTGCCCTATGCAATTGTAATGACCACCTATGTGGGAGCCAGCCCCGAATCGGTGGAGGAGACTGTTACAAAGCCTATTGAACAGAGTATGGCAACAGTCAGCAATATCAAGAATGTAAGCTCTGTTTCCAGGGAAAATGTATCCATGGTGATCCTGGAGTTTGAGGAGACCACCAATATGGATTCCGTGTCACTGGAGATGCGGGAGAATCTGGATCAGATCAAAGGATACTGGGATGACTCGGTGAGCAATCCTATTATTATGAAGCTGAACCCGGATATGCTTCCGGTCCTGGTGGCAGCCGTGGATGTGGATGGCCTTACGGCTGCGGAGCTTACCGATTACATAGAAGATAATGTACAGCCCAATATCGAGAGCATAGATGGGGTTGCCAGGGTTTCCCAAAGCGGCGGCGTCACCGAGAGTGTTGAGGTGCGGATCAACCAGGAGAAGCTGGATGCCATGAACCGTAAGGTTCAGGATGCCATAAACGGCAAGTTCGCCGAGGAGGAGCAGAAGCTCAATGATGCCCAGGCAGAGCTGGATTCCGGAAAAAGTGAGCTGGAAAGCGGTCAGAGTGAACTGGAAAACGGCCAGAATGAAGCGGCCTCCCAGATTGGGGAGGGAAGCGGACAGCTCTCCCAGGCCCAGAGTGAACTGACAAAAAGTGCGGCTGAGGTGGATATGCAGCTTCAGAACCTGGAGAGCAAACAGACAGAGCTTGACAGTCAGTCCAAGCTGCTGCAGGCCACAGAGGAAGGCCTGAACCTGACTGTGGAAAAGCTGACAGAGGCAAAGAATAAACTCCTGGAGGCCCAGGAGGGGAGCCAGAAGCTGGAGGAAGGGATTGCGGCGATTCAGGGGCAGATAGAAGAGCTGGAAGAACAGCTGAGTGCTCTGACACCTGAAAAACCTGACAGTATGACAGATGAGGAATGGCAGCAGGCCATTGCCCAGCTCACAGCAGCCAAAGAGGAGATGGAGAACAAAAAGGCGGAGATGGAGCAGCAGCTTGCCGCTCTGAATGAGCAGCTTTCCAAGCTTGACCCTGTTGAGGTAGTGGATAAAGGGCTGGATGCCGCCAACAAAGGACTGCAGGAAATCGCAGGGGCAAAAGCCCAGCTTGCAGAGGGCCAGGCCCAGTTAAGCGCAGGGATACAAAAGCTGCAGGAGGCAAAGGCCCAGATCGAGGCAGGACAGTCCCAGATGAGCGCAGCTCAGATCCAGCTTGAGACCCAGAAGATCATGGCCTCCATTCAGCTCAGTTCCGCTTCTTCCAAGATCGCCATGGGAACGGCCCAGTTGGAGGCAGCCCAGTCCCAGCTTGACTCAGGCAGGGAACAGTTAGATGAGGCGAAGGAACAGGCGCAGGACAAAGCGGACTTAAATACGATCCTGACATCTGATATGGTTAAGGGTATCCTCACGGCAGAGAACTTTGCCATGCCTGCAGGCTACGTGACGGAGGACAACAAGGAGTATCTGGTCAGAGTAGGAGATAAGGTGCAGGATGTGGACAGTCTGGGGGATCTGGTCCTTCTGGATCTGAAGCTGGACGGACTTGCATCCATCCGTCTGTCTGATGTGGCTGATATCAGCGTTACCGATAACTCCGCAGACGTGTATGCCAAGATCAACGGCAACCCCGGCGTGATGCTCTCCATAGAGAAGCAGACCGGATATTCCACGGGGGATGTGGCAGATAAGATTCTGGAGCGTATGGATGAACTGGAAAAGGAAAACAACGGTCTGCATTTTACAACGCTGATGAATCAGGGTATTTATATTGATATGGTTGTTAATTCCGTTCTGCAGAATATGCTGTACGGCGGTATTCTGGCAATCCTGGTGCTGTTTTTATTCCTGCGGGATATTAAGCCTACTTTTGTCATTGCCTGCTCCATCCCCATCAGTGTGGTAGCAGCTCTGGTGCTCATGTATTTCTCAGGAGTTACGCTTAATATTATTTCCCTCTCAGGACTTGCCCTTGGTGTCGGTATGCTGGTGGATAACTCCATTGTTGTTATAGAAAATATATACCGCATGCGAAGCCTGGGAATACCTGCCAGAAAAGCTGCTGTGGAGGGCGCGAAGCAGGTGGCGGGAGCCATCGTCTCCTCAACTTTGACAACGGTGTGCGTATTTGCGCCTATTGTATTTACAGAGGGAATTACCCGTCAGCTCTTTGTGGATATGGGTCTGACCATCTTCTATTCCCTGGTGGCCAGCCTTGTCGTGGCGCTGACACTGGTGCCCATGATGTCCGCCGGACTTTTAAAGCGGGCGGAGGCAAAGCCGTCAAAGTTTCTGGATAAGGTACAGAACTTTTACGGTCGTATGATCCATAAGACACTGACGCACAAAGCCTGGGTGCTTTTGGGAGCCCTGGTTTTGTTTCTGGGAAGCATGTACCTGTCCGTGCGCAAGGGTACAGAATTTTTCCCGTCCATGGAGAGCACACAGGCAAGCATGACTGTGACCACGGATAAGGGAACGCCGCTGAAGGAGACTGCGGCGAAAGCAGATGAGGTCATTGAAAAAATTTCCGATATAGATGATATTGAGACCATCGGAGCCATGGCCGGAGGCTCCGCCATGTCTATGGGCGGAAGTTCCACCAATGAAGTTACCATGTACCTGGTGCTGAAGGAAGATAAGAAGCTGGACAACGGACAGCTTGAGAAAGAAATACTGAAAAGAACCAAGGATGTAGAGGGCTGTGAGGTGGTGGTTTCCACTTCCAATATGGATATGAGCGCCCTCGGCGGCAGCGGCATACAGATAGAGATCAAGGGAAAAGACCTGGAACAGCTCCAGGAGATTGCCACAGACCTGGCCGGCAAGATTGAAAAAGTGGAGGGCACCCAGAATGTCAGTGACGGCATGGAGGAGACAGACGCCCAGTACAAGGTGGTTGTGGATAAATCAAAAGCCATGCGGCACGGCCTGACTGTGGCGCAGGTGTTCCAGGAGATAAACAAGAAGATTGCTGAGGCCACAAGTGCCACCACTATCTCCACAGCAACCAAGGATTACGACGTATATGTCAGAAGCGAGAAGGATGAATCCCTCACAAGGGAACAGATCGCGGACATAACCATCCAGACTACCAATGCGGAAGGGGAGACAGAGGAGATAAAAGTGGGGGATATCGCCGACTTTGAGGATTCCGTAAGCCCCCAGGCGATCAACAGGGACGGACAGTCACGCTATATGTCCGTGACAGCGGAGATCGCGTCCGGTTATAACATCGGGCTTGTAAGCCAGGATGTACAGAAGATCCTTGACAAATACACCATACCGGAGGGGTACACAGTTGAAATGAAAGGTGAGGACGAGAGCATCAATGAGGCCATGGGGCAGCTCCTTCAGATGCTGGCGCTGGCGCTTGTGTTCATGTACCTGATCATGGTGGCACAGTTCCAGTCCCTGCTCTCCCCGTTCATTATCATGTTCACCATTCCACTGGCATTTACAGGCGGTTTCCTGGGCCTTCTTGTCAGCAACAAGCCGGTCAGCATTGTGGCAATGGTTGGATTTGTCATGCTGTCGGGCATCATTGTAAACAATGGTATCGTGCTTGTGGATTACATCAATCAGCTCCGCAAGGACGGCATGGAAAAGAGGGCGGCGATCGAGGAAGCCGGCCGTGCCCGTCTGCGTCCCATTGTAATGACAGCGCTCACCACCATCCTCGGCCTTGTCACTATGGCTATGGGCATGGGTATGGGTGCGGATATGGTGCAGCCCATGGCAATCGTCACAATCGGAGGTTTGATCTACGGTACACTGCTGACCCTGTTTGTGGTGCCGTGTATCTATGATATACTGAACCGCCGTCATTATAAAAAGGATGAGGAGAGATTAGTGGATGAAGGAGAAGCTCAGTGAGAAGGAACTGGCTCTTTTTCAGGCGGTCATTGACCTGATAGAGGAAGATGCGGACATTCACTCCATTAAAGTATCTGATATTACCAACCGGGCCGGGATCGGAAAAGGCACGGCGTATGAATACTTTTCCAGTAAGGAGGAGATGGTGGCAAAAGCCATCATCTGGTCCGGGGAGAAAATGTTTCAGAAAATTATGGAGATACTCCGAACGACCGGAAGCCTGAAGGGACAGATTATGGCAGTGCTGGATTTCATCGAGACAGAGATGAGTGAGAGCAGATGCAGCACACAGCTTATGCGTCTGCAGGGGCAGGAGTGCAGAATGAAGGAGAATCTGTACAGGGAATTTACAAAATTCGGCGGCCCTCAGTGCCAGGTGGAGAGTGTGCTCCGCATTCTCATGGAACAGGGAAAGCAGGAAGGGACCATCCCTGTAAAGATGCCGGAAACATTTGTGACCATGGTATTGATGGCCGGATTTATGAGTTATTTTGTATACCTGCTTGAGGGACTGGAGACAGAGGAGGTTCCGAGAGAGCAGACGAAAGAATTTTTACAGAGAAATATTCTGCTGGCTTTCAGCAGCAGCGAAGAACAGAAATAAGAGAGAGGGAATCCGGCGGTAAGCGGGATTCCCTCTCTCTTGGTATGAAATATTTTATTTTCTATATACAAATGCGGGCAGGCCGTCTGTACCTGTGGGTACCTCAACCGTTCCCTGAATGAGGGGAAGGGCATAAATGATGAAATCATCGCTTACGTCTGAACCATCCCCTGTGATCCATGCAAGGGGAACGGTTTTTTCCTTGTTGCAGATTTCATTTACATCCTCAAGTCCCAAGGTGATAGCGTAAGGCAGGTTGCATGTCCTTTTGTATGCCACCATTTTCCCTGTATATCCTTTGAGTGCAGCGCGGACGCCGAATTCACCGGCCATGACGGCCTCTTTTTGGTCTGCCTGGGACATCATGGAGGAGGAACAGCGCTGGCTTACATTCAGCTCTACGGAGCGAGCCTTGACACCCAGGCGGTTTCTCACCAGGTTCTCCAGGTATTTGCCGCATCCGGCCAGCATTTTATGGCCAAAGGTGTCGGTGCCTACATGGTTGTCGTATTCACAGATAAAGGTTCCCTTGTCATCATGGATGCCCTCAGAAACGCATACAATGACATTGGGCGTCTTTTCAAAGCATTCTTCCACTTTTTTGAGGAAGGCTTCCTGGTCAAAGGCTGTCTCCGGCAGGTAGATGAGCAGTGGATTGTCCCCTTTATATTTTCTTGCCAGGGCGGAAGCGGCTGTGAGCCAGCCGGCGTGGCGTCCCATGATCTCTATGATGGTCACTGATTTTTTCTCATAAACATTGGCGTCAATGACGATTTCCCGCACAGTGGAGGCCACATATCTGGCAGCGCTTCCAAACCCGGGGGTGTGGTCTGTGAGGACCAGGTCATTGTCCACAGTCTTCGGCTCTCCGATAAAACGGATCTCGCTGCCTGCGGAGGCGGCATAGCGGGAGAGCTTGCTCACAGTATCCATGGAGTCATTGCCTCCGATGTAGAAGACATAGCCTATCTGCAGCTCCTCAAACTTGGCAAACAGCTCAGGATAGACCGGGTCGGACAAATCTTCCGGCAGTTTATAACGGCAGGATCCCAGGTAAGCACCGGGGGTGGTTTTCAGCCCTTCCAGTGTGCCGCCGGGAAGTGCGTCCTCAAAGTCCAGGATATGGCCCTCCAAAAACCCCTCAATTCCGTTTACCATTCCATAGACACGTCCGATAAATTCTTTCTGGCGAAGTCCCTCCGATACCACACCGTACAGGCTGCTGTTAATGGCAGCAGTAGGGCCGCCGGACTGGCCGACGATCATATTTTTCATTTCCATAATTCTGTATTCTCTGTATAACTGCAGTATTTGTCACTGTCCAGCAGGTCTGAACAGTCATCAATATTCCGGCAATTATACCCTCCTTTCCTTACGAATCAGAAATTTTGCTACAAATATATCATACCACAGATATCCGGGGGTGAAAACAGAAATTTGCAGGCGTTGTCTAAATTTTTTCTTGCTATTTTGATAAAGCTGTGGTAAAGTATGGCATGTATGGAAGACAGATAAAGGTGAAGATTTCCATGCAAATATTTCCGGCAATTTAATTGCCTTATTGATTGAGTTAGAAGCTCAAATTTTATAAGTTGGTTACTTTATAACTAGTGCGTATACAAAACGTCAAACTTGTGAAACGGTCAATAAGAGTATTAAAAGTATAAATATTTGCTATATAGACTCTAAACCATATCTGTTTTTGTGAAAAAGAATAACAGCCATGTTCACCCGGGTAGGGGCTTATTTGAGACCCGGTGCAGACGGGGGGACGGTGGAGTTCTATAATAATGATGAACAGAAGCAAGCAAAGGACAATGTATACGGTCCTGCTTGCTTTTTTTGTGTATATACATACAGCACACCCGTGTGCAGGCAGGAATCGGAAAAGGAGGTCGAACATGTCAGAATTAAAGCAGGAACGGGCGCCTATCTATGAGGCGTTGGAACGTTTCAGAAAAATGCGGGTCGTGCCCTTTGATGTTCCGGGACATAAGCACGGAAAAGGAAACCCGGAACTTGTGGAGCTTCTGGGAGAAAAATGTGTGGGGATCGATGTTAATTCCATGAAGCCTCTTGATAATCTCTGCCATCCTGTCTCTGTGATCCGTGAGGCGGAGGAGCTGGCGGCGGAGGCTTTCGGCGCGGCCCACGCGTTTCTCATGGTGGGAGGTACCACCTCCTCTGTGCAGAGCATGGTTCTGTCCTGCTGCAAGCGGGGAGATAAGATCATCATGCCCAGAAATGTACACAGAAGCGCCATCAATGCTCTGGTCCTCTGCGGCGCGCAGCCGATATACGTGAATCCCGATGTGGACTGCAGGCTGGGAATCTCTCTGGGGATGCGCCTGGAGCAGGTGGAGGCGGCGATTCGGAACAATCCGGATGCAGTGGCAGTGTTTGTAAATAACCCCACGTATTACGGTGTCTGTTCCGACCTGCGTTCCATCGTAAAGCTGGCACATGAGCACGGTATGCTTGTGCTGGCAGATGAAGCCCACGGGACACACTTTTACTTCGGGGAGGGGCTTCCCGTGTCCGCCATGGCTGCCGGGGCTGATATTGCAGCAGTGAGTATGCACAAGTCAGGGGGGAGCCTGACGCAGAGCTCTTTTCTTTTGACAGGGCCGGGAGTCAGTGTGGGGCATGTACGGCAGATCATCAATCTGACCCAGACCACAAGCGGCTCCTACCTGCTGCTCTCAAGCCTGGACATTTCCAGGAGAAATCTGGCTCTTCGCGGGCGCCGGGAGTTTGAAAAGGTTATCGGTCTGGCGGAATACGCCCGGGAGGAGATCAACAATATCGGCGGCTATTATGCTTTTTCCGAAGAACTGGTAAACGGAAACAGTATCTTTGCCTTTGACCGCACCAAGCTCTCTGTGCATACGCTGGAGATTGGGCTGGCCGGGATTGAGGTCTATGACATTCTGCGGGATGAATATGACATCCAGATTGAGTTTGGCGACATCGGCAATATTCTGGCTTACCTGTCTATCGGGGACCGCAGACAGGAGGTGGAACGTTTGGTGAGCGCTCTTGCAGAGGTAAAGCGGCGGTATAAAAAGGACCGCGCAGGCATGCTGACCCAGGAGTATATAGACCCCAAAGTAGTGGCAACACCCCAGGAGGCCTTCTATGCGCCGAAAGAATCTCTGCCTTTGGAAGAGACGGCCGGAAGGATATGCAGTGAGTTTGTCATGTGTTACCCGCCGGGAATCCCGATCCTGGCCCCCGGGGAAGAGATCACAGAGGATATTTTAGACTATATCGTCTATGCAAAGGAAAAAGGTTGTTCCATGACAGGGCCTGAGGATGCGGGCATCCGGCGTCTCAATGTGCTGAAAGGAGGGGCTGTATGATGGAAATGTGGTTTTCGGATGTACATACACCCAATGTAAAATTATCCATCCGGGTGGATGAACAGCTCTTTTCCGCCAACAGTGAGCTTCAGCGTCTGGACGTGTTAAGCTCCAGGGAATTCGGGAAGATACTGGTGGTGGACGGGGATCTGGCTCTGACGGAAAAGGATGAATTCATATACCATGAAATGATAAGCCATGTACCCATGGCGGTCCATCCCGATGTGAAGCAGATCCTTGTCATCGGCGGCGGTGACGGCGGTGTTGTCCGGGAGCTGGTCAAATATGAGGATGTAGAGCAGATTGACGTGGTGGAGGCAGACCCGCTTCTGGTGGAAGTCTGCAGAAGGTATTTTCCGCAGATGGCCTGCAGTTTAAATGACAGGAGAGTGAATATCTATCATGAGGACGGACTGAAATTCATCCGCAGCCGTTCAGATGCCTATGATCTGATCATTATTGACTCCCCCAATCCTTTCGGGGCGGCAGAGGGGCTGTTCACAAAAGAGTTTTACGGGAACTGTTTTAACGCGCTTCATGAGGATGGGATCATGATCAACCAGCATGAGAGCCCCTTTTACGATGAGGAGGCTTTCTGGTGTCTCAGAATGCACAAGCGGATCGTGGAGTCCTTTCCGGTGAGCAGGGTTTACCAGGCCCATATTCCCTCCTACCCCTCGGGACACTGGCTGTTTGGTTTTGCTTCAAAGAAATATCATCCGGTGGACGACCTGGATGGGGTCAGATGGAAGCTTCTGGGGATACACACCAGATATTATCTGCCCAGGCTTCATGCGGGAGTCTTTGCCCTGCCGGCTTATGTGGAGGAGATGCTGAAAGATGTTGAGTAAAAATATTGTGAATTTTATCGGATGCGGCGGGGAATATGAGGAGTCGCGTATTGTCATATTCGGAGCGCCTTTTGACTCCACCACATCCTTCAGGCCGGGAACCCGGTTTGGAAGCCAGGCCATCCGGAATGAATCCTATGGCCTTGAGACATACAGTCCTTATCAGAAAAAAGACCTGACAGATTTTAAAATATTTGACAGCGGGGATCTGGAGCTTCCCATCGGGGATACCGCCCGGGTGCTTTACCAGATTGAGGACCGGGCAGGGGAGATTTTGAGAGACGGCAAGCTGCCCTTTATGATCGGCGGGGAACATTTGGTGACCCTGGGAAGTGTGCGGGCAGCAGCAAAGAAGTATCCTGACCTCTGTATCGTGCATTTTGACGCTCATGCGGATCTGCGGCAGGATTATCTGGGGGTAGAGCTCTCCCATGCCTGTGTGCTGAGGCGCTGCTGGGAATTGGTGGGGGATGACCGCATTTTTCAGTTCGGCATTCGTTCCGGTGACCGGGAAGAATTTCTGTGGGCAGAAAAAGGGCATGTAAACATGCATCCCTTTGATCTGAAGGGAATCTCCCAGGCAGTTGACAGAATTTCGGGAAAGCCGGTGTATTTTACGCTGGACCTGGATGTGCTGGACCCCTCCGTATTTCCGGGAACGGGTACTCCGGAGGCAGGAGGCGTAACCTTTTTGGAACTTCTGCAGGCAGTGCTTTTGGTGTGCGGAAAATGCCGGGTTATAGCATGTGACGTGAATGAGCTGTGTCCGCCTTTTGACCAGAGCGGTGTATCCACAGCTACGGCAGGAAAAATCGTGAGAGAGATGCTGCTTGCTCTGTAAATGCGCAGACATGATTGAACAGCTATCTCACGTTTACAAAAAAATAAATGACAGGAGGAAAAGAATATGGGAAAAGTAATGGTGATCGGCTGCGGCGGTGTGGCAGGCGTTGCGATCCGCAAATGCTGTGCAAACAGCCGGGTATTCGACGAGGTCTGTATTGCAAGCAGGACGCTGTCAAAATGCGATGCCCTGAAGGCGGAACTGGAGGGAAAGACAAAGACTAGGATCACAACCGCGCAGGTGGATGCAGGCAATGTGGCGGAGCTGACAGCTCTGATCGAGAGGGAAAAACCGCAGGTGGTTTTGAATCTGGCGCTTCCCTATCAGGACCTGACGATCATGGAGGCCTGTCTGGCCACCGGGACTCACTATGTGGATACTGCCAATTATGAACCGGAAGATACGGCGAAATTTGAATACAAATGGCAGTGGGCCTACCGGGAAAAGTTTGAGAAGGCCGGCATCACTGCGCTGCTGGGAAGCGGATTTGACCCGGGGGTCACGGGAGTATTCTCCGCTTATGCGCTGAAACATTATTTTGATGAGATCAACTATATTGATATTCTGGACTGTAACGGCGGGGACCATGGGTATCCTTTTGCCACCAATTTCAATCCGGAGATCAACATCCGCGAGGTTTCCGCCAAAGGCTCCTATTGGGAGGACGGGCACTGGGTGGAGACAGAACCCATGGAGATCAAGCGGGTATATAATTTCGCGGAAGTGGGGGAAAAGGATATGTATCTGCTCCACCATGAGGAACTGGAATCTCTTGCGCTGAATATTCCGGGGATCAAAAGGATACGTTTCTTCATGACTTTCGGGGAGAGTTATCTTACACATCTGAAATGTCTGGAAAATGTGGGAATGACATCCATTGAACCCATACTGTATGAGGGAAAGGAGATCGTGCCGCTGCAGTTTTTAAAAGCTGTGCTTCCTGACCCGGCTGCCCTGGGGCCCAGGACAAAGGGCAAGACTAATATCGGCTGTATATTTACAGGCAAAAAGAATGGAAAGGAACAGCATCTGTATATTTATAATGTGTGTGACCATCAGGAGTGTTATAAGGAGACCGGTTCCCAGGCAGTGTCCTACACCACCGGAGTGCCGGCCATGATCGGTGCCATGATGCTTATGACCGGTACCTGGAACAAGCCAGGTGTGCACAATATCGAGGAGTTTGATCCGGACCCGTTTATGGAGGCACTGAAGGAGTGGGGGCTGCCGTATCAGATAAATGAGACCCCCTGCCTGGTGGAGTAGGCCTATGAGACGGGAGGAACTGCCCACGCCGTGCTATTTGGTCTCCTTACCGGATCTGGAGAAAAACCTGCGCCTTTTAAAAGGAATCATGGACCGGACCGGGTGCAGGATACTGCTGGCACAGAAGGCGTTTTCCATGTACAGCCTCTATCCGCTGATCGGCAGTTATTTGAGCGGTACGGCTGCCAGCGGACTTTTCGAGGCAAGACTGGGGGCGAAGGAGATGGGAAAGGAAAACCACATCTATTCCCCAGCCTATAAGGAGGAGGAGTTTGAGGAGATCCTTTCTTACTGCGGGCATATTGTATTCAATTCTTTTGCGCAGATAGAAAAATACGGGAAACGGGTGCTGGACGCGGGAAAAAGTATGGGGATACGGATCAATCCCCAGTGTTCCACGCAGGAGGGACATGCCGTCTATGACCCCTGTGCACCCGGTTCCCGACTGGGTGTGACGAGGGAACGGTTTCGGCCGGAGCTTCTGGAAGGTGTGGAGGGAATACATTTCCACACACTCTGCGAGCAGGACGCAGATGATTTGAAAACAACACTGGATGCTGTGGAGGAGAAGTTCGGTGAGTATCTGTACCGGATGAAATGGGTAAATTTCGGCGGCGGACACCATATTACCAGACCGGGTTACAACATCGGGCTTTTGGAGGAATGTATCCGGCACATTCGGGAAAAATACCGGGTCACCATCTATCTGGAACCCGGTGAGGCGGTGGCATTAAACGCGGGGGTGCTTCTTACAAAGGTGTTGGATACCTTTTCCCAGGACGGCGGCATCGCCATTTTAGATGCCTCTGCTGCCTGCCATATGCCCGATGTACTGGAGATGCCCTACAGACCGCCTCTGGCCGGAAGCAGGGAGGCTGGGGAATACCCATACACGTATCGTCTGGCCGGGCCGACGTGTCTGGCCGGCGATGTGATAGGAACCTATTCCTTTGACCATCCCCTGTCAGTGGGGGAACGCCTGGAATTCGGCGATATGGCCATCTATACCATGGTGAAGAACAATACCTTTAACGGTATGTGTCTGCCCGCAATTGCTGTGGAGCGGGAACATGGGGAGTGCGAGGTGGTGAAGGCGTTTGGGTATGAGGATTTTAAGATGCGGTTGTAAATAATAGAGTAAATTATGATATAAAAGCCCTTTGCTGTGTGCTGAGAATGCATATGGCAAAGGGCTTTTTTGTTGTCAGGTTGTCATTCATATAAAAGTTTTGCTTTGATGGATTGATTGTGATTTCCAAAACCTGCACCGAAAATAGTAAATCCTCCGGGATTTCGGGTGTCCTCCGGATTAGAAAAACGCAGGGTGATGGGATGGCTGTAATCAATATGCAGGTCATCAATGGTGGTATCTGAGATTTTAGTACTTCCATCGATGAAGGTTCCGTTTTTATTGACAATGAGCATTTTGAGCAGCCCGTATTGATTGTTGCCGTCCGGATACCAGGAGGGATTAAAACGGCCGCGTTTTGAGCCATAATCTCCAGGACTTACCCAGTAACCAAGTGGGACATCATTGACTGAAAAATAAATATCTGAGGGATAGACATCCTGAAAGCCCGGTGCCTCAGACGAAATTTCAAAAGACAGCTGCAGTTCAACCAGACGTTCCCCCGCTTTTAAATCATTGGGAATATTGTATTCGATATATCCTGAGGAGAACCATAAAACAGAAGCCTCAAATCTCTGAGCAAAATAAAAATATCTGGGATCATCAAATTCACCAATCAGGCCGTTTACAGTGGCCAGACCGCAAGTTGGCTTTACCTGACAGGCAGTATAATGACCAATACGGATGTCCTGATGATAACAGTTCTCCTGGGTGATGGATGGCTGCAATTCAACAATCAGATTATTATGTTTGGGTTTGCAGATTTTCATGGAACCTCTTGTACCGGATACAGAATGGATTTCAATTAAATCTGCTTCCAGCAATTTGTTGATATGGGTTGAGATTGCACTGTTGGTAAGACTAAGCATCTGAGCAATTTCATTCAGATTTTTTCCTTCGTTTTCTGAAATGATATTCAGGATTTTCAGCCTGACTTCTGATGACAATGCTTTAAAGACAGGCAGAGCCTGTTCTGGGTTTTTAAAATACAGCATAAGGATTTCCTTTCATAGATACGCTTTCTATTACCAGATTATAACATTTAAAAAAAAACATGGCAACGTACAAAAAGACTAAATATTTGTTTGAAAATATATTTAATAATAAGAAATATATTTAATATAAATGTTAAATACATTAAAAAATGTTGAATAATGACTAATAAAAGCGTTGACATGTCAATAAAATAGTGATACTATACAATTAATCAATCAAAACATTAAATATTAAATTAAAAAGTTAAATTAAGGGAGGAAAGTCCATGAGCAGACTGGTCATCAATGGTTATCATCGGAAAAACCGCATTAATAAAAATATATACGGGCATTTTACAGAACATCTGGGGCGCTGCATTTATGAAGGGATTTATGTCGGTGAGAACTCCGGTATACCAAATGAAAAAGGAATGAGAAAAGACGTAGTGTCAGCTCTCAGAGAAATACGCGTTCCTGTTTTGCGCTGGCCGGGAGGGAATTTTGCAGACGAATATCACTGGATGGACGGAATTGGCACACGCAGTGAAAGGCGTAGGACCATAAATACACATTGGGGAGGTGATGTGGAAGATAATAGTTTTGGAACACACGAGTTTTTTGAGCTCTGCAGACAGATTGGCTGTGAACCCTATATAAACGTGAATTTGGGAAGCGGAAGAGTGGAAGAGATGCAGAAATGGATTGAATATATGACATTTGCAGGAGATTCTTCCCTTACTCATCTCAGAAAAAAAAATGGGCAGGAGAAGCCCTGGAAACTGAAATACCTGGGAATAGGAAATGAAAACTGGCTTTGCGGAGGAAACATGACTGCAGGTTATTATGCGGATGTTTATAATCAGTTTCAAACTTACGTCAGAAGCTATGGTGAGGAATCTGTTTACAAAATTGCCTGCGGACCGCTGGATGATGATTACGAATGGACAGATGTCCTGATGAAAAAGGCAGCGAATAATCTGGATGCGATTTCTCTGCATTACTATACATATCCGGGTGTAAACATAGAAGGACAGAAGGGAGAGTCCATAAAATTCGGTGAGAGTGAATGGTATCACACAATCTCACAGTCTTTGAAAATGGAAAATCTGATTCGTATACATACAGGAATTATGCGCAGGTATGACCCGAAGGGAAGAGTCGATTTCATCATAGACGAGTGGGGAAACTGGTATAATCCGGAACCCGGCACGAATCCGGGACATCTGTTTCAGCAGAATACAGTCCGTGATGCGGTGACTGCAGCTGCGAACCTTAATATTTTTAATCAATACAGTGACAGAATCTCCATGGCTAATATAGCACAAGCTGTTAATGTTCTGCAGTCTGTTCTTATCACGGAGAAAGATAAAGTTGTTAAAACACCTACTTATTATGTATATGATATGTTCAAATATCATCAAAACGCTATACTTTTGGGTAGCTATCTGGAAACAGAGGAGATTGGTCCGGAAGCTGACAGAATAGTGAATATGAATCATTCCGTATCTATCGGGGATGATGGGAAGTTAAATATTACAATTGTGAATTTTTCTGCAGATGCTTCTTATGATATAGAATGTGAAATTTTAGGTGGTAAGGCAGACGAGGCAGAAGCGTTTATTCTTCACGGGGCGATGAATGCGCACAATACTGTGCAGGCGTCTGACTGTGTGAAAAAAGTACAATTTTATGACTATAAAATGACGGAACGGGGAATAGATTTCGAAATTCCACCGAGAAGTGTTTTATTGATAAGGCTGTAGAAGGAGGGCAGCGGGAAGAAAACAGTAAATTCTAAGTATACGCTAAAGGAGGTATTTATTTATGAAGAGAAAAACAATTGCTTATGCCATTGGGGTAGTTTTGGCGTTTGGTCTGCTTGCAGGATGTGGGAATAACAGCAGCCAGAGTACAGAAAATGAAAAAAAGAGTGACACAAATACAGAGGAGGAGACCGCAGGAAATAAAGCCGCGACAGATTTTGAAATATGGCTGACCACGGAACTTCACTGTGATTTTTACGATGAAATGCAGGCACTATGGAATGAAGAAAATCCGGATAAACAGATAAAACTGACATATTCTGTACTGCCGTATGAGGATATGCACAATAAACTTCTCATTGCCCTGCAGGCAGGGACAGGTGCTCCTGATATGGCTGATATCGAACTCGGAAAATTTGCCAATTTTCTAAAGGGTGAACCGCAGCTGGTATCTTTAAATGATGCCATTGCACAGTATAAAGATAATGTGGTGCAGTCCAGGCTTGATATTTATACCAAAGATGACAACTGTTACGGTTTGGATTTTCATGTAGGTGCATCTATGACATACTACAATGCGGAAATTCTTGAGGAAGCCGGTGTGGATTATACACAGATTAAGACATGGGATGATTTCCATGAAGCCGGCAGGACAGTGCTTGAGAAAACAGGGAAACCTATGTGTACAGTAGATACCGGAAATGATCCGTTTTTTCTCATGCCATTTCTTGCTCAGCAGGGCGGCGGGCTTTTAAAAGAAGACGGTACCAATAATGTAAATTCTCCTGAGATGATAAAGACACTTACGTTCCTTCAGGAAATGCTGGATGACGGAACTGCTGTTGTCTCTCCGGGCGGCAGCCATCAATGTGAGGAGTATTGGGGCTTTATGAATGAGGGGGGCGCAGCTTCGGCTATGATGCCTATGTGGTATATGGGGCGTTTTACAGATTATATGCCTGATTTGAGCGGGAAAATTATAATCGCGCCTAATCCAGTATGGGAAGAGGGACAGGACCGGTCGGTTGGCCTTGGCGGTACCGGAACGGCAGTCACTGTACAATGTGAAAATCAGGAGCTCGCAGCAGAATTTCTTGCCTTTGCAAAACTTTCTGAGGAAGGAGCTGTAAGAGAATATACAATTTTAGGATTTGATCCCATGCGCAGTGATGTCTGGGATATGGATGAAGTGAAAAAAGCTGATACAAAATACACAAAGTATTTTAAGAATAATCCTTTTGAAGCATTACTGGAAGTAAAAGACGAAATTCCGGCCATAACAGTAGGGGAGAACTTCCCTGATGTAGTGAGTGCCATGAATACAAAAGTGATGTACAGGGCATTTGAAGAGAAAGAGGATCCGGCAGTTGTCTGCAGTGAAGAGGCTGCTTCATTAAAGTAAAAGGTTAACCGGAATAAACGGAATATATTCTGTCAAGGGTATATTCCGTGCCGGATTTCTGATAAAGGAAAAGGGGTTAATATGGTGAAAAGAATCAAACAGTTTGGTTATTCAAAAAAAGCAGCGCCATACTTGTTTATTCTGCCTTTTATGTTGTCTTTTCTGATATTTTTTCTGTACCCTGTTATTTCCATTGTACAGATGAGTTTCCAGTCGGTACTGCCTGGAATGGTGGAATATATCGGTATGGAGAATTATAAAAATCTGTTAAACCCAACATTTTTTAAGGCAGTAAAAAACAGTCTGGCGTATACACTGATTACACTTGCAATTTTAATACCTGTGCCAATGATTTTGGCTTGTATGATTAACAGCAGAAAAATGGTGGGAAAGACATTTTTTAAGTCTGCATTATTTGTGCCCACATTGACATCTGTTGTAGTGGCGGGCATTATTTTTCGGCTTCTGTTTGCCGAATCTGACGGCGCGCTGATGAATCAGATTATTGGTGTCTTCGGGAAAAGTCCGGTAAAATGGTTAAGAAATGGTACCACTGGTTTTATGGTTCTGATCTTTCTGGCATTCTGGAGATGGGTAGGGATAAATCTGCTGTATTTTCTTTCCGGTCTTCAGAGCATTCCGGAAGAAATTTATGAGTCTGCAGATCTGGATGGTGTAAATACATGGCAGAAGTTTAGATATATCACGGTGCCTATGTTGAGGCCAATAACAACGTATGTCCTGACCATTTCTATCTACGGCGGTCTTGCTATGTTCACAGAGAGTTATATGCTGTGGGCAGGGAACAGTTCACCGAATGATATGGGACTTACAATTGTGGGATATCTGTACAGAGCAGGATGGGAACAGAATAATATGGGATTCGGATCTTCCATTGGTGTATTTCTGCTGATCGTGACTTTGGCATTTAATGCAGTGCAGATGTATATTTCAAATAAAAAGGAGAGGGCATAAATGACTAAAAAGAAGATAAACGCAGGTATTATGCTGATTTTTTTGATTCTTTCCGTGATTGTGTTATTTCCCATACTTTGCCTGGTAATTGGAGCACTAAAGCCTTCATCAGAGATTATACGTTCCGGGTTGAATGCCAGGATAGATTTGGATATTATGGGCTTTTTTAATTTTAAGAGCCTGTTTACATCCGGAACAGAGTACTTTATCTGGTTTAAAAATAGTTTTCTGCTGACAATTGTGCAGACACTGTTGTCCTTATTTGTAAGTGCATCTGTGGCCTATGGATTTGCTATGTATGAATTTAAAATGAAAAAATTGTGGTTTTCCTGTATGCTTTTGATAATGATGATACCAATGGAGATTATTATGCTGCCTCTTTATAAAGAGATGATTACTTTTCAGCTCATTGATAGATTTACCGGTGTTCTTCTTCCTTTTATTGCAGCACCTATCCCCATTTTCTTTTTTTACCAGTTCTTAAAAGGTATATCAACAGCCTTTTTGGATGCGGCTCGGGTAGATGGCTGTACAGAGATTGGTATTTTTGTGAAGATCATTCTTCCGCTGATGGCTCCGGCATTTGCTTCCATGGGAATATACCAGGGTATGATCAGCTGGAATAATTTTCTGTGGCCTTTGATCGTATTGAAGAGTAACAGCAAAATGACTCTGCCTATCGGACTTTCAACATTGATGACTCCTTATGGAAATAATTATGATATTCTGCTTGCAGGGTCAGTTATGGCAATCATTCCCGTGTTGATACTTTTCCTGGCTTTTCAGAAATATTTTATAGCGGGTATGACTGCCGGAGGCGTTAAGGGATAACAGCAGGTGCTCAGTATTGGTAAATTTGCGTAAGAAAAGCTTGCCAGAAGGGGGAAATGTGTTATAATAATAACAAATCGTTCTTTCCTTATGAACAGGCCATTCGTCTGAGCAGGGATGGGAAAAGCGAGAATTTTCAATTAGTGGAGGTTATATTTATGTTAGTATCAGCAGCTGAAATGCTTAAAAAAGCAAAAGCAGGACACTATGCAGTAGGACAGTTCAATATCAATAACCTGGAGTGGACAAAAGCAGCTCTGTTAACAGCAGAAGAGTGCAAATCCCCGATCATCCTGGGTGTATCCGAGGGAGCCGGAAAATACATGACCGGTTTCAAGACCGTTGCGGAAATGACAAAGGCTATGATTGAAGAGCTGAACATCACTGTTCCGGTGGCTCTGCATTTGGATCACGGTACTTATGAAGGATGCTACAAATGTATCAAAGCCGGATTCTCATCCATCATGTTTGATGGTTCTCATTACCCCATCGAAGAGAACGTTGAGAAGACAAAAGAGTTAGCAGGTGTCTGCAAAGGCCTCGGCTTATCTCTGGAAGCTGAAGTTGGTTCCATCGGCGGCGAGGAAGACGGCGTTGTGGGAATGGGCGAGTGCGCAGACCCGAAGGAATGCAAGATGATCGCTGATCTGGGTGTGGACATGCTGGCAGCAGGTATTGGAAATATCCATGGAAAATACCCGGAAAACTGGGCTGGCCTTCGTTTTGACGTTCTGGATGACATCCAGAAACTGACAGGCGAGATGCCGTTAGTTCTGCACGGCGGTACAGGTATCCCGGCTGATATGATCAAAAAAGCCATCGACCTTGGCGTATCCAAGATCAACGTAAACACAGAGTGCCAGCTTACTTTCGCTGCTGCTACACGTGAGTACATCGAAGCAGGAAAAGATAACCAGGGCAAAGGCTATGACCCGCGTAAATTATTAAAACCGGGCTTTGACGCTATCTGTGCTACTATCAAAGAGAAAATGGAACTGTTTGGTTCTGTAGGAAAAGCTTTCGAGTAATTCCGCTGTAAAACATATGTATTTAAGGCTGTTTCGGGATGACCGGAGCAGCCTTTTTCTCTTCCCGCTCTTTCCGGCTGTTCATAGTTCGGACAGCACTCTCATATACTGCTATGAATATCTTTTTGGGCAGGTCCTGCATGTCAAACTTTCTGCACACGCTTCACGAATTTGTCTGGAGTCCGGGGATGCTGTTTTTCTTTCTGGCAACAGGCATACGATTTACCATAAAATCAAGATTTTTCCAGATCACCCATGCAAAGGAATGGTTTAGCACCACACTGGGTTCCCTGCTGAAAAAAGAAGAGGTGAGAAAAACAAAAGAGGAGCATTCCATCTCCCAGTTCCAGTCTTTCTGCACTGCGCTGGCGGCAACTTTGGGAACCGGAAATATCACGGGGGTGGCAACTGCGCTCATGGCCGGCGGACCCGGCGCTATATTTTGGATGTGGGTTTCCGCATTCTTTGGAATGATGACCAATTACGCGGAGAACTATCTGGGAATCCGTTACCGCTACAGGGATGAAAACGGCGGCTGGGTGGGGGGAGCCATGGTTTATATGGACAAAGGGCTTCACTGCAGATGGATGGCCGTTATTTTTTCACTCTGCTGCCTGGGCGCTTCTTTTGGCATGGGAAACATGGTACAGGGGAATTCCATGGCAAAAGGCCTGGAGGAGGCCTTTCATATACCGGCCTTTTTCACAGGTGTTGTGACTATGCTGGCAACCGCTTATGTGCTGAACGGAGGATTGAAGCGCGTGGCAGCACTCACAGAGAAACTGGTCCCGGTTATGGCGGCTGCTTACCTTTTGGGGGCGCTGGTGGTTTTGTGGGCCCATAAGGAGATGATACCGGATGCATTCGGTATCATATTCCGGGAGGCGTTCCGTGTGAAGGCAGCAGTGGGTGGTGCAGCGGGATACGGAATCAGCAGGGCGCTGCAGATGGGCGTTGCCCGCGGTATCTTTTCCAATGAGGCAGGTCTTGGTTCCTCGGTGATCGCCCATGCGCAGTCCGATGTCAAAGACCCGGAAACCCAGGGAATGTGGGGAATCGCGGAAATTTTCATAGACACGATTTTAGTCTGCACGGTCACAGCTCTTGTTATTTTGGTCAGCGGCGTCTATCAGCCGGAAATCTGTCTGCAGAACCTGGCCGCAGGCATTGAGAATATTGACGGCACCACACTTACGGGAATGGCATTTTCCACGGCCATACCTTTCGGAAAACAGTTTCTGGCCGCTGCCACCGTACTGTTTGCCTTTGCCACCATTGTGGGATGGTCCTGCTTCGGAGAACGGACCGCTGCTTATCTCTGTAAGGAAAAGGGCGCCGCAGCGTACCGGTTCTGTTATATTCTGCTGACCCTGCCGGGCTGCATGCTTTCCCCGGGTGTTATATGGGAACTGTCCGATACATTGAACGGTATGATGGCAATTCCGAATCTGCTGGCGCTGTTCTTTTTGGGACGGGAAGTGAAATACATAGCCGATAAAAAGAAAAAAGGTAAGAGAATATAGCCATAAACTTTCTTGCTGCTGCCAGGAGAAGATGATATACTAAAACAAAATCTATGGAGATACCGCATATGGCTGTATCAGAAAAAGAAACGGGTTGGTGAATTATGGCAAAAATAAGAGAGCTGGATATGGAGAATGTGGAGACGCTCTGTGACGTGGGAAAAGCTTTATCTTCCCCTGTGCGTGTGGAAATCCTGAAGCTTCTCTATTCTGACAATATGATCATAGGAGAGATCGCAAAGGCGCTGGACATTCCCCAGTCCAGTGCTGCCTTTCATCTGAAGCTTTTAGAGAAGGCGGATTTGATCCGTATGGAGGAACAGCCGGGCAGCAGGGGAACCATGAAGGTGTGCAGCAGAAAATTTGATTTTGTAAATATGTGTCTGCTCAGGCGGAACCTGGACGTCAATGAGATCGTCAGTGTGGAAATGCCCATCGGCAGTTATACGGGCTGCAAGGTCCATCCCACCTGCGGCCTGTACTCCCCGGAAGGCGTCATCGGTATGGAGGATACCGAGTACAGCTTTTATGATCCGGAGAAAATAAGAGCCGGACTTTTCTGGACATCTGCCGGCTATGTGGAATACAAATTCGCAAACGCAGTGCCAAAGAACCGTCATGCCAAGAGCCTGAGCCTGTCCATGGAAATCTGTTCCGAGGCTCCGGGATACAGGGAGGACTGGAAATCAGATATCACGGTATGGATAAACGGTGTGGACTGCGGAACCTGGACATGCCCAGGCGATTTCGGAAGCAGAAGAGGCAGACTGAATCCCGCCGTATGGCCGGACGGCTCTACCCAGTACGGAATGCTCATGACCTGGGAGATACTTGGAGACGGCTGTTTTATCAATGGAAACAAGGCAGCGGAAGCCACACTGGAGGACCTCTTCCTCATGGAGAAGCCATACATTGATGTACGGATAGGAAATAAGGAGGACGCCAGGTATATAGGCGGATTTAATCTGTTTGGAAAGTCTTTTGGAAACTATGAGCAGGATATTGTAATGAGTGTGGAGTATTAAATCAAATCTGTTGTACAGGCTGTCGGTGCCATATGGAGCAGAATCTTCCCGATCTGTGCAGCGCCAAGCGTATTGGCCGGCACGGAGGAAACAGTACCTCCTGCCTTATGAGCGATTGCCTGCTTACTGTTTGGGAAGAGCAGTGACTCAAAAGGAAAATCCGAATATGTAAAATTAAATATGGCAATTGCAAACCTGATGTGATATAATCAAAACAGAATTCCTCTGCTTATGCGGAGGTTGTTTATGAATCAAAACAGAAAACTGGCACAACTGATGTTCAAAGACAATTTTATGTTTGGTGCAGTTATGGTAAATGAAGAAATCTGCCGTGATTTTCTGGAGATGGCTGTGGGTTTTCCTATTGAAAAGGTAGAAATCAGCAGAGAGAAAAGCATGATTTATCATCCGGAATACCGGGGGATACGACTTGACATCATAGCCAAAGATGAGAACCGAACACATTACAATGTAGAAATGCAGGTGGCAAAAAAGTCTTTTTTGGAGAAAAGGGCCAGATACTATCACAGCCAGATGGACATGGAGCTGCTGCTTACAGGGGAGGATTATGAACGGCTTCCCGCAGCTTATGTGATCTTTATCTGTGATTTTGACCCCTTTGGCCTGAAGAAATACCGCTATACGCTTCAGAATGTCTGTGCAGAGACAAAGAGAACCGTTTCGGACGGGAGAGTTACCATATTTTTAAGCACCTGTGGGGAAAATGAGAAAGAAGTACCTGAAAATCTAGTTAAGTTTCTGAAATTTGTTAAGGCTGATCTGCCTGAGAGCACTCAGGATTACCGGGATGATTTTATAAAAAAAATCCAGGAGTCTATGATAAAAATCAAGAGCAGCCGGGAAATGGAGGAGAAATTCATGCTGCTGGAAGAGTTATTGAGAGATGAGCGCGCGGAAGGTAAAACGGAA
The DNA here is from genome assembly GCF_022867815.1 of Blautia sp. NSJ-175. NCBI lineage: Bacteria > Bacillati > Bacillota > Clostridia > Lachnospirales > Lachnospiraceae > Blautia > Blautia sp. NSJ-175. The sequence continues at coordinate 39,785 of NZ_JALIFQ010000006.1, forward strand.
GGCAAGTCTGAGTCAGTCCTGTTCTTACTGCAGGATCTGGGGCCTGTTTCCGATGAACTCAGAGATAAAATCCTGGGGGAGAGGAATCGGGACGTCCTTTTAAAGTATTTGAAGCTGGCGGCACATGTCGGCTCCGTTGCCGAATTTATGGATAAAATGGATAAAATTTGATCCGCTGCTTCTGAGACCTGATAACATAACCGAAATTCTGAGAGCGGATGCTGCTTAATCTGACAGCGGCATCCCTGTCTTACAAATCTATACCAGATCTGGTATATGAAAAATCCTATTGTAAATTATATTTTTAAATTATAAGCAGAGGAATTCTGTCTTTGGACCTTTTGGCTTACTGCGGGAGCCTGCAGTTTTGACATCACATGCCAAATAATTATGAGAACAAGAAGCACACCCACTCAGTTATGACAGAAATACTGAAAACAAACAGTAAAAAGATACTTAATAGAACAGTAATACTGTTGTATATAAATAGAAATACTGTTATAAATGGTCAAAAACACAAAAATTAGCAAAATAAAACTTGACATACTGACGGAATGACGGTATTATAGATGCATAAAGAACAATAAAACTGTTTTAAATGAGGCTCTTACAAAGAAATAACCAACAGTAATATTGTTTTTATGACCGGTCACAAAAGGATAAGAAACCAAATTTCAAGGAGGAAGAGAAAGTATGAAACGTAAAGCAATCGCATCGATCCTGGCACTTACATTAACTGCAGCAGCAGTCCTTTCCGGCTGTGGAAGCGAAAATTCAGAAAAAAGCGAGGGGGGGGGTAAAATCCTCTCAGGAAGAAGGAACCGAAGAGCAGGGTGAAGAGGCCTCAGCGGATGTAAACGACGATGGAACAGTCAACAATCCGGAAGCAGTTGCTGTAGACAAAAATAAATTGGTATTCTGGTCTCTGTTCAGCGGCGGCGACGGGGAATTCATGGATAAGATGATAAGCGAATACAATGAGGGTGGCCCGGAAAAGCAGGTACAGTCCATTATGCTGGTATGGGCAGATTACTATACAAAGCTGCAGACAGCAGTGGCAGCAGGCAAAGGCCCTGATATTGGTGTTTCCCATGCATCATCCCTTCCGGAACTGGTAGAACAGGGTGTGGTTGCCCCTCTGGACGATTATCTGGATGAACTGGGCGTGGACCTGAGCACCATGTATTCCGAGACATCCCTGGAATCTGTAACCTTTGACGGCTCTATTTACGCGGTTCCGCTGGATACCCATGCAGAGATCATGTATTTCAACAAAGATATCCTGGACCAGGCAGGCGTCGCGCTGAATGACAAGGGCCAGCTTGCTATTGCCAGTGAAGACGATTTCTACGCAGTTTGTGATAAGATCAAAGCGGTTATCCCGGAGGGAGGCTCAGTTATCTCTCTGACAAATAATGGTGATGACCCATATCGTGTATGGTGGGCGACTTACTTCCAGATGGGAGGAACCCCTCTTGTGAATGAAGACGGCAGTGAAGTCACCATGGATAAAGACATTGCGGTAAAGGCGGCGGAATTTGTAAAGAGCCTCTATGACAAGGGCTATGTGGCAGAAGGAATTGATGACCACCAGCAGTTTTTCCAGAGCGGAAAAGCCGGCATCTATATTGGTGGTACATGGGGAACCGGAGCCCTGGAGAAAACAGAAAACCTGAATTTCGGTGCCATGCCTTATCCGCAGATGTTTGACAAGAATGCATGCTGGGCAGACTCCCATACACTGATTCTTCCGACTAAGAAAGACAGAAGCGAGGAGGACAGCAAGGCAGCAGTGGAATTTATGGTAAGTGCTTCCGAAAAAGGCGGCCTTACATGGGCAGGCTCAGGTCAGATCCCTGCCAGCAATGCAGTCAGGGAAAGCCAGGAATATCTGGATATGCCCTACAGAAGCAGCTACATGGAAGCTCTGGAGACAGCAGTTCTTCCCTCAAAGGTTTCTACATTTAATGCTATGAAGTCAGGTATGATTGACAGTCTGAATACTCTGTGGTCAGGTGATACTGACGCAGAAGAGGCAGTCGGTATGCTTTACGACGAACTTGATACGAATCTTCCGTAAATAAGCAGGGCAGAGAAGGGGGAGCATAAGGCTCTCCTTTCCCTTGCAGACAGCAAAACTATCGTGAGCGGGAAGCTGTAAGGAGGAAATCAAGTGAGTAAAAAAAGAAAGCGAAAAAACCTGCTGGCAGGACTGGGATTCATACTGCCCTTTTTTATCCTGTATACAGTATTTACCATTTGGCCGGTGATTCAGGGTGTCTATGTCAGCCTTCATAAATGGTCTCTGATGGGAAAAGTAAAGTTCGTGGGACTTGACAATTACATAAAATTCCTGGGGGATAAAAAGTTTCTGGACGCCCTATGGCACACTACGTATTTCGTACTGATCACCACACCCCTTCTGGTGATTATGGCACTGATTCTAGCCTTGTTTGCCAACCGGCCGAACAAATTAAAGAAGGGCCTGCGTATCTGTTATTATCTTCCCAGTGTACTGTCTGTGTCTGTTGCGGCATTTATAGCAAAATATATGTTCACGCCGTACCGGGGATTTATCAACGGATTTCTGCATTTTATTAAGGTCCTTCCCCCGGACAGGGAGCTGCAGTGGCTCAACGAGAGCGGTCTTGCCTGGTCAGCCATCACAGCCATGACGATCTGGTGGACGGTTGGATTTTCCATGCTTCTGTATCTGTCTGCGCTTCAGGATATATCGCCCCAGATATATGAGGCCGCATCCATAGACGGCGCAACCAAGAGACAGCAGCTTTTCTCCATCGTACTGCCGCTTTTGAAGCCGACTACTTATCTGGTGGTTCTTCTGCAGGTCATTGCTTGTTTCAAAGTATTTGGACAGATTTATATGATCACAGTAGGCGGGCCGGCAGGATCTACAAGGCCGCTGATCCAGTACGTATATGAGACAGCCTTCAAGAAAAACAACATGGGGTATGCGGCAGCCATGTCCTATGTACTGTTTCTGATACTTGTAGTATTGACTATTGTGCAGAAGACGATTGAGAGAAAGGGGGCAGAGGCTGATGAATTCTAAGGCAAAGAAAAAACCGGGCAGTATTGTATTATCCATCATATCCGTGATCCTGGCGGCGATCTTTATGACGCCGATTCTGTGGTCTCTGGCAGTTTCCTTCCAGAAAGAGGGAAAGCAGATCAATAGTATACTGGACTGGTTCACACCACCGTATACATTCCAGAATTACCCGGATCTTATTCTGGGTTCGGATGTTACAAAATGGCTGTTCAACAGTGTATTTATCGCTGTGTTGACTACAGTTCTGACCGTGATCCTTTCTGCCATGGCTGCGTATGCTCTGGCAAAGATCAAATTTAAGGGGAGCAATGCGCTATATTTCTATTTTCTTCTGGGATTGATGGTGCCGGGGGAAGCAACCATTGTACCTCTTTTTATCACGGCAAACGGCCTGAATCTCATTGATTCCTACGCAGGCCTTGTATTGCCCACAATTGCGGGTTCCATGAATCTGATCATAATGGTGACCTTTTTTAAAGGACTGCCAAACGAGCTTCTGGAGGCAGTGCAGATTGACGGGGGAGGAGAGCTGACCGCATTCTTCAAAGTGGTGCTGCCCTTGTCAAAGGCGGTTATCTCAACTGTGTGTATTTTCGCCTTTATCGGAAGCTGGAACAATTATCTCTGGCCCCTGCTCTGTTCCATGAGCAGCAGTAAGTTCACCCTTCCCATAGGTATTCCGACCTTTGCGGGAACTTATACGGTGGACTATGTAAAACCAATGACAGCAAATATGATAGCAGCGGTGCCTGTTATTCTTATTTATATCCTGTTTGAGCGTCAGATCGTGGAAGGCATCACCATGTCCGGCGTCAAGGGATGACAGGAAAAGTAATTGACATTTACCTATAAGGAGGACAAACAGAAATGAAATGCTACAAAAAAGACTATCCGAGACCCCAGTTTGTGCGTGACAACTGGATGAATTTAAACGGGACATGGGATTTTGGATTCGATGACGAAAACCGCGGAGAAAAAGAGGCATGGTATGAGAAGTTTAAAGGAGAGAGACAGATTCAGGTTCCCTTTACCTACGAGACCAACTTGAGCGGTATCGGCGAGGAGGAGATCCATGAAAATGTCTGGTACAGACGCAGCTTTGCGGTAAATGGCGAAATGCTTTGCGGCAAAAGGCTTCTCCTGCATTTTGAAGGCAGTGATTTCCTGACAAAAGTGTGGGTAAACGGCAGTTTTGCGGGCAGTCACAGAGGCGGATATTCCCGCTTTTCCTTTGACGTGACAGACCTTGTGCGTGACGGGGAAAATGAGCTTGTAGTGAAGGTGGAGGATTCCACTGACATCCGCCAGCCAAGAGGAAAACAGCGCTGGATTAAAGAAAATTTTGCCTGCTGGTATGTGCAGACAACAGGCATCTGGAAAACCGTATGGATGGAATACGTGCCGGAGATCAGACTGGACCACGTAAAGATAACACCTGTACTCACAGACAATGCGGTGGAGCTGGAGTATGAAATAGCCGCCGCCGCGGAATGCTTTGGCGATGAGCTTTCGGTGGAAGCGGTAGTCAGTTTTGACGGAATGTTTGTGGCAAAAGGAACGGTTTTCATGGCTGCTTTCCACACAAAAACCGTGCTGGAAGTCTCCGGTTCAGGGGAGAATGCCTTTGTCTGGGGCGTAAGAACCTGGTCACCGGAGGAGCCTGATCTGTATGACATTACTTTCCGCGTTCGGTACAAAGGAGAGGTTTGTGATGAGGTGGGTTCTTATTTCGGCATGCGGGAAATCCGCATTGATGGACCCAACATTCTGCTGAACGGCAAACCACTGTATCAGAGACTCATTCTTGACCAGGGATACTGGAAGGATTCCCATCTGACCCCGCCAAGTGAGGAGGCGCTGATCGAAGATATCGACAAGATCCATGCGCTTGGTTACAACGGCCTGCGCAAACATCAGAAGATCGAGGATGAGCGTTTCCTGTACTGGTGTGATGTTAAAGGCATGTTGGTGTGGAGTGAGGCTGCCGCTGCCTATGGATTTTCAGATTATGCCGTGGAGCTGTTCACAAAGGAATGGATCGACATTGTGCGTCAGAATTACAACCATCCGTCCATCATCACCTGGACTCCGTTTAACGAATCCTGGGGAATCCAGAGGGTGGAAGTGGATAGAAAACAACAGCATTTTACAGAGGCAGTTTACCATCTCACAAAGAGCATGGACGGATACCGCCCGGTGGTAGTCAATGACGGTTGGGAGCATACAGTTTCCGATATCATTACGCTTCATGATTATGAAGAATGCGGCGATATTTTCTATGACCGGTATGCGGGACATAAAGAAGAGATTCTGAGTACAGAGATGTATCACAGCAGCAGCAAATCCGCAATGGCAAACGGATACGAATACAAAGGCCAGCCGGTCCTGATCAGTGAATACGGCGGAATTGCCTTCAACAATGACGACAGCGGCTGGGGATACGGCAATAAAGTGAACAGCAGGGAGGAGTTCATCCGGCGTTTTGATGAGATCACGACTGCTGTGAAGAAGATACCTTATATCTGCGGCTTCTGCTACACACAGGTGACAGATGTACAGCAGGAGATCAACGGTCTTATGGATATGGAAAGAAACTTCAAGATAGAACCGGAAATTATCAGGGAAATCAATGAAAGACATGTAGGATACTGGAGATCTTATATGTAAAAAAGAGCAGCTCTGCGGAAAATAAAACCGCGGAGCTGCTTTTTGCCTTATCCGGCAGGTAATTCTTTTACGGGCAGATTTTTCCGGTATTCCGGTACGGAATAGATCACAAGCAGGTCATTTTCCATAATGACTGTGTCCCCGTTCGGAACAACCGTTTCCTCCCCGCGCAGAATCATAATGACCAGTTCGCCGGGATAGGGAGAGAAGTCGGAAATCTTAATACCGATCCAGGGACTTTTTGCGGTTATCCGCATTTCCGTCAGCTCCAGATCTTCTTGTTCCTGATATCCGCGGGCGCTTAATACAGCCGTATCCCCGGGGAGAAAAATGGTTTCTCCGCTTGGGATCATGGTCTTGTCCCCTCGCAGAAGCATGAGAAAAAGAGTGTCCGGGGGAAGGGGAATGTCCTTCACAGCCGTATGGCTCCAGGAGTGTGTCTCTGTTATGCGGATGCGGATAAACTGCAGGTCAACTTCCTCAGAGTAATCACTGAAGGTCTTCATGACATCCGCCTCTGTGTCACTCATATTCAGTTTCTTCGCTGCCTGGGAGAGAAAACTTCCCTGGAATAAGATGGAGAGCAGTACAATACAAAATACAATATGATAGACATCAAAGCCGGTATAAGCCTCATCCACAGTGGCCATAATGGCAAAAACAATGGACGCTGCACCTCTGAGCCCTGCAAAGGAGACAAGGGCCTGCTGATTGAGACGGCATTTGAATGGCGTCAGTATGGCCAGGACCGCCAGAGGCCGTGCCGCCAGGGTCAAAAACAGGGCGATTGCCAGTGCCGGAAGGAAAATATGGGGAAGCTTTGAGGGCGTTGCCAGCAGACCAAGGAGAAAGAAGATGAGCATCTGCATAAGTCCTGTGATACCGTCGAAGAAGTTTACCAGTGATTTTTTGTTCCTGATCTTGGTATTGCCGAGAATGATTCCTACCATATAGGCACTTAAGTATCCGTTGCCGCCCGCCATGGAAGGCAGTGCATAGGAGAGCAGCGCTGCCGCGATGACAAAAGCCATATCAAATCCCGCAATATCAAAACGGATATGCCGCAGGATAAAACGGGCTGCAAAAGCAATGAGGCATCCAAAGAGAATACCGAAGAAGAGCTGCGCAAATATCATATAAAAGACAGAGCCTGCGCTTGCCGTACCGCTCATGGCAGAGAGAACCACTGCTGTCAGCATATAGGAACAGGGGTCATTGCTGCCGCTTTCCAGTTCCAGCATGGAGGCTGTGCCGTATTTGAGGCCCATATTTTTAGAACGGAGTATGGAGAAGACAGAGGCCGCGTCCGTGGAGCTGATGACAGAGCCTATGAGCATGCTGTCCAGAAAGCTGAATTTCAGAACAAAATAACAGAAGAAACCTGTGAGGGCGGCGGTGATCACAACTCCCAGAGTGGAGAGGAACACAGATTTGACGGCAACAGGTCTGGCCTCATTCCAGTTGGTGCCGAAACCGCCGTAGAACATAATGAAGATCAGTGCTGTGGAGCAGATATTTTCCGCCAGCGGATAATTGTCGAAAGAGATTTTTACGATACCGTCTGTTCCGAAAGCCATACCGAGAAGGATAAAGGCCAGCAGCATGGGTACACCGATCTTATCGGAAATCCGGTGCAGTACAATACAGAGCAGAATTACAGATGAAATTAATAATAAGTTCCATGTCATTTTTTTACCTCCTGGTGAGTGTCCGCAGTGGAAGCAGAGTTTTCAGAGTGGGCAGGCGTCAGGGAAGTGAAACCTGAGGTTATTGTAACATGAAAACAGGTTTTTGTAAAAAAGAGACACATGACCTTTTTTATTTCCTGTGATTTGTTATAATAAATCTATGAACCACGTAAATTACAGGAAAGGGATGAATATATGATAAATTATTCAGAGGTAGAGGGAAAACATTATCACACACAGGTTGGCAGAGGGGATGTGGGGCGTTATGTCATCATGCCGGGTGACCCAAAGCGCTGTGAAAAGATCGCGAAATATTTTGACCATCCCAGGCTGATCGCGGACAGCAGGGAGTATGTGACCTACACGGGTACCCTGGAGGGGGAAATGGTCAGTGTGACATCCACCGGCATCGGCGGCCCTTCTGCGTCCATCGCCATGGAGGAACTGGTCATGTCAGGCGCTGATACATTTATCCGGATAGGAACCTGCGGAGGCATGGATCTGGATGTAAAAAGCGGCGATATCGTCATTGCCAACGGAGCCATCCGCATGGAGGGGACCAGCAAGGAATACGCGCCCATTGAGTTCCCGGCAGTACCGGATTTTGGTGTGACCAATGCCCTTGTAAATGCAGCAGAAACGCTGAAGAAGCCTTACCATGTGGGAGTGGTGCAGTGTAAGGATTCCTTTTTCGGACAGCATTCCCCGGAGACGAAACCGGTGGGCTATGAACTGCTGAACAAATGGGATGCATGGCTGAAACTGGGCTGTAAAGCATCGGAGATGGAATCCGCAGCTATTTTCATTGTAGCCAGTTATCTGAAAGTCCGGGCAGGCAGCGTTTTTCTGGTGGTGGCTAACCAGGAGCGGGCGAAAAAGGATCTGCCGAATCCTGTCGTACACGATACGGAGGGCGCCATACAGGTGGCAGTGGAAGCAGTCCGGGAACTGATCCGAAAGGAAAAAAAGTGATCCGGAGCGGAAAATATGGCATAACAGAAAAGAGGTAGCAGATGGAAAGTAAAGAAAGATTCAGAAGAGTGTTTGTGATCGTTATAGATTCCCTGGGGGTGGGCGGTGCCGTGGATGCGGAGCAGTTTGGTGATGCAGGGGCAGATACTCTTGGGCACATTGCCTCGCATGTGAAGGGATTTTCTATTCCCAATATGCAGAAGCTGGGAATTGCCAATCTTCACCCGCTGGAGGGAATAGAACCTGTAAAACATCCTCTGGCATATTACACAAAACTCAATGAGACCAGCAGGGGAAAGGACACCATGACAGGCCACTGGGAGATGATGGGCCTGAAGACAGAAAAGCCTTTTATCACGTTCACTGAGACAGGATTTCCACCTGAACTGATCGCGGAGCTGGAAAGACGAACCGGGCATAAGGTGATCGGCAATAAGAGCGCCAGCGGCACAGAGATTCTGGATGAACTTGGTGAGGAGGAAATTGCCACCGGACATATGATCGTCTACACCTCCGCGGATTCTGTACTGCAGATCTGCGGCAATGAGGAGACTTTCGGCCTGGAGGAGCTGTACCGGTGCTGTGAGATCGCAAGGGAGCTTACCATGAAAGATGAGTGGAAGGTGGGAAGAGTCATTGCGAGGCCTTATGTGGGCAGAAAGAAGGGAGAGTTCAGACGGACCAGCAACCGCCATGACTACGCGGTCAAACCCTTTGGGAAAACCGTGCTGAATGCCCTGAAGGATGCGGGGCTGGATGTGATCTCCATTGGCAAGATCAATGATATCTTCGCCGGAGAAGGAATCACAAAAGCTCTGAAATCAAAGAGCTCTGTCCACGGCATGGAACAGACCATCCGGGAAGCAGAGGAGGATGATTTTCACGGGCTGTGTTTTGTGAATCTGGTAGATTTTGATGCCCTTTGGGGGCACAGAAGGGATCCGGAAGGATATGCCGGGGAGCTGGAACGTTTTGATGAAAAGCTGGGAGTTTTTCTGGACGCCATGAGGGAAGACGATATGCTCATCATCACGGCGGACCATGGAAATGACCCTACTTACCAGGGGACAGACCACACAAGAGAACAGGTGCCGTTTTTGCTGTATTCGCCGTCCATTCAGGAAGGAAAAGCGCTGCCCCAGGCGGATTCCTTTGCGGCAGTCGGCGCCTGTGTGGCGGAGAATTTCGGTATACCCATGCCAGAAGGAACGATTCGGATATCCCGGAATTATATGGAGGAATGCAGATGAATGCCATTGAGGAACTGAAAAAATATGACCTGCACTGCCACCTGGACGGCTCCCTATCGGAGGCAGTCATAAGAAAACTGGCATCCGGTGCCGGGGTGGACATTCCTGCAGGGGAAAAGCTTATGGATCTTCTTCAGGTACAGCCGGACTGCAAAAGCCTAAAGGAATATCTGGAAAAGTTCGACCTGCCCCTGTCCTGTCTGGCGGACCGGGATAGTTTCCGCATGGCTGTGTCCCAGCTTTTAGGAGATGGGGCAAAGGAGAATGTGGTATACATGGAGATTCGTTTTGCGCCGCTTCTGTCCGTGCGGGAGGGACTTACATGCAGGGAGATCATTGAAGGAGCTCTTGATGGTCTGCGGGAAGGCCGAAAAAAGTATGGTGTAGGCGGAAATCTGATCCTCTGCGGTATGCGTCATATGCCGGCGGAAAAAAATGTGGAGCTGGTAGAAACAGCCAGAGAGTATCTGGGCCGGGGCGTGGCTGCCGTTGATCTGGCCGGGGATGAAGCTGCATTTCCGGTAAAGACCCAGGCGGAAATGTTCCGGAAAGCAAAGAGACTGGGTATGCCCTTTACAATCCATGCAGGCGAGTGCGGCAGCGCGCAGAGCGTGTGGGACGCCATTGAACTGGGAGCTGACAGGATAGGCCATGGAATCGCGGTCAGGAAGGATAAGAATCTGAAGGCACTGTGTGCACAGCGGAGGATTCCTCTTGAAATGTGTCCCACCAGCAATCTGCAGACGAAAGCTGTGGACAGCCTGAAGGATTACCCGATCCTGGAGTTTATGGAAGCCGGGATTCCCGTTACGGTGAACACGGATAACAGGACCGTGAGCGGAACAACGATAACGAAGGAGCTGGAACTTTTAAAAGAGTATTTTCATATTACCTACAGCGATATGGAGCAATTGATGAAAAATGCGGCAGAGGCAGCCTTTGACTAAGTATATTTGACAAAACTAACACCGTTCGTATATAATATAGATTATACGAACGGTGTTAGTTTTTTGCCGCAATGGAAAATACCGCACGCGGCATATCAATTTTGTCCGGAAAAAGGAGACCGTCATGGGAAGAAGAGGATTGAATGCGGAAGTGATCATGGAGGCAGCCATAGAACTGGTGGAAGAGAAGGGATACCGGAATTTTTCCATGCGTGAGCTGGCAGCTCGTCTGGGCGTGCAGCCGGCCTCTCTCTATAATCATGTAAATGGCATTGAGGAGGTCAACACGGCAGTTGGCATGCACGGTATAACAGAATTGGAAAAAGCCCTGGAACAGGCATATACATATTCTGATTTTACAGAGGCGCTGGGTATCATGGCGGATGCTTACCGTAAATTCGCCATGGAAAGCCCGGAACTCTACCAGGCCATCATAGAGATGCGCACCTCCGAAAATGAGGAGCTGAAACATGCCATCCAGCGGATCATCCATCCTTTCCTGGTGCTCATCGGCAGGGAGGTAAAAGACCACGAAAAGACAGTGAACCTTCAGCGAACCATACGGAGTGCCCTTCACGGCTTTGTCTCTTTGGAACAGGAAGGGTATCTTACCTATGAAAATCCGGACAGCAGTACCAGTTTTCGGTATATGGTGGAAAGTCTGGCGGTACTTGTAATGAGAGAGGGGGAGAAAGAAAGATTATGACAGCATCGGAAATCACAGCGGAGGAGCGGGAACGAAAACAATATGAGAAGATGACGCAGACGCCGGTATCCAACCTGATCGTGCGTCTGGGCATTCCTACTATTATAAGTATGCTGATCACCAATATCTATAACACGGCAGATACATATTTTGTCAGCCGTTTAGGAACCAGCGCCAGCGGGGCGGTGGGAGTGGTGTTCAGCCTGATGGCCATTCTGCAGGCTTTTGGGTTTATGTTCGGACACGGGGCAGGCAGTATCATATCCAGAAAGCTTGGAAAAAGAGACCGGGAGAGCGCAAGCAGATTTGCATCCACCAGCTTTTTTCTGTCTATTCTGACGGGAACACTGATCGGCGCGGTGGGGATTACGTTTTTAACTCCGTTTATGCGGGCACTGGGAAGTACCCCGACAATCCTGCCGTTTGCCAAACAGTATGGACTTTTTATTCTGCTGGCAGGTCCTTTTATGACGGGGAGCTGTGTGCTGAACAATATTCTGCGATACGAGGGCATGGCTGCTTATGCCATGATAGGACTGACAACAGGCGGCATTCTGAATATGATAGGTGACCCGATCCTTATGTTCGGCCTGAATATGGGGGTATTGGGCGCCGGGCTTGCCACAGCCCTATCCCAGATGATCAGCTTTTTTATCCTTCTCTATATGTTTGTGGCGAAGAAGACCCAGAGCAGATTGTCCATACGGCTTATGACAAGGGATATCCACGAGGTGGGGCTGATCGTTGCGACAGGATTTCCAAGTCTGATCCGGCAGGGGCTGGGCAGTGTGTCCACCATGCTCCTCAATCATCAGGCAGCAGTGTATGGAGACGCGGCAGTGGCGGCTATGAGTATTGTGAACAGGATCTGCATGCTGGTATTCTCAGTAGGGCTGGGTCTGGGTCAGGGATTTCAGCCGGTGGCGGCATTTAATTACGGCGCCGGGAAATATTCCCGTGTAAAGAAGGGGTTCTGGTTTACGGCAGGCTCAGGGGAGGTCATGCTTGGAAGCTTTGCGATTATCTGCCTTTTCGTATCCTCCGGCATCATCGGGGTGTTCCGGGATGACCCGCAGGTAATCGCCATCGGTGTCTTTGCCCTTCGATGTCAGTGCATTGCTTTCTTCTTCCAGCCTCTTTCTGTCTGTACCAACATGATGCTGCAGAGTGTGGGCGAGAGTAAAAAAGCATCCCTTCTCTCTGCGCTCAGGAGCGGGATCTGCTTTATTCCCCTCATTCTCATACTGCCGGCAGTGATGGGGCTGAGAGGAGTCCAGATCGCGCAGGCAGTGGCGGATGTCCTGACCTTTGCTATCTCTCTTCCTCTGGTAGCGTCATTTCTGAAAAAACTGCCTGTGGATGAAGGTATGCCTGCTGTGCGGTTGGAAGAGTCAGATGTGAGTGCCTGACAGGAATACAATCCATAGTAAAAGCCCGCTTTTTCAGACTGAAAATCTGAAAAACGGGCTTTTGTATTTGCTCTTATTCCTGGATTCCAGGTATTTTAGGCAGTCTTGCAAAACTCTTTTCCAGCTCCGCATCCGTAGGAATATAATCTTTCATTGTTCCGTCCATATAGGACTGATACGCATACATATCGAAATATCCGGTTCCTGTCAGGCCGAAGAGAATCGTTTTGGCTTCCCCGGATTCTTTGCATTTCAGAGCCTCCTGTACGGCACCATAGATGGCATGTGCGGACTCAGGTGCAGGCAGGATGGTCTCCTGTTTCGCAAACATGGTGGCTGCCTCAAATACTTTTGTCTGTTCTACGGAAATGGCCTCCATATAGCCGTCATGATACAGCTTGGAGAGGATAGGGGACATGCCGTGGTAACGCAGACCGCCTGCATGGTTTGCGGAGGGGATGAAGTCACAGCCCAGAGTGTACATTCTGGCAAGCGGCGTCACCTTTCCGGTATCACAGAAATCGTAGGCGTATTTTCCGCGGGTAAGGGACGGACAGGAAGCCGGTTCCACTGCCACGATGCGCGGGTCAGCCTTTCCTGTGAGTTTATCCTGCATAAATGGTGAGATCAGGCCGCCCAGATTGGAGCCGCCGCCTGCGCATCCCACCACAACGTCCGGGTACTCATCCAGCAGTTCCATGGCTGTCTTGGACTCCAGGCCGATGATGGACTGGTGGAGCAGCACTTGGTTCAGCACAGAACCCAGCACGTATTTATAGCCGTCCGTGGAAACCGCTTTTTCCACAGCTTCGGAGATGGCACAGCCCAGGCTGCCTGAAGTGCCGGGATTTTCAGCCAGGATTTTACGGCCGATCTCTGTGGTCTCGCTGGGGCTTGGAACGATCTCCGCATCAAAGGTGTGGATCACGGACTTGCGGAATGGTTTCTGCTCGTAGGAGCATTTTACCATATAGACGATCAGAGGCAGATGGTAGAAGGAGCACGCTTCTGCCAGGGCGGTTCCCCACTGACCGGCGCCTGTCTCTGTTGTCAGGCCCTTTAATCCCTGTTCTTTTGCGTAATATGCCTGAGCTACAGCGGAGTTTAACTTGTGGCTTCCGGAGGTGTTATTGCCCTCGAATTTATAATAAATCTTAGCTGGTGTGTCCAGATATTTCTCCAGGTTGTAGGCTCGGATGAGAGGGGAGGGGCGGTACATTTTATAAAAGTCCTGGACCTCTTCCGGGATGTCAATGTAACGTGTCGTATTGTCCAGTTCCTGATGTGCCAGTTTTTCACAGAATACGGGATAGAGTTCCTCCTCGGTGATCGGTCTGCCTGTGCCCGGGTTTAAAAGAGGGTCGGGAAGGTCCTTCATGTCTGCCCTCAGGTTATACCACTGCTTAGGCATCTGCTCCTCGGTTAAATATACTCTGTGCGGAATTTTTTTCATAATTGTTTTCTCCTTTCTTATGGCGCGAATCCCGGAGATGAAGTTTGGGGTACAGCGGCAATAAAAAAAGCCCCTGTCTCTGCAATTTCTGCAGGGACAGAAGCTTGTTATACAGTCTTCTGCGGTACCACCCGGCTTGATGAATCAATCATCCACTCTGTTCATGTACTTTCATACACGGTTCCTTGATAACGGGTGAACATCCCGTCGGGCATTACTCAGAAAATTCCTTTCTTCCCGACCTCATAAGTCCATTCAACATCCGTTTTATTATCTTAATCCCACCACTTTAAGACTCTCTGCCGGCAGCATGACCTGCCGTTATCAATAAAACCTGGATATCTACTACTCTTATTCTACGGTTTCGCTGTTACATGATTTATTTTATGTTTATCACTATAGTTGGTGAAAGCGGATTTGTCAATAGGCAAAATCGAAAAATATCTCTTTTCGCCGGATGGGATGTCTGATAGAATAGACAGATACGAAAGGAAACTTTATTCGGAAAGAGGGATGGAAAATGAATTACAGACTGGATATACAGTATGACGGAACGCGCTATGAGGGCTGGCAGAGGCAGAAGACAACGGGCAATACCATTCAGGGGAAAATCGAAGAAGTCCTGTCCAGGATGCTGGATGCACCTGTTCAGATCGACGGCGCGGGAAGAACAGATGCAGGCGTACACGCAAAAGGCCAGGTGGCTAATGTGCATATGGATACAGAGAAAAACTGTGAGGAGATCTGCGCATACCTGAACCGCTATCTTCCGGAGGATATTGAAATTTATAAAGTTACCCAGGTGCAGGAGCGCTTCCACAGCCGCCTTCTGGCAAAGAAAAAAGTCTATCAGTACAGAATAGCAACAGGCCATCACAAAAATGTATTTGAGAGAAAATACCAGTGCCCCCTGCATGAGGAATTTGATGTGGATGCCATAAAAGCAGCGGCAGAGCTGCTGACAGGCACCCATGATTTTAAAAGCTTCTGCTCCAATAAGAAAATGAAAAAGTCCACAGTACGGACTATATACAGTATACGAGTGGAATCTTTGCCGAATGAACTGAGGATCACATACACCGGAGACGGATTTCTCTACAACATGGTGCGGATCCTTACAGGTACCCTGATCGAGGCAGGAAGAGGAACCAGAAAGCCGGAGGAAATGAAAGGGATTTTGTCAGCCTGTGACAGAGGTGCGGCCGGATTTACAGCGCCCGCCCAGGGGCTGACGCTTCTTGAGGTAGAGTATTGATGGTCACAAGGCGGCTTCTGGTATATTTTGGAAAAGGGAAAGTAAGGAAAACAAAGAGATTTTAGATTGCAAAAGACGAGTAAGGCATGTAAAATAAAATGTATGGCAATATTGTTTCGTCCCCGGTTTTATACGGGGTAACAGAGGGGGCCGGTTATGTATGGAAAAGTATTGAGGATAATCTACAGAATAGAGAATAACAGCATCATCTCCTCCGTCCGGAAGGGGTTTACGCTTCTGATTCCCGCCCTGCTGGTGGGGGCTTTTGCCCTGCTTTTCAGAAGTTTTCCGGTGCCTGCGTTTCAGACGTTTATTGAGAAATGGGCAGGGGGTGTCCTGCATCAGATACTGAGTTTTCTCTTTGATGCCACCGTTGGTTTTATGTCCATTTACCTTGTGATGAGTATCAGTTATTATTATGCAGCGACCATGAAAGACAGGGACCAGTTCCTTCAGGTCATGGCAATGGTGGTCTCTGCCATCTGCTTTGCCGTGTCCTTTGGCGCTGCCAGCGGCTCCATGGAATTAAGCGATCTGGGGCCGGTTGGAGTTTTTACGGCCATGTTTGCCGCCATTGCGGCGACCAGGATCTTTTATTTTTTCTGTGAAAAGCTGTCCCCGGCATTCCGGTTTCGTTCTGCCGGGTCAGATGTGGATTACCGCAATTCCCTTTCCGCTATTTATCCGCTTTTGTTCTGCACACTCCTTTTTGTGGCGCTGAACCTGCTGATCAAAACAGTGTTTAAGGCGGATAATCTGAATGACCTGATCACAAATTTTATTGTAAATCTGTTTCACAATGTAAATGACGGTCTGGGGGCGGGTGTACTTTATGTGCTGGTGCTGGACCTGCTGTGGGCCTTTGGGATTCACGGTGGCAATGCCCTGGAACAGGTATCCCAGACATATCTGGTGCCAAATGATACGGTCTCAGGAGCTGTCATATCAAAATCTTTTTTGGACAATTTCGCGCTGATGGGCGGATGTGGTACTTCCATCTGCCTTGTGATAGCGCTGCTGTTGTTTGCCGGAAGCAGGGATAACCGGCAGCTTGCCCGTTCCGCAGCCCCGGCAGTCTTTTTTAACATCAATGAAATTCTCGTGTACGGACTCCCGATCGTATTGAATCCGATCATGGTCATTCCGTTTATATTGACACCCCTGTGTTCCCTGCTGATCGCTTACGGGGCTGCAGTGAGCGGTTTCCTGCCTCTTTTGGGAGAGACTGTGACCTGGACCACACCGGTATTCTTCAGCGGATATCTGTCCTCCGGTTCCTGGCGGGGTGCGGCGGTGCAGGCGGTGATCGTGTTTGTCGGAACAGCCATCTATACGCCTTTTGTAAAAGTCTCCGAACAGGTGCGGAAGCTTCAGGCAGAAATGCTGCAGCAAGAGTTAACGGAGTATCTGAAGGAGCATCAGGAAGCCGGTGCGGCTGTAAGCCTTCTGGAACGCCGGGACAGTATGGGAATCCTGGCAAGAAATATGGCATCCCAGCTCCGCATTGATGTGGAGGAGAAGAATCTGACCATGGGATACCAGCCCCAGTATGACTGCCGAAACAGGATGGCAGGGGCAGAAGCGCTTCTGCGCTGGCGCTATATGGATGAGGCGGTTTACCCTCCTCTGGCTGTGGCGCTTGCACAGGAGGACGGTTTTTTTGACCGGCTGACGGAGTGTGTCATAGAGACTTCCATGAAGGCGTGCAGCAGACTTCTGAATCTTGGCGAACCTGTCACCATTTCAGCCAATATAACGGCAGAACAGCTTAACTCACCGCGGTTTGTGGAGAAGGTCATACGAATGGCAGAGACATACGGCGTGGCGGGACATTACTGTCTGGAGATCACAGAGGAATCTGCTGTGGACAAAATGGAGGAGATTCCCTATCACATCAGCAGGCTGAAGGCAGCAGGTATCCTGGCTGCTGTGGATGACTTCAGCATGGGCCGGACCAGCCTGAAATACCTGCAGCACAACAGTTTTTATGCCATCAAGCTGGACGGCGGTCTGGTCAGAGGCATAGTGGAGAACAAAAGAAATCAGGAAATCGTATCTTCCATCATCTCTCTCGGCAGGAACCTGGATTTTGTGGTGATGGCCGAATATGTGGAGACAGAGGAGATCCGCAGCCTTTTGGAAAGCATGGGGTGCTGTCTGTACCAGGGATATCTGTACAGCCCGGCAGTTCCTCTTGTCAGGCTGGAAGAACTGCTGCTGGAAAAGAAAGGATAAACAGTAATATGACAACAGAAGAAAAGCAGAAGAAAATGGAGACAGAAATTCAGCACGATATAGAAAAAATGTACCCAAAGAATCCGGAACATCTATACTGCCGGATGGGTCTGGAGTTTCATTCCTGCAGTGCGGCCGAGCGTTCCCTGACTCTGCGCTATCCGGTGCAGGAATGGGAGCTGAACCACATGTCCACCATGCACGGAGGGCTCATAGCTGCGGCTGTGGATACCACCAGCGGTGCGCTTACACGTAATTTGACCGGATGTGCAGTGACACCCACCATCAATCTGAATATCAATTATCTGCTTCCCGGAACCAGGGAAGACGCACTTCTGGTGACGGCAAAAGCAGACAGGATCGGAAAACATCTGGCCAATATACATACAGAATGCCGCTCTGAGAAGACAGGAAAACTTCTGGCATCAGCCATGGTAAATTTTATGCTCCAGAGAGACTGATAAAAAGCCATCACGGATATCCGTAAGAGGAGATTCGGGGTGGCTTTTTTGCGGAAAAAATAAGGATTTACAAAGAAATACAAAAAAATTTGTGATACCTCAAAAATTTTTAGAAAAACACTTGCTATTACTTCACGGTGATGATAAACTAGAGTTAATGAATATGGGAAATGCAGAATACTTATCAAGTATGGAATGCGCAAGGAGGTAAAACTATGTTAATGATTGGGAACGGAAGACTTGTGACAAGAGATGACCAGGCGCCTTTTTTTGAACACGGGGCAGTAGTTCTGGACGGCAATGTGGTGAAAAAGGCAGGGGAAGAAGCTGAGCTTAAAAAGGAATTTCCCGATGCTGAATATGTGGATGCAAAGGGCGGTGTGATCATGCCGGCATTTATCAATGCTCATGAGCATATTTACAGCGCGTTTGCCAGGGGCCTGTCCATTGACGGTTATGATCCCCACGGTTTTCTGGATATCCTGGACGGCATGTGGTGGACCATTGACCGCCATCTGACCTTGGAGGGGACAAAATACAGTGCTTATGCCACATATCTGGACAGTATTAAAAATGGTGTGACCACCGTATTTGACCATCATGCCAGTTTCTGTCGGATACCTGACAGTCTGTTTACCATCAGTGAGGCGGCAAAAGACCTGGGAATCCGCACCTGCCTCTGTTATGAGATCTCAGACAGGGACGGGATGGAAAAGGCCCGTGAATCCGTACTGGAAAATGAGAGGTTTGCACGCTATGCTCTGGCAGATGACAGCGATATGATCGCAGGCATGATGGGTATGCACGCATCCTTCACCATCTCCAATGAGACCATGGAGATGGCAGCAGCTCATAAGCCGGACGGGGTCGGTTATCACATCCATGTGGCAGAGGGAATCGAGGACCTGCATCACTGCCTGAAACACTACGGAAAGAGAATCGTGGACCGTCTGATGGACTGCGGCATTCTGGGAGAGAAGACACTTCTCGGGCACTGCATTTATATCAATGAGCATGAGATGGATCTCTTAAAAGAGACGGACACCATGGTCGTACATAACCCGGAATCCAACATGGGAAATGCCTGCGGATGCCCGCCAACCATGAAGATCGTGGAGAAGGGAATCCTGACCGGCCTTGGCACAGACGGCTATACCCATGATATGCTGGAGTCCTACAAGGTGGCAAATGTCCTTCACAAACATCACCTCTGCGACCCCAACGCAGCATGGGGAGAGGTTCCCAAAATGCTCTTTGAAGGCAATGCGCAAATCGCGGGACGCTATTTTAAGAAAGACCTTGGCGTGCTGAAAGAGGGCGCAGCAGCAGATGTGATCGTTATGGATTACGATCCGCTCACCCCTATGCACGCAGGAAATATCAACAGCCATGTACTGTTCGGCATGAGCGGAAGACAGGTAAATACCACAGTCTGCAACGGAAAGATCCTTATGAAAGACAGGGAAGTCTTAGTGGCGGATGAAGCGGAAGTAATGGCAAAATGCAGGGAAGAAGCGAAGAAATTAGCAGATTCTATTAATGGAAGATAAGGGATTTATGGGAGGTTTTTATTATGGGCGATAAGATGACATGTATGCCGTTTTCCCAGATCATGAACTGGGTTCTGGAAGAGAAAAAGGCGGGTAAAACAGTATTCGGAACACATAAAAAGTACGTGGCAGGAGAGGAAAAAGCGGAAATCTTCGGCAGGAATCTGGAGACTCCCATCGGTCCGGCAGCCGGCCCCCACACGCAGCTTGCGCAGAATATCATTGCAGCGTATTATACGGGAAGCCGTTTCTTTGAGCTGAAGACTGTGCAGATCATGGACGGGGCAGAGCTTTCCGCCTGTGTGAACAAACCCTGTATTCTGGCTGAGGATGAAGGCTATAACTGCGAATGGTCCACAGAGCTCACCGTACCGGATGCCATGAGCGAGTATATTAAGGCCTGGTTTGCCCTGCATGTAATGGCAAAAGAGTTCGGCCTGGGTGCCCAGGACGGGTTCCAGTTCAACATCAGTGTGGGCTATGACCTGGCAGGCATCAAATCCGAAAAGATCAACCATTTCATTGATACCATGATGCATGCAGGACAGGATGCCACATTTGCCGAGTGCAGGAACTGGCTGCTGGAAAACATAGAAAAATTTGAACATTACACGAAAGAGGACGTGGAGTCCATACCGGAGGATATCTGCAATTCCGCCACCATTTCCACCCTTCACGGATGTCCGCCTCATGAGATCGAGAGCATAGCCAACTATCTGCTCACGGAAAAACATATCAATACCTTTGTAAAATGTAATCCAACCCTTCTGGGATACGAATTTGCCAGAAAGACTATGGATGAGATGGGATATGACTATATGATGTTCGGGGACTTCCACTTTAAGGATGACCTGCAGTACGCGGATGCTGTGCCCATGTTCACAAGGCTTATGAAGCTGTCCGAAGATCTGGGACTGTCCTTTGGCGTGAAGATAACCAACACCTTCCCGGTGGATGTGACAAGAGAGGAGCTGCCAAGCGAGGAGATGTATATGTCCGGCAAGGCACTGTTCCCCCTGTCTATTTCCCTGGCTGCAAAGCTTGCGAAGGAATTTGACGGACGTCTGCGGATCGCTTATTCCGGCGGTGCGGATTACTACAATATATCCAGGATCGTAGGAGCCGGCATCTGGCCTGTGACAGTGGCTACCACCCTCTTAAAACCGGGCGGATACAACCGCAGTGCGCAGATGGCAAAACTGCTGGCAGAAGAAGGCCTGAAGCCGTTTGCGGGAATTGATGTGGAGGCAGTCACAAAGCTTGCCGAGGATGCAAAACGTGATGTGCACCATGTAAAACCCATTAAGCCCCTTCCAAACCGCAAGGTAAAAGACAGTGTTCCCCTTATGGACTGCTTTATGGCACCCTGCGAGGCGGGATGTCCCATCCATCAGGATGTGAGCAATTATATGGAACTGGCTTCTGCAGGTAAGTATGAGGAGGCTCTGGAGGTGATCCTCGACAAGAATCCGCTTCCTTTCATCACAGGAACTATCTGTGCCCACAACTGCATGAGCAAATGTACCAGGAACTTCTATGAGGAGCCGGTTCATATCAGAAATGTGAAGCTGGAGGCAGCCGAAAAAGCATACGATGCAGTGATGGAGAAGCTGGCTGTGCCCGAGAAGACAGACGGCAGAAAAGCGGCAGTCATCGGCGGCGGCCCCTCCGGTATGGCGGCAGCGTATTTCCTGGCAAGAGGTGGCGCGGATGTGACCATATTTGAAAAAGAAAAGGCTCTGGGCGGCGTGGTTGCACACGTGATTCCTGATTTCAGGATCACAAAAGAGGCCATAGAAAAAGACGCTGCCATCATCCGCAAAATGGGTGTGAAGGTGGAGCTTGGAAAAGAGATAACTTCTGTCAAAGAGTTGAAAGACCAGGGCTTTGACGCTGTATTTTTTGCGGCAGGAGCAGGAAAACCCGGAGTATTAAAACTGGAGAACAAAACACCGGTGGATGCCGCTGAATTCCTGAAAGAATTCAAGGCAAAAGACGGCAATGTGGACCTTGGAAAGCATGTGGTGGTCATCGGCGGAGGCAACACAGCCATGGACACAGCCAGAGCCGCAAAGCGCACCAAAGGCGTGGAGCATGTATATCTGGTATACAGAAGAACAAGACGCTATATGCCTGCAGACGCGGAGGAACTGACACTTGTGCAGGAGGAAGGCATTGAATTTCGTGAACTGCTGTCCCCTGTATCCGTGGAGGATGGAAAACTGCTGTGCAGGAAGATGAAGCTTGGCGCTATGGACGCTTCCGGAAGGGCCTCTGTGGAGGAGACCGGTGAGACGGAAACAGTACCTGCGGATACCGTCATAGCAGCCGTAGGAGAGCGTGTGGACACGGAGCTCTATCAGGCAAACGGACTTCCTCTTGACAACAGGGGAAAGGTTGTGGCTGACAGCAGGACACTGGAAGCCTCAAGCGGTGTCTACGTGATTGGCGACGGACTTGGCGGTCCTGCAACCGTAGTGGAGGGAATCCGGGATGCCCAGAAGGCAGCAGCGGCATTCCTTCAAAAAGCAGTTGTCTCTGAGCTTAAAAAGGACGGCTGTGAGGAATCCTGTTACAGCAAAAAGGGTATACTGGACAGTGAGAGGGAACCGGCAGAAGAAAGCGGCAGATGCCTGAACTGCGCGGCAGTCTGCGAAAACTGTACAGATGTATGTCCAAACAGGGCCAATGTGGCGGTGAAAGTGCCGGGAATGGCTATGCGCCAGATTGTCCATGTGGATTACATGTGTAACGAGTGCGGCAACTGTAAGACATTCTGTCCGTACGCAAGCGCTCCGTATAAGGATAAATTTACCCTGTTTGCCAATGAAGCGGATATGGAAGACAGTGAGAATAATGGTTTTACAGTTCTGGACAGGGAAGAGAAACGTGTAAAAGTACGCCTCTTCGGCGGACCGGTGGAAATTCTTCTGGATGATGAGAATCCCGCGGTTCCGGCTGGGCTTAGAAAAATCATGGATGCAGTCATAACCGATTACGGGTACATGATTCCGTAATACGGAAAATAAAGGTCCGGTTTCAGGCCGGTGCTGCGGTTTAGGCCGGGCACCGGCCTGAAAACACCTCGCGGGACAGTGACGTGTGAACAGTATCCCAACACTTGCCTTTCTAAATTTTTTAATAGAAAGCCTTTGAAAAATGCCATTTTTATGGTAGTATATTTCTTAGACAAAAAATTACCATAAATGATAGATGATGGAGGAACTGTAAGTGGAAAAGGAAACAGCAAAAGAAACCGTTTCTAAAAACTTTATTGAACAGATTATTGACAAGGATCTGGAGGAAGGAAAATACGAGGAGATCTGTACCCGTTTCCCGCCGGAACCCAACGGTTATCTGCATATCGGCCATGCAAAATCAATCCTGCTCAACTACGGCCTGGCACAGAAATACCA
Source organism: Blautia sp. NSJ-175 (assembly GCF_022867815.1). Classification (NCBI taxonomy): domain Bacteria; kingdom Bacillati; phylum Bacillota; class Clostridia; order Lachnospirales; family Lachnospiraceae; genus Blautia; species Blautia sp. NSJ-175. Next base: position 62,867 of record NZ_JALIFQ010000006.1, read on the forward strand.
TGGAAAGTTCAACATGCGTTTTGACGATACCAACCCCACAAAAGAAAAGGTGGAGTTTGTGGAATCCATCAAGGCGGATATCAAATGGCTGGGCGCAGACTGGGAGGACCGTCTGTATTTTGCCTCCGATTATTTTGAACAGATGTATGAGGCAGCGGTAAAGCTGATCAAAAAAGGAAAAGCGTTTGTCTGTGATCTGACTGCAGAGCAGATCCGTGAATACCGCGGAACCCTCACAGAGCCGGGAAAGGAAAGCCCATACAGAGACAGAAGTGTGGAGGAGAACCTGGACCTGTTTGAGCGAATGAAAAACGGGGAGTTTGAGGACGGAAGCAAAGTGCTCCGGGCTAAGATTGATATGGCTTCCCCGAACATCAATATGAGAGACCCGGTCATCTACCGTGTGGCCCACATGACACATCACAATACAGGCGACAAATGGTGCATTTATCCCATGTATGACTTTGCTCATCCCATTGAGGATGCCATTGAGGGCGTGACACATTCCATCTGTACCCTGGAATTTGAGGACCACCGCCCCCTGTATGACTGGGTGGTAAGGGAGCTTGAATATCCCCATCCGCCGAAACAGATTGAATTTGCAAAGCTGTACCTGACCAATGTGGTGACTGGCAAGCGTTATATTAAAAAACTGGTTGAGGACGGCATTGTGGACGGATGGGATGATCCCCGTCTGGTGTCCATTGCGGCGTTGAGAAGACGCGGATTTACCCCGGAATCCATCAAAATGTTTGTGGATCTCTGCGGAGTGTCAAAGGCAAACAGCTCTGTGGATTACGCGATGCTGGAGTACTGCATCCGCGAGGATTTGAAAATGAAAAAGCCCCGTATGATGGCAGTGTTGGACCCGCTGAAGCTGGTCATTGACAATTATCCGGAAGACCAGATCGAGTATCTGGACGTTGCCAACAACATGGAAAATCCTGAGCTTGGCAGCAGAAAAGTGCCTTTCGGAAGAGAACTGTATATTGAGCGTGAGGACTTCATGGAAGTGCCGCCGAAGAAATACAAACGTCTCTATCCGGACAATGAAGTGCGCCTGATGAACGCTTATTTTGTAAAATGCACCGGTTTTGAAAAAGACGAGAACGGCAATATCACAGTGGTACACTGTACCTATGACCCTGAGTCTAAGGGCGGAAATTCCCCGGACGGAAGAAAAGTTAAGGGAACCATTCACTGGGTAGCGCAGAAAACTGCAGTGAATGTGGAGTGCCGTCTCTATGAGAACATTGTGGATGAGGAGAAAGGTGTGTACAACAAAGAGGACGGAAGCCTGAATCTGAACCCCAATTCCCTGGTTGTGCTGAAAGACTGCTATGTGGAACCGGCACTTGCCCAGGCGGAGGCATATGACAGCTTCCAGTTTGTGAGAAACGGTTTCTTCTGCGCAGACTGCCACGATTCCAAACCGGGAGAACCGGTATTTAACAGGATCGTGTCTTTGAAGAGCTCCTTTAAATTATAGAAATTATGTCCGTCATATTTTCTATGGGCCATGAGTGTGAGAGAAAAGAATGAACGATTTGATCATTTCACTGGATACAAAGGCTGATGCGCCTTTGTACGAACAGATATGTGAATATTTTAAACAGGAAATCCAGGAAGGACGGCTGGCCGCAGGTGTGCGGCTGCCGTCCTCCCGTGCACTTGCGGGAAATTTGGCAGTGAGCAGGAGTACAGTGGATCTGGCCTATGACCAGCTTGTGTCGGAAGGATATATTGAAGCGGTTCCGTGCAAGGGGTACTATGTATGCGACATTGAAGGGCTTTATTACGGCACTGGCAGAAGACAGGAGCAGACGGACGCGGGAAGCGGTGCATCACAGGAAGGTGCGTTAGAAGGCAGACTGCACGAAACGAAAAGGCAGGCGGACCGGGAATCTTTTAAAGACAGGGATGGGTTTGTATATGATTTTGCTCTGAACGGAATCGCCCCCGGCAGCTTTCCTCACAATGCCTGGCGCAGATTGTCACGGCAGGTACTGACAGATGCGCAGGATTCACTCTTTGCGCTGGGCGATCCCTGCGGGGAACTGTCCCTTCGGGAAGCCATCGCAGAGTATCTTTACCGGGCGAGAGGTGTCCACTGCGAACCGGAGCAGATCCTTGTGGGGGCGGGGAACGATTATCTGCTGATGCTTCTGTGCACGATCCTTGGACGTGACAGAAGGATCGCCATGGAAAATCCTACATACAGAAGTGCCTGGCATGATTTTGGGCATATGGGATTTGAACGGTGTGTCGTAAATCAGGATGAACAGGGAATTGATGTGAAAGATCTGGAGCAAACCGGGGCGGACATGGTATATGTCATGCCCTCCCATCAGTTCCCCATGGGCACGGTCATGCCCCTGAAACGCCGCCTCTCTCTGCTCAAATGGGCAGGGAGGGGGGAGCGCTATATCATAGAGGATGACTATGACAGTGAGTTCCGTTATAAGGGAAAACCCATACCTGCTTTACAGGGATTTGACAAGGAGGAGCGTGTCATTTATCTTGGAACCTTCTCAAAATCCATAGCTCCCTCCATCCGAATCAGTTATATGGTACTTCCAAAAAAGCTTATGAGGCGGTATCTGAGCGGAGAAAATCCTTTCTCTGTCACCGTATCCAGGGCGGACCAGAAAATACTGGAGCGTTTTCTCAGAGAAGGCCATTATGAGCGGCATTTGAACAGAATGCGCAGCCTTTACAAAGGAAAACATGACCTGCTTCTGCGCTGGCTGAAGGACAGCATGGGAAATGTGTGCACGTATTTCGGCGAACACGCTGGCGTACATCTTCTGGTACAGTTAAAAAACGGCTTGTCTGAACAGGAGGCCGTGGAAAAAGCGGCCCGTTTGGGTGTCAGGGTCTACGGCCTGTCTGAATTTCTGGTCAGCGGGCAGACGCCGCCCATGCAGTCCACTGTCCTTCTGGGGTATGCCACCATGCCGGAGGAAGACCTGGAGGAGGGGATAAAAAGGCTTACAGCCGCCTGGAGCGGCACGGAAATTTGAATAGGGCAGTCATTCGGCGGGCAGCAGCCGGATGGCTGCCCTATTTTTGCCGGTGAACTTAACAGATAAATAATTCGTATATCTGTGTCCATGCAGATACATAAAGCTTCTTGTCTGACATTGCATAATAATGTCAGTTATGGTAAGATTATGATATTGACCAACATGAACAGGGTTGTTTTCGCCGAATCTGAGATGATTTCTTTTAGGAGAAAAATATGAAAAAAGACAAAGGGCTTTACGAGTTGATTTATGAGTATTATGAATCCCGTATTCTGTTCGGATATTATAAATACGGAGATTCCCTATCATCGGTTTCCGTGATTTGTTCTACATTTCAGGTGGGGCGGAATACAGTCCGGGCGGCGCTTGCCAAGCTGGAGGAAAAAGGTTATATCGTAACCGAGGAGCGCAGGGCCGCAGAGGTGGTATACAGAGGAACGAGTGAGGAGTTTGAAAAAAATGCCGCGGATTATTTTGTGCCCCGCAGGGATGGAATCCGGGATATTGCCCGGGCGGGAAAGATTTTATTTCTGCCTCTTTGGGAGGCCGGTCTGCGCAGACTGGACAGGAAAGCGGCAGAGGAGGAAAACAGCAGACATAACGCTGTCGTGTCCGGCGCCATACCCATACCGGTAAAGCTCTGTATTGATACCCTTCGTGTTTTTGACAATGCCCTCATGCTGAATCTTTACTGGCAGTGTCTGCGCTATGTGAATTTTCTTTACCCGCAGAACCGGTCAAATCCCAGAAACTGTGCGGAGGAAATATTAGCGGAACAAACAGCAGGCAGTCAGGATTCCCAATCCGGGTACCGGTATGTCAATGCTGAAGAAGAAGTACTGGATTTTATTGAACGTGCGCGTGAAAAGTATCATCTGGAAAATATCGGTCAGATTCCGTTTCATTGGGATATCTACCGCCAGCGCCCTCAGGTGAGGTATACGCTGGCTTCTGTTATTATCCGTGAGATTTTTTCCGGGCGTTATTCCATGGGCAGTTATCTGCCTTCACAGCCTAAGATGGCAGAACTGTATCATGTGTCACTGAGCACAGTGCGCCGCACATTGGTTTTGCTGGAATCCCTGGGAGTGACAAAGTCACATATGGGGATTGGCACAGAGGTATGCCTTGGAAATACGGATTTTAACTGGAATGCAGCGGAGATCCGGGAAAGTCTGCGTCTGCATGGCGAGAGCCTTCAGATCCTGGCCCTGACGGTCAGGGGTATCTTGCTGTTTACCCTGGAGTCATCGCCGCAGCAAAGAGGTGAAGAATTTCTGCGGGAACTGGGTAAGGTCAGGGGGACAAAGAGCAGCATTCTCTGTATGGATGTGTTACTGAGCTTTATCATCCGGGAGTGCCCGTCACCCATGATCCGGGAATGTTGCAGAAAATTAAGGGAACTGATCACATGGGGATATATTCTGTCTGCAGTGATGATGAAATCAGGTCAGCTTCCCCCAAGTCCTGAGGCAGTGCTGGAACTGTCGGAAAAATATCTGCGCGCCGGCCGTCTGTATGACTTTGCAGATGCGTGGCAGATTTTTATAGAAAGCAGAATGGAATTTTTCAACGCACATTTTGGAATTCCGGCCTGCCATAATTTGAGGTGAGGGTATGAAGAAATATAAGAAACGGTCTGTTGCGATCCTGATCAGTGTCATCCTTCTGCTTGCGTTTACTGTTGTCTTTATGCTCTCCTTTCTGGACCGTATCAATGCCAAGATGAACCAGGGATCCAATGAGACGCTGATGAATTCCACACGTATGATCCAAAGCAGTATCAACAGTGAATTGGACAATGATGAACAGCAGGTCATATCCAATGCCAATCTGTTTGCTTTAAGCGGTGGGGATGCGGCGTCTTTTGAGACACTTGCCAACTACGCGGAGTCTTCGGATTTCTACCGGTTTTATTATGTGGGGCTGGATGGAACCGGTATTGACAGCAGCGCGGAACCGGTGGATACTGCGTCTTTTACCTTTGAGGAAACAGCGCTGTCCCGGGGAAAATCCGGGTATTCGGATGCCTACGTGGGGAGCAGCGGACGACCTCAGATCACCTTCCAGGCCCCTGTCTGTGCGGGTGGCAGACAGGTGGGAGCTCTTTACGCTGACAAGACACTTTCCAAATACAATGACCCTGCCCTTTTTACTTTCAGCGGGGGATCCGGGTACGCTTATGTGGTGGATGGCGACAGCGGTTCCTGGGTGATTGAAAGCACAGGTTCAAAGACAGATGACATCTACGGTTTTCTGGCGCAGCACAACAACGGGGAAAAGATGCTGAGTACCCTGCAGGACCTTATGAGGAAGAAAGAGGCGGGAACCATCAGCCTGGAATTTCATGGGGAGAGCGGCATTTTATGCTTTCTGCCCATGAGGGATTCTTATAACTGGTATCTTATTTCCATCCTGCCCAAACGCGTTCTGCAGCAGGAGTCATCTGAAATCATCAAGATGGTGGCCGTCACATTTACAGAGCTGGCAGTGGCGCTGATCCTGATCACAGGACTGCTGCTCAGCCGCGAATCCATGAAGGGGCGTGAACAGGGAAGGATTTACCGGGAACGGCTTTTCCAGAACATTTCTTCCAACATAGATTTTGCTTTCCTTGTCTACAACCCTGCGGACAGAAGCGTGGAAATGGTTTCCGACAATGTCAGGATGCTGTTTGATGTGGAACCGGGGCAGGTCATGTCCAGGCCGGAAATCCTCTTTGACCACTGTGGGATGCCGGGGGATGACAGGGACCGCATTTCCTTCTTTAACGGCAGTCTGGTGAAGAAGATGCGAAAGGAGTATAAGACAGGCACAGACAATGAACTGCAGCGCTGGACAGAGGTGCATCTTCTTCCCGCGGATAACGGGCAGTACCTGGCTGTCCTGCATGATACCACAGGCGAGCACCATATGCGGGATGACCTTGCGGATGCCCTGCGGCAGGCACAGGAGAACAACCGGGCCAGAAACGCCTTCTTTTCCTCCATGTCACATGATATCCGTACGCCAATGAACGGCATCATCGGCATGACAGCCATTGCGCGGGCCAATCTGAATAACCCGGATAAGGTTAAAGACAGCCTGGAAAAAATATCCACGGCATCTGATCATCTGCTTGCCCTCATCAATGAGGTGCTGGATATGTCGCGTATCGAGAGCGGTAAATTCAGCCTGAAAAAGGAGCCTGTGAACCTGCCGGAGCTGATCTCCAATGTTCTGCTCCTCATTAAGCCGGAAATGACAAAAAAAGGCCACACCATGCATGTAAAATCGTCTGTCCTGGACTATGATACAGTGATCGGGGATGCTTTGCATATTCAGAAGATCCTTCTGAACCTCTTATCAAACGCTGTGAAATACACGCCGCAGGGCGGAGAGATCACGATCCGGCTCCAGGAAAAAAAGCGGGATGACCGGATGATCGATATTGTATTCCAGGTGGAAGACAACGGCATCGGAATGGAACCTGACTTTGTAAAACGTATCTTCAATCCTTTTGAGCGGGCAGAGGATAACCGTCTGAGCAAGGTGACAGGCACCGGCCTGGGAATGGCCATCACAAAAAACATTGTGGATGTGATGAGCGGTACGATCCATGTGGAAAGTACGCTCGGTGCAGGGTCAAAGTTTACGGTGGTTCTGCCCATGGTGCTTATGGAACCTGACAAACAGGAGACCGGCGTGCTGGCGGGACATACGGTGCTTGTGGTGGATGACAGCCCGGATACCTGCGAGGGCATTCAGCTCATGCTTGAGGAAGCCGGGGTGCATGTGGATTGGGCACTGAGCGGCGGGGAGGCTGTAAAAGCCGCCAACAGGGCCCGCCGGATGGGCCGGGATTACTTTGCGGTGATTTTGGACTGGAAGATGCCGGAGATGGACGGGGTGGAGACTGCCCGCCGTATCCGGGCGGATCTCGGCAGTGATATCCCGATCATTCTGTTGTCTGCCTACAATTGGGAGGAAGTGGAGCAGGAAGCCCTGGAAGCGGGAATCAATGGATTTTTGACAAAGCCTGTTTTCCGCTCTGAACTGGTGCAGAAGCTGCGTTATTATATCATGGGGTCTTCCGCAAAAGTACAGGAGATCATGGACAGTGAAAACCGCGGACGGTTTGAAGGCCTGCATGTTCTGATGGCTGAGGATAATGAACTGAACCGGGAAATTGTGGAGGAACTGCTGCGGGACAGCGGTATTTTGGTGGACAGCGTGGAGGACGGTCTGCAGGCTGTCAGGAAAGTGGAGCAGACCGGGCCGGGATATTATGATATGATCTTTATGGATATCCATATGCCTGTGATGGACGGCTTTACAGCCACGGGAGAGATCCGGGCGCTCCAGAAGAACAGTGCGGAACATATTCCCATTATAGCCATGACTGCCGATGCCTTTGAGGAGGATGTTTTAAAATGTAAAAATGCCGGAATGGATGCCCATATATCCAAACCGATCGATATAGCAAGGCTTTTTGAAGTCATCCGGATATATGCGGATAAGGAAAGCGGGGATGGAAAAAATGAAGAGAAGATATAGAAGGTTAACGGCAGCGGCACTTGCATGTATGCTTTTATGCAGCGGCTGTTCCGGAGAGAAGGAAGAGCCGGAAGTATACATTGATAAAAATGAGCCGGATGTTGTGATCACCCTCTTTACCCAGGGGGAAAACATATCAGAGATTATAAATAAGTGCTGTTCTGATGTGATCAATCCAAAAACAAAGGGCAATATTATCCTGTACAGTGATTTCGCGGATTTCTATGCAGAGGAAGGGCTTTCTTACCGGGAACTTCTGCTGAAGCGCATGGAAAGCGGACAGGCGGATGACCTGTATATCATACCGGCGGAGGATGTGCTGGAGTTTGACCAGAAAGGTTTTATCTATGATTTATCCGGTCTTGACTGTATCAGCAGCCTTTCTGAGGATGCCCTCCGGCAGAGTACATATAAGGGGAAGGTGTTTTCTGTCCCTCTGTCCTATACCGGTTTTGGCCTGATCTGGAATGTGGATATGCTCCATCAGTATCAGCTGGAGATTCCGGAGACACTGGACGAGTTCTGGAATGTCTGTGATGTATTAAAGCAGAACGGCATCCTTCCCTACGGGGCCAATAAGGATTTTGGACTGAGTGTTCCTGCCATGTGTGCGGGACTGGGGCCGCTGTATCAGAATCCTGAGAGTGAGGCGCTTACTGCCGCTCTTGCAAAGGGGGAAACGCCTGTCAGTACCTATATGCGGGACGGCTTTGCTTTTCTGCAGACCATGATCGACAGGGAATATCTGGATGTGGAACGCTCCTTGGAGACACTGCCGGGCAGTGACGAGGAGGCCGCCTTTTTCGCTGAGGGAAAATGCGCGTTTATCAGTTCTCTCTGCCGCGCGGCAGCGTTTGCCAGGGACTACCCGTTTGCAGCCGAGATGACCGCGCTGCCGGTGCTGAAGGAAGGCCCCGTCTGTGTTGTGGGTGCGGACCAGAGGCTGGCTGTCAATCCCAATACAGAGCATCTTGGCGAGGCACTTGCAATCCTGGAAAACCTGTGTACCACAGATACGCTCAATGCATTTGCAGGGGAGCTGGGGAAGGTATCCTCAGCACGCGGAAATGAGGCCACCACGCTGCCCCAGGCTGAGAAGTTTGTATCCTGTCTGGCATCCGGAGGCCAGATTCCCAATCAGGATTTCACGCTCCCGTTTAATACCTGGAATACCATCAAGGAACTCTGCGTAGAGCTCTGTGAGGGGGCGGACGTAGAGATCGTGTGCAGGGAGTATGATGAGAGACAGAAAGAGGAAATTGCGCTGTACGGCGATAAAGATATATGAGATTGACTTGACAATCAATTTACAATGAAGTAAACTTGAGAAGACAACAGGGGAGCTGGAGAGAAGTCCGGCTGAGAGTAAAACCGTAATCGTTTTTCACCCTTAACCTGATCCGGGTAATGCCGGCGTAGGGAGCATAAGAGAGGCACCATAGACCGGTGCGCATTTGTTCTGAAAAACAGCTCCTGTTCGGGTAAAACCTGTCGGGGGCTTTTTCTTTTGCACAGATTCCCCGGCAGAAAACGATGATAAATTTCTAAGGAGGAAAAGAAAATGAACGCAAGCGTAGCAATCCAGACACTGCCGGAGGCAGCAAATGACGAGGAACTGATCCGTATAGTCGATGAGGTCATTGACTATATTAAGAGTACGGGGCTGAACTATTATGTAGGGCCTTTTGAGACAGCCATTGAGGGTGACTATGATGAACTTATGGATATTGTAAAAGAATGCCAGCACATCGCTGTCCGTGCAGGCGCACCTTCTGTTGCGGCCTATATCAAAGTGTCCTATAAGCCAGAAGGAGATGTGCTGACCATTGAGAAAAAAGTTACAAAGCACCACCAGTAAGCTGTGGGCATCTGCAGCCCTGGCCGCCATTCTGGTCATCTGGCAGGCTGTCTCCATGGCAGGCCTGGTCCCGGGATATATGCTGCCCTCGCCGGTACAGGTGGTGAGGGCGTTTATCAGTGAATTTCCCCTGCTCATGGAGAATTCCAGGGTGACGCTTTTGGAGGCGGCTGCAGGGCTTTTCTGCGGTGTGGTTTTCGGGTTTGTCATGGCAGTTCTTATGGACCGCTTTGACAAGCTTTACAAGGCGTTTTATCCGCTGATCGTTATTACACAGACCGTGCCTACCGTAGCCATCGCGCCTCTTTTGGTGCTGTGGTTCGGATATGAGATGCTGCCAAAGGTCATTCTGATCGTGATCGTGACCTTTTTCCCTATCACCATTGGGCTTTTGGAAGGATTCCGCTCCGCAGACAAGGATATGATGAACCTTTTACGAAGCATGGGGGCCGGCAGGCTTCAGATCTTCCGATATATCAAGATGCCGGGGGCCATGGGCCGGTTTTATGCAAGCCTGCGCATATCTGCCTCCTACTCCGTGGTGGGAGCGGTTATCTCTGAGTGGCTGGGCGGTTTTTCCGGCCTCGGTGTGTATATGACACGTGTGAAAAAGGCGTTTGCCTTTGACAAAATGTTTGCAGTTATTTTTCTCATATCCATTATCAGCCTTCTTCTCATGAAGCTGGTGGATATTCTGCAGAAAAAAAGCATGCCCTGGGAACGGGCAAAATAAGACAGAACAGAGAGGACAATGGAGGATGAAAAAGAAGATTCTGGCGGCTGTCCTGACAGCCTGTATGCTCACATCTGTGGCGGCGTGCGGCAGCAGCGAAGACAGCGGGAAGAAGGACAGCGGTTCCGAAGATTTGGAGAAGATCACTTTCGTGCTGGACTGGACCCCCAATACAAACCATACAGGTCTTTACGTGGCGAAAGAGAAGGGATATTTTGAGAAGGAGGGACTGGATGTAGAGATCGTACAGCCACCGGAGGACGGCGCGGACGCTCTTGTGGCATCGGGAAAAGCCCAGTTTGGTGTCTCTTTCCAGGACAGCATGGCACCGGGTGTGGCAGGTGACAACGCACTGCCAAATACAGCGGTAGCAGCCCTGATCCAGCACAATACATCCGGCATTATCTCCAGAAAAGGGGAGGGGATGGAGCGCCCCAAAGGTCTGGAAGGAAAGAAATACGCCACCTGGGATGCCCCCATTGAGAAAGCCATGATGCAGAATGTGGTGGAAAAAGACGGCGGGGATTTCTCTAAAGTGGAACTGATCCCAAGTACGGTCACAGACGAGGTCTCCGCGCTGAAATCAAAATCCGTGGATGCCATCTGGATTTTCTATGCGTGGGCAGGAGTTGCCACAGAGGTAGCAGATCTGGAGACGGATTACTTTGCCTTTAAGGATATCAATCCTGTATTTGATTACTATACACCGGTTGTGATAGCAAACAATGATTTTCTGGAAGAGAAGCCAGATACGGCAAAGGCTTTTCTCCGGGCTTTGAAGCAGGGTTATGAGGATGCCATTGCAGACCCGGACGAAGCAGCATCTATTCTTCTGGAAGCTTCCCCGGAGCTGGATGAGGAACTGGTAAAAGCCAGTCAGGAGTATTTAAAGGACCAGTATAAAGCGGATGTAAAGCAGTGGGGATATATTGACCCTGCCAGATGGAATGCCTTTTACGGCTGGCTGAATGAAAACGGTTTGTCAGAGGCAGAGCTTCCGGAAAATGCCGGATTTTCCAATGACTATCTGCCGGAATAAAGGCAGTTTTCGGAGGAGGAGATATGGCGGAATTAAAGGTTTCAAATGTGAGCAAATCCTTTGACGGAGTGAAGATCCTGGAGGATATCAGCATAGAACTCCATGACCAGGAGCTGGTCAGCCTTTTAGGTGTCAGCGGCGGCGGCAAGACAACACTTTTCAATGTGATATCCGGTCTGGAAAAGCCGGAGACCGGGCATGTATATCTGGATGGCCGGGAGATCACAGGTTGTCCCGGAAATGTCAGCTATATGCTGCAGAAGGACATGCTTCTCCCGTACCGCACCATAGAGGACAATGTGGCTCTTCCCCTTCTCATAAAAGGGGAGAAGAAAAAGGCTGCTAGGGAAAAAGTACAGCCTTATTTTCAGGAATTCGGACTGGAAGGGACCCAGAAAAAGTATCCGGCCCAGCTCTCAGGGGGGATGCGCCAGAGGGCTGCCCTTTTAAGGACGTACCTGTTTTCACGGAAACTGGCCCTTTTGGATGAGCCCTTTTCAGCTCTTGATACATTGACCAAGAGTGCCATGCACAGGTGGTATCTGCAGGTGATGGAGCAGATCCATCTGTCCACGATCTTTATCACTCATGACATGGATGAGGCTATTTTATTGTCGGACAGGATTTATCTGCTCACAGGAAAACCGGGACGGATCACAGAGGAGATATGCATACAGGAACCGCGCCCAAGGCGCAGTGATTTCAATCTGACAGATGAATTTCTGAGTTATAAAAGGCAGATACTGGAGAAGCTGAATGGCAGCCAGGAGTCATAAAGGATATAAAAAAAGACCCGGGATACGGCTTGTACAGCCGCCCCGGGTTCTGTATATTATTCTGTTTTGTCTGAAGATTCAGCGGTGGTGTTCTCCATGGCTTTTTTTGCGTTTTCCATTCTTGCCTTCAGGTCCTCAGATACCTGTTCCACACTTTTTTCCACGGCTTCCTTCACGTTTTCGGCTGTTTCCGCAGCGCATTCCTTGGCAGTTCCGGCAGCGTCTTCTAAATCTTCCTTAACATCCTTGGCCGCCTCTTTGACATCCTCTTTGATATCATCCAGATCCATGTCGTCATCCTCGAAGATGTCCTCATCATCCAGATCATCCAGAATATCATCTGTGTGTTCTTTTACTTTATTTACCGTTTCCTCAACCGTTTTTTCCACTTTTTCTTTGAGCTTGCTTGCCACATTTTTGGCAGATGCAGCCGTTTCTTTTACATTGTCCTGAAAGTCGGCGAAATCTTCTTCCAGATCAGGATCTTCTTCTTTTTGTTTTTTCAAATAATAAAAAGCTGCACCGGCAGCCGCACCGATTACACTGAACCCCAATAATTTTTTTCCAAAGCTACCCATATTAATCCCTTTCCTTTCAAATGACTATTTTTAGTATTACCATTATAATACTTTTTAACAGAATATTGGAAGACCTAATTCATAAATTTTACATGAAATTTGCTAAAAAGTGTTGTTTTACATGAATTTTTCAATGATTTCCGCCACACCGCCCTGGTTGTTGTCACGCCGGGTAATATAATCCGCGTGTTTTTTTGCCTCCGGGGTGCCGTTTTTCATGCACACGGCAAAGCCTGCGGCATCCAGCATGGACAGGTCGTTTTCCGCGTCCCCTGCGCCTATGGTCTGCTCTATGGGCACATGCAGATACCGGCAGAGCCAGCGGATGGCAGCGCCTTTTGAAACACCCTCCATCACATGTTCCAGATAATATTCACTGGAGAAGAAGATGGAAACCTTTCCTTTGGCCCACGGAAGCATAGCGTCACGGTATGCCTCATGCTTTTTTCTGTCGTCCAGACAGGAGGTCAGCACCTTCACAGGCTCCTCCTTCAGATGCTCCAGAAGGTCCGGGTCCACCCGTACCTCCATCTGGGAAGACCAGTGGTACTGAGCCGCTTCCGGCCGGTCCTCAGGGGTGACCACATAATCCCCCTCATAGGTCTGGCAGTAGAGGTCAAAGCGGGCGGCCTGGTCAAAAATGTATTTTACATAGGACAGAGGCATGGTGTTCTGATAGAGAATCTCCCCGCTGCAGCAGTCGTAAATCATGCCTCCGTTGTAGAGAATGGCATAGCATCCTTCCCGGTTCAGTCCAAGTCTGTCCACAAACTTTTTGGCGGAAAAATAGGAGCGGCCCGTGCAGAGCACCACAGCATTTCCGTTCTGAAGAGTACGCTTTACAGCAATGGAATTTTCTTCCGGAATCTGTTTTTCGTCGTTGAGCAGTGTGCCGTCCAGATCAGTAAAAAGTATTTTCATAGAGCACTCCTTTATTCTTTATTGAGGGGTTACCTGGTGTTTATTATATCCCATATTTTCTGTTTTTCCAAGGGAACATAAGTTCCTGCGCGGGACGGGAAATATCCGGCTGAATATTCCAACGGGATTCTGGTAAAATAATATCAGATTTTGTAAAACACAGATGAAAAATTTGGCAAAAAATTATATTGCATGGAAGAGTGAGAGACGCTATACTTAAAAAAGCATGAATAGGAGGCAGGGAGCATAAATGAGAAAAATAATATTAGCCAGTGCTTCTCCCAGACGCAGGGAACTGCTGGAGCAGATTGGGGCTGTCTTTGAAGTCTGCCCGAGCAATGCGGAGGAAATTATGACGTCCAGTGTTCCCCGGGAAGTAGTACAGGAACTGTCCCGCTGTAAGGGAAGTGAAGTTTTTGAGAGGACATCCGGGGATGTGCTGGTGATCGGAGCAGACACTGTGGTGGCATTTCAGGATTCCATTCTGGGAAAACCGGCGGACGCAGCCATGGCCCGGGATATGCTTTTACGTCTCCAGGGCAATACCCATCAGGTATACACAGGCGTGACCCTTCTGTTACGGCAGCGCGGCACGGTAACGCAGAAGAGCTTTTATGAGAAGACAGAGGTCGTCTTTTATCCCATGACCGGGGAGGAGATTGACGCCTATGTGAGGACCGGGGAGCCTATGGACAAGGCGGGCGCCTATGGGATTCAGGGAAAATCCGCAGTCTTTGTGGAGAAGATAGATGGTGATTACAGCAATGTGGTCGGACTTCCCCTGGCAAGGCTCTATCAGGAATTAAAACAGATGGGAATAGACATAAAGGAGTGGCATTCATGATTCGGGCATGTATATTTGATTTGGACGGAACGATCGCGGACACAGTGGAATCCATCGGTGTTGTGGGAAACAGGCTTCTTCGCCATTATGGGCTTCCCGAACAGCCGATTCAGGAGTATAATTATTATGCAGGGGACGGAGCCGATGAACTGGTAAAACGGATCTTAAAAGCTTCCAAAGGCACTGACAAGGTGGATTATGAGGAGGCGAGAGTGCTTTACAGGAAATGGTTCGAGGAGGACCCCTTTTACCATGTAAAGCCCTTTGAGGGTATTCCGGAACTGCTTCGGGGACTGAAGGAGGAGGGAATACGGATCGCTGTATTTTCCAATAAGCCTCATCACGCAGCAGTGGATGTTGTGAAGAAGATTTTCGGAGAGGGGCTGTTCGATGAAGTGCAGGGCCAGACCGCCCAAGTGCCGAGAAAGCCTTCGCCTGTGGGGGCGCTGGCCATTGCAGACAGGCTTGGCGTCACTCCGGAGGAATGTCTGTATCTGGGGGATACCAACACGGATATGGATACCGGAAAGGCAGCGGGTATGTTTACCGTAGGCGTTACATGGGGATTTCGCCCGAGAAGAGAGCTTGAGGAGCATGAGGCGAAAAAAATAGTGGACAGACCGGACGAGGTACTGGCATTTGCAAAGGAGAGAAACCATGCTGAAACTCATTGCCAGTGATTTGGACGGGACGCTTCTGCAGGGAACAAGGGAAATCTCCCGGGAAGCGGTTGCGATGATCAAAAAATTATCCGAAATGGGCATTTTATTTGCGGCAGCCAGCGGCAGGCAGTACCCCAATCTGCGAAGACTGTTTGAGCCTGTGAAGGATGATATTGCATATATTTGTGAAAATGGCGCACTTGTGGTCTATCAGGGCAGAGTCCTACATAAAGATGTGTTTGACAGGACATTAGGAGATGAGATACTGGAAAGCATACTGGAGAAGGAAAGCGCGGAGGCACTGGTCTCCGGTGAGAGTACATGCTACATCCAGCCAAAGAAGCCCTCTTTTTATGACCATATTGCCAATTTTGTGAAAAATGATGTGACTCTGATGGATGATATTTTTCGTATAGAGGAGCCATACCTGAAGATATCGGTGTATGAGGAGGCGGGCGTGGAGAATATCTACCCCTACTGGAAAGAAAAATTCGGGGAGCGGGCCACAGTTGTCACCTCCGGATTCGCCTGGCTGGATATGATGCCGAAAGGCGCGGATAAAGGAAACGCCATGCAGATTCTGCAGCAGAGCCTGCAGATAAAGCCGGAGGAGTGCGCAGCCTTTGGCGACAACTATAACGACCTGGAGATGCTGTCAAAGGTAAAGTACAGTTATGCGGCAGGCGACGCGAAGGATGCAGTGAAAAAGGCGTGCAGAGCAGAAACAAAACGGGTGGAAACCGTTTTAAATAAAATAATTATTAAAGGAGGATATGCAGAATGAACGAATTCAGCGATGAATGCTTACTCACATTTTTACAGAATCAGGGGCAGCTTTTTGCCGAGCCGGTGGCGGAGACTGTGGAGGAGGCGGAAGCCTTCCTGGAGGACTGCATGGCAGTTGTAGTGGACTCTATTGAGGAAGTCCGGGATTATTTTGAGGAAAACGGGATGGATGTGGATGGAATGTCACTGGACGAGATCGAGGAGGCAAGTGAGGTTTTTGTGCTTCCGAACGGTCAGTATTTGATCGTGGAAGGCTGATAGAATCGGGGCAGAAAATTGAGGACTGCGTGCCGGCGAAAGTGTTTAAATGAATGCCGGTTGAAGTGGCATAGAAATGTAATGCAGATGGGTGTGGCCGAAAAAAGGTATGATGGGATATTGTGTCTTTTTTCGGCCTCTTCTGCTGCAAAAGAAAAAATCCTATTCAACTGGCTGGTAAAATATAAGAAAGACCACCTTCTTTTCCTACACGATTTTTCCGTGCCATTTGAGAAAGTGCAAAAAATCCAGAAAGTCCCGACATTTCCAGTGAGCCTGGCTTGGCTTATGAAAGATTACCTGCTATTCTGTTCCAATATCTTAGAATTATAGGTATTTCTGGAGATTCTGATCAGATTCTCTTCCTGCTTTACCTATATTTCAATCCGGGATTTTAAAATTATAGGTATTTCTTAAGTTTCTGACCAATTTTTCTTCCTGCTTTACCTATATTTCAATCCGGGATTTTAAAATTATAGGTATTTCTTAAGTTTCTGACCAATTTTTCTTCCTGCTTTACCTATATTT
This sequence comes from Blautia sp. NSJ-175, assembly GCF_022867815.1. NCBI lineage: Bacteria > Bacillati > Bacillota > Clostridia > Lachnospirales > Lachnospiraceae > Blautia > Blautia sp. NSJ-175. The sequence goes on from NZ_JALIFQ010000006.1 coordinate 79,412, forward strand.
CAATCCGAGATTTTAAAATTATAGGTATTTCTTAAGTTCCTGACCAATTTTTCTTCCTGCTTTACCTATATTTCAATCCGAGATTTTAAAATTATAGGTATTTCTTAAGTTCCTGACCAATTTTTCTTCCTGCTTTACCTATATTTCAATCCAAGATTTTAAAATTATAGGTATTTCTTAAGTTTCTGACCAATTTTTCTCCCTGCTTTACCTATATTTCAGTCCAAGATTTTAAAATTATAGGTATCTCTTAAGTTCCTGGCTAAATTTTCTTTCTGCTTTACCTATTATTTCAATTTAACATCTTAAAATTATAGGCATTCCTTAATGTTCCGTAACAGTAAAGACAAGCTGAACCGTTACTTTTGCTGCTATGAAACCGAAAGGCTGTAACGCCGGCATACCTTGTTCTTTTCGAAAAAATGTATTACAATAAGGAAAAAGTGCAGAAAAGAGGAATGAATATGGAAATAGATAAACTGGTGCAGTGTCAGAGAAAATTTTTCGATAAGGGATGTACCCTGACTTTGGCTTTCAGACTCCGGGCACTTGAACGGCTGGAGAAGAGTATAAAGAAGCATGAAGGGGAAATCCGGCATGCGCTGTATCAGGATCTGCATAAGTCTTCTTTTGAGTCTTATATGACAGAGGTGGGGATGGTTTTAAGTGAGCTGTCTTTTGTGAAGAGACACCTGAGATCGTGGATGAAGGATAAGACTGTCCACACACCACTGGCACAGTTTCCGGCAAGGAGTTTTGTGACGCATGAGCCTTATGGTGTGGTACTGGTCATGGCACCGTGGAATTATCCTTTTATGCTCTGTCTGGATCCTCTGATCGGGGCCATTGCTGCCGGGAACTGCTGCATTTTGAAACCTTCTGCTTACTCGGGGCATGTATCGGCTGTGATCGCGAAGATGATCCGCCAGGCATTTCCGCCGGAGTTTGTGTGTGTGGTGGAAGGCGGACGGGCGGAGAACCAGGAGCTTTTGGAGCAGCGGTTTGATTATATTTTTTTCACCGGAGGCGTGACAGTGGGCAGGCTGGTGATGGAAAAGGCGGCCCGTTATCTGACACCGGTGACCTTGGAACTGGGCGGCAAAAGCCCCTGTATTGTGGACAGGACAGCTAATCTGAAGATGGCGGCGAAAAGACTGGTCTTCGGTAAATATTTGAACAGCGGACAGACCTGTGTGGCACCGGATTATCTGCTCGTGCAGGAAGGGGCCAAAGAAGAATTTCTGGTATATGTCAGACATTATATCAGGGAGATGTTCGGTGAGGCGCCTTTGAAAAACCCGGATTATCCCCGTATGATCAATGAGAAACATTACCATAGGGTCATGGGGCTTCTGAGAGATGAAAAGGCTGAGATCGGCGGTTATGGGGATGAAAAACGACTGCAGATCGCGCCTACGGTACTGACAGGCATCACGGAAAAATCGCCGGTCATGCAGGAAGAGATCTTCGGTCCTGTGCTTCCTGTGCTGACGTTTAAAGAGATACAGGAAGCGCTTCAGTTTGTAAAAGAGAGGGAAAAACCATTGGCCCTCTACCTTTTTACCAGAGATAAGAAGACCGAACGGAAGGTTCTTGGGAATCTCTCCTTTGGCGGAGGCTGTATCAATGACACCATCATTCATCTGGCTACTCCGCATATGGGCTTCGGCGGTGTGGGCGGCAGCGGCATGGGAAGCTATCACGGAAGAGAAAGCTTTGATACTTTCAGCCATAAAAAAAGTGTGGTGAAGAAGTCAGACCGTATCGATCTGCCCATCCGTTATCAGCCTTACACGGAGGGGAAAGAGTGGCTGCTCCGCAGATTTTTATAAGATTTCATACAGCGGCAGCAGTCCGCAGTAATTTCAGAAAGGGGAAACATAAGATGTCAAAAAGACCATCAGACAATGAATATTTCTGGAACAGGAGGTCCAGAGTTTACGACGACCAGGTATGGAAGGTCTATAAAAAAGCATATAAAAAGACAGTGAAACGTACACTGCCGTATCTGAACGAGGAGGCAAAGGTCCTGGATTTCGGATGCGGCACGGGCAACACCACCATTCCCATCTCGCAGAAGGTGAAGGAGATCGTGGCGATTGATACCTCAGAGGAGATGATGGAAAAAGCAGTGCAGAAGGCAGCACAGGAAGAGTGCCGGAACATTACCTTTTGTCATACGGACCTGATGAATTTCAGCGGTGAACCGGAAAGCTTTGATGTGGTCACCGCGTTCAATGTGCTGTTATACCTCTCAGACAGGGATGAAGTCCTGGAAAAAATATGGTCTCTTCTCAAGCCGGGCGGTGTGTTTATCTCTGCCACAGACTGCCTGGGCAGGAATTTTTCAAAGGATTCCGTGAAAAAGTTTTTGAAAAGCAAGCTACATCTGATGCCCTATGTGGCTTTTGACACACCAATCGGTCTTATGAGAAAAATACAGAAAAAGGGATTTCTTGTGCTGGAAATCGTAAACCTGCACAGAAATCCGCCGAATATATTTATTGTGGCACAGAAAATAGACAACAGGGATTAAAGAATCTGAATTTATAATTTGTTTATAATCTTAATAAAAATTTGTTAGCACTCAATTAGATTGAGTGCTAATTTTCTCTTGACTTTTCTTCCCCCTGGTATTAATATTATTTTTAGTAGCAGAAAACCGGAGTAAGGTTTTTTGCAATAAAAAATAAAATCACACAGAAAAGGCAAAGGAGATGCATATCATGGCTAACAAGCGTGGTACCTTATCAATTAATAGCGACAATATTTTTCCGATTATCAAGAAATGGTTGTATTCTGACCATGACATTTTTTTCCGTGAGATGATTTCCAACGGATGTGATGCCATCACCAAACTGAAAAAACTGGAGGTTATGGGTGAGTATACATTCCCGGAAGGACATAAGAACAAGATTGAAGTGATCGTGAATCCGGAAGAGAAGACACTGAAGTTCATTGATACCGGTCTTGGTATGACTGCTGACGAGGTGGAAGAATACATCACTCAGATCGCATTTTCCGGTGCAACAGAGTTCCTGGAGAAATATAAGGACAAGACAAACGAAGACCAGATCATCGGACATTTCGGTCTGGGATTCTACTCCGCTTTCATGGTAGCGGACGAGGTTCATATCGATACACTTTCCTACAAGGAAGATGCCGTACCGGTACACTGGGAATGTGACGGCGGCACGGAATATGAGATCGGTGAGGGAAACCGTACCAAAGTCGGTACAGAGATCACCCTGTTCCTCAATGAGGACGCTCTGGAGTTTGCCAATGAATACCGTGCAAGGGAAATCATTGAAAAATACTGTTCCTTCATGCCTGTTGAAATTTTCCTGTCAAAAGCCAACGCAGAGCAGGAATATGAGACCATCGACGAGGCTGATTTAAGAGATGACGACGTGGTGGTTGAGCATATCCACGAGGAGGCCAAGACAGAGGAGAAGGAAAACGAGAACGGCGAGAAAGAGATCGTTGAGGTATCTCCTGCCCGGGATAAAGTTAAGATCAATAAGCGCCCGGTATCTCTCAGTGATACCCATCCGCTTTGGACAAAACATCCCAATGAGTGCACCGATGAGGAGTATAAGGACTTCTACAGGAAAGTATTCATGGATTACAAGGAGCCGCTGTTCTGGATCCACCTGAATATGGATTACCCCTTCAATCTGAAAGGTATCCTGTACTTCCCGAAAATCAATATGGAGTACGAATCCATTGAGGGAACCATCAAACTGTACAACAATCAGGTATTCATTGCGGATAATATCAAAGAAGTCATTCCTGAGTTTCTGATGCTGTTAAAGGGTGTCATCGACTGCCCGGATCTGCCTCTGAACGTATCCAGAAGTGCGCTGCAGAATGACGGATTTGTAAAGAAAATCTCTGATTATATCAGCAAGAAGGTGGCTGATAAACTGTCCGGCATGTGCAAGACAGACAGAGAAAACTATGAAAAATACTGGGATGATATCAGCCCGTTCATCAAATTCGGCTGCTTAAAAGACACCAAGTTCTCTGAGAGAATGATGGACTACATCCTGTACAAGAATATTGACGGCAAATATCTGACTCTGGAAGACTGCATCAAAGAGAATGAAAAACCGGAAGATGCAAAAGAGGCAGAAGAGACCACGGTTGAGGAGACAAAAGAAGAAGGCGCTGAGGGAGACAAGAAAGACGAAGAGGAAAAAGAGCCTGAGAAGACCAATGTTTACTATGTGACCGACGAGGTACAGCAGAGCCAGTACATTAATATGTTCAGGGAACAGGGTCAGGATGCTGTTATCATGAAGCACAATATTGACTCTCCGTTTATCTCCCATGTAGAGCAGCTTAAGGAGAATGTAAGATTCCTGCGCATTGATGCGGATATAAATGAATCCGTAAAAGAGGAGGACGCGGCAGCACTTGAGGAGGAGACAAAGACACTCTCCGAGCTGTTCAAGAAAGTGCTGAATAAAGAGAACCTGACAGTCAAGGTGGAGAAACTGAAAAATGAGAACGTTTCTTCCATGATGACCGTTTCAGAGGAAAGCCGCCGTATGCAGGAAATGATGAAGATGTATAACATGTACGGCATGGACCCGTCCATGTTCGGCGGACAGGAGACACTGATACTGAATGCCAACAACAAGCTGGTACAGTATGTTCTGGAGAACGGGGACACAGACAATACAAAAGTCATCTGTGAGCAGCTCTATGACTTGGCTGTGCTGAGCCACAGACAGCTCACTCCGGAAGAGATGACAAAATTTGTGGCACGCAGCAATGAGATCATGATGATGCTTGCCAAATAAAAGAATCGCAGCAATTTAACAGACAGTGCAGACGGAAGAGAGAGTATTCTTTTCCGTCTGTATTTTTTTGCACTGGAAAAGGGCCGCAAACGGCCGCGCTTCGGCGCGAGAGTCCGGCAAGCCGGACTCTTTGTTCCATTGGAAGAGGGCCGCAGATGACTGCACTTTTATGCGGGAATCAGGAATTCTCGGCAGGCAGCCTCGAGATACCTGAAAGGATGCAAAGAAAACTTGGCAAAAGGTATTGACAAGAAAACTTGGCATGATATACTGAGAGTGACAAGAAAACTTGGCAGAGAGAGGAAGGTATCATAATGGAGAAAGAAGAAGTTCTGGAGAGAGTACAGAAGAGCAGAAAAGGGTCTATGGATGAGTGGGAGCTGCAGGTCTCCCAGAAAGGGTTTACTTTGGCACTCATGGTCATTCTTCTGGTATCACTGGCGCTGATGATCACAAAGATCGTGGCAGGACAGCCATGGAGTGACGTGTACTGCATCTTTTTTGCGGGTATGGGGATCTCCCGTCTGTATAATGGGGTGAAGCTGCATAAAAAAGGAGAGTTGTTTTTAGGTATTCTTTCCCTGCTCACCGGGGCGGCACTGTTTATCGGCTATATCAGTGAAATTATATAGAAAACAGGTGTGCGGATGGAAGAAAATCTGATTTTAAGAAACCGTTTAAAGGAAGCCAGGACAGAGAAAAAGCTGTCCCAGAACCAACTGGCAGAGATGGTGGGGGTATCCAGAAACACCATTAGCTCCATTGAGACGGGACAGTTTAACCCAACAGCAAAGCTGGCGCTGATATTATGTATTGCACTTGATAAGAAATTCGAGGATTTGTTTTATTTTTGATAAAGGAGAAAAACCATGCCCCATATATTACTGCTTGAGGATGATGAGACCATTGCCTTCGGAATCCGGTGCGCAATGGAGAAGGAGGGAAGCACCACGGTCTGGTGCAGGACATTAAAGGAGGCAGAAGCCCGTCTGGACGGAAGAGTGGAGTTAGTGCTTCTGGACCTGAACCTGCCGGATGGCAGCGGATTTGCTTTCTGCAGTCAGGTTAAGGCCTTTGATGAAACCCTTCCTGTGATCTTCCTGACTGTGCGCGATGACGAGAAGGATATTGTGAAAGGGCTGGATATGGGAGCGGATGACTATATTGTGAAGCCGTTTCTGCTGTCTGTTCTCTTATCCAGAGTTCGGGCTGTCTTAAGAAGGAGCACCAGGGCAGCGGAGAAGGGAAAACTTACCTGTGGTGACATTTCCATGGATACGGAGAAGATGAAAGCTTATCTGGGGACAGAGGAAGTGGTTCTCACAGCCGGTGAGCTGCGCCTGCTGCGTGTGCTTATGGAAAATAAAAACCAGGCGATAACCAGGAACCGTCTGCTGGAACTTCTGTGGGATGCGGATGGAAATTTTGTCAATGACAATACCCTTACGGTCACCATGAAACGCCTTCGGGAGAAAATGAATAACCCAAAACAGATTCAGACCCTTCGGGGGATTGGCTATCGGATGGAGGAGACAGGGGAGAATGGATAGAAGAGAAAAAAAGAGAACCGTACCGGCAGTGCTGGCCGCGGCAGTCTGCCTGGGACTGCTTCTTGGAACGGTCTTCGCGGCGGTTTCCTCCGGTATGCAGAGAAAGACTGTGGAACAGATTATGTCCTGCACTATAAAGGAGGAGCCGGAGCTTGCCGGCAAAGTGACGGCTATATTAAAGGAAAGCAGTACCGCCTCCGTATCCCGGGAGGGCAGGGAGTGGCTGGACAGATACGGATACACGGCTGCTTATTACAGAAGAGGTCTGCTTTCGGTGTATCTGGGGATTTCCTGTCTGTGCTTTCTGGGGATCTTCGCAGTCTGGTTATGCTGGTATAAAAGGTCGGAGAAGGGGAAAGGGCAGCGTATTGAGGAGCTCACCGCATATCTGGAGGATGTAAACCAGGGCCGTGAGACCGTGTTGTCCCGCAGGGAAGATGAATTTTCCATACTGGAGGATGAGATATATAAGACTGTCCGGGAACTTCGCAGGACCAAGGAAGAGGCCTGTCAGGAGCGGCAGAACCTGGCGGATAATCTGGCGGATATTGCCCACCAGTTAAAGACACCCATTACCTCCATGTCCCTGATGGTACAGCTTCTGCAGCAGGAAGGGGAGATACAGGGGCAAAGGTGTATCTGGACCGGCTGGAGGATCAGATTTTTCGGATGGAGTATCTGGTTGCCAGCCTTCTCACCCTGTCCAGACTGGATGCGGGAACACTGGAACTGGAGCAGGAAAACCTGGATGCTGCGTCCGTCATCATTGAAGCCTGTGAGCCGCTGGAGCCGCAGATCAGAGCGCGGGAACAGACGCTCAGCATTCCACAGCAGATACAGGCCTGTTTTAAGGGGGACAGACACTGGACAGCCGAAGCTCTGTCCAATCTGATTAAGAACTGCAGTGAGCACGCAGAAGAGGGCGGGAGCATCACAATAAAATACCACCAGAACCCCCTCTATACGGAGATTCTGGTGGCAGATAACGGTCCGGGATTTGATGAGGAGGATATCCCCCATCTTTTCCAGCGGTTCTACCGGGGGAAAAACGCCGGCAGGGACAGCATCGGCATTGGCCTTGCGCTGTCAAAATCCCTGATCGAGCGCCAGAACGGGACTTTGCGGGCGGACAACGGGCAGGACGGAGGTGCCTGTTTTACTGTGCGGTTCTATACGGATTCCCGTTAGAACGTCTCATCCTTCAGCGCGTCGATGATATTTTCCTTCAGTAATTTTCTGCTGCCCAGAGCGTATGTGCCCAGCATGACAGCCAGCAGCAGGACCGTGTAAGCAAGAATCTTTAAAAACGGCGCGTGCGCCAGATAGATGCTGACAGGAAGCCCGGATACGTTCAGGAAGAAGGCTACAAAGAGCACCTGCACGGGAAGGCTTACAAGAATCGGTGTCAGACCGAAAAGCAAAGCCTCCAGTGACAGGATACGGGACAGGGCCCGCGGGGAAAGCCCTACGGAGCGCAGGGTGGAAAGCTCCCTTCTGCGGCTTTTTAAGGTCCCGGATACCGTTGCCCACACATTGGACAGGCCAATGACAGCCATCAGGCCGGAAATGAAGAAGATAACAGCACTGTACATCTTATTGGCATCCCGGTCAAGTTTCTCTTCCTCCAGAATGTCGGAGATATAATAGTCACCGGAACCATAATACTTGTCACTGAACGCTTCCATATTCTTACGGATTCCCTCAATATGCTTTCTGCTGTCAGCGTAGAAAAGGCCAATGGCGTGATAGGAACCAAGCCGCCGTTTTTCCCTGCAGTTTTCAGCCAGGGCATCCATGGAGCTCATGGGCACAAACTGGATCAGGGTATATCCCGGAAATTCTACGCCGGGAAGGGGCGTTTTGTCTGTAATATGTCCGGCTTTTATACGGAAAGTGGATTCGCCCTCCTCCTCATCCAGGATCTTATCGGATAAGGTCAGGGTATCTCCCTCCTGAAGTTTCAGAAAATCTATGTCCTTTGTGTGGGAGGGCTTTCCGTTTATCTTGTCAGCAGTCCGGTTGTACACAATAGCACGTGGGTCCGCAGTGTCAAAATAAGGTGCCGGGTCAATGCCAAGCAGAGAGCAGTATGCACGGAAAGACGCATCATCCAGTCCCATAATGTAACTTTGGATCCGGTACTGCCCGCCTCTTTTGATGGGATAATATTTTCCTGCATCTGTTACAGCTTCCATGCCTCCTGCGCGCTTCAGTTCCTCGGACTCCATGTCTGCGGTCATCCACAGGGCGGATTTTAAGGAAGAATAAAAGACAGCGTCTTTTACATGGGGAAGCTTTTTTAAGTCATAGAGTATCTCCTGTTCCGGAGCCTGCCCGTTATCCAGGTAATATTCAATATGGGCTTTTGAAGCCTCATCCTTTTGGACGGCTGCGTCCGTTTGGGCGCTCCTTAAGGCATTCAGATGCCAGAAGCAGGCCAGCAGAAGAAAAGACAGAGTCAGGGAAATCGTGGCTGTCCGGTAGGATCTCTTCCGGGCGGAAAGTGCACTGGATGCCATCTCCCCCTCAATACCGAAGAACCGGGACAGAAGATGCCTGGAACGTGTCTTTTTTATATTTCCCATACCACCCTGCCGTATGGCTTCTATAGGCGTGAGGCGTGCGATCCGTTTGGCGGGTATTCCGGCTGAAAACCAGACCGTCAGGAAGGTGAGGAGCACAGCGGGCAGTATGCTCAAAAGCCCGTAGGAGAAAATCACCTTCATCCCCTCCTGGCGTGCGGAGTTGTTAATGGAGTTAATATACCGGATCAGCCGGCTGTCCAGAAACCATCCGGTAGCAAGGCCGGCCGGCAGAGGCAGAAGCATGAGGAGCAGGCCCTCCCAGATGACGGACCGCCGAATCTGACGGGGCGAGGCGCCGATGCTTGCCAGAACGCCCAACTGGGTGATCCGGGAATTGGCGGACAGGGAAAAGGCGTTGTGTATGATGAGGATAAAAAGGCCCACAACCAGTGCTGCCAGAAACAGATACATCAGGGGATAGGCCAGCATCTGCATGGCACTGTCAAAGCTAAGCTGTCCTTTGGGAAACACAAAGTGCTGTGACAGATAGTCGGCATTGTATTTCAGGTTATAATTTCCGTATTCATCTGTTTCCCATCCGATCAGTTCCGCTATCTTGGGAAGGTCCCTGTAGGTGTCGTGTATGGAATGAAAGCGCAGATAGACCGTGACGGACTCCTCCGGTTTTATCTCTTCCTCCTCCATATAACCCATAGCATAATACATAGGGACCGTGGACGCTGTTGTGACATCCAGTATGCCCACGATCGTAAAGGTGCGTTCCCCTTTTTGGGAAAAACTCTCCCCGCTGCGAAGCGGTTCTGTGGCTTCCAGAACCGTACCGTCCTTTACCCGATCCCCGATGGGAAGCGTTATTCTATCCCCGACTTTGAGCTGGGGATTGTTCTCAAAATACTGTTTTGAGATGACAATCTCATCGGACGCTCTGGGAATGCGGCCTTCGGTCAGCTCATTTTTATCAGACATATGCTCCCAGTATGGGGCATTGGCGCAGCGGAAGGACAGATATTCTCTTCTGGGGTCCTTGATCTTCGCCGTGATAAATTCGCCTTTTATCAACAGGGATTCCACCGTGGAGTAATCCCTGATCAGAGGCAGATCCCGGCCGAAAGTCTCCCCGAACAGTTCCCCGTGCCAGTCACCGGATTTGTACACGGTGAGGGTGATGGTGTCCTTCCACATGGTCTCCAAAAAGCCGCAGAGGGAGGCCAGGAAGGTGCTGGTCAGATAAAGGGCAATCATAATGGCACAGCTTGTGCGCTTGTTCTGACGGATAAAATCCAGGGTATATTCTCTCAGAATCTTCATGATGGGTTCACCTGGTCTTTGATTACCCTGCCGTCCTCCATGGTCAGGATTCGGTCAGCCTCCAGTGCCAGCTTTTCATCGTGTGTGATCAGAAGAACGGTCTGTCCGAACCTGCGGTGTGACAGCTTCAGAAGATCCATGGTCTCCCGGGAATTTTTCCGGTCTAAGTTGCCGGTGGGTTCATCTGCCAGCAAAATGGCAGGGCGGCAGATCAGGCTTCTGGCAATGGCAGCCCGCTGCTGCTGTCCCCCGGAGAGTTCCCCGGGAAGGTGTTCCAGCCGGTCGGTAAGACCCAGAGTCGTGACGATCTGGTCAAATCTTTCCCGGTCAGGCCTGCGTCCGTCCAGAAGAACAGGCAGAAGTATATTTTTCCGGATGGTGAGAGTGGGAATCAGATTATAAAACTGATAGATCAGACCGACTTTCCGGCGCCTGAAGGCGGCGAGTGCCTCCTCATTCAGGGTGGAAATGTCTGTGTCCTCAATACGGATCTCGCCTTTTGTAGGGCGGTCCACGCCTCCCAGAAGATGCAGAAGCGTGGATTTTCCGGAACCGGAAGCGCCTACAATGGCTACGAATTCTCCGCTTTCCACGGAGAGAGTGACATGATCCAGGGCAGTGACCGCGTTTGGCCCTGCGCCGTAAATTTTCGTAAGATTTTTACAAGACAGTATTTCCATAGTTGTGTATCCTCCTTATGGAAACACAGTATAGCAGGGGAAAATGACATTACAGTGACAATTTGTCATCAAGTCCGTTTTTAAACAGCGTCATCATCTCCCTGGTGAGACTGATTTCATATGCGTCATCAGGTATCTGGGAACGCTCGTGCCATTCTGCCAGGGCCAGCTCCTCCTCGTCCAGCCGGATGGTGTCGTCACCGTCTAGATCACAGAAGAAGCCGAAGAGCAGAGTATCACTGAAAGACCATGGCTGGCTTTTGTAAAAGCGGATATTTTTGACCTTTAAACCTACCTCCTCCATGACTTCTCGTCTCACCGTGTCTTCTATAGGCTCTCCGATCTCCGCAAATCCGGCAATAAGGGCATAGTTGGTAAATTCACGTCCCGCGTATTTGGAGAGCAGCAGCTTATCCCCGTTTCTCACGGCAACAATGACCGCGGGGGAGAGCTTTGGATACTCCATAGTTTGGCAGTGGGGGCAGTACATCATACGTTCTTTTTTATCCGGCTTCATCTTACGGCCGCAGGATCCGCAGAAGCGGCGCCCTTTATACCATTTGTAGAGCTGGTGTCCGGTAATACCTGCAAAGATAAGATGACGGGGGCTTAAGGTGCGCAGGCTGTCGGTCCTTTCAAAGGCATAGTCCGGCATCTCCTCAAAGGGGAGCCGGGATATAAGGTAATATGCAGTCTCATCTATGGTGAAAAGATATGTCCACATGTCTCTGACAGCCGGATATACGGCTTCCGCCTCTGCATAAGTGGGGAATGCAATTTCTCCGTCTGTGACATTCATGAATATCCGATCTTTATCGTAACAGAGTAGCACACTGTCCTTTTGAGGATGGTGGGGCAGATATTCGTTGTGGTAAATATGCGGTGCAATATCCTGTATCATAATTCTTCTCCTGTCACTCTTTTATCATATATAAAAACGCCGAATCCCATTCCGGCCATGTGTCCTTCCATTAACCAGGAGCGGTAAGCTCTCTGGAGTCCTGTGTTACCAGGAAGCTTGTCAGCCGGTTTTTCGTAGTCCTCATAAAAGATTCTCCACAGATCCCCGTTGTTATACTCCTCTCTGAAAATGTCATAATCCTGCATAAATCCCAGAATATTGGAAGTTTTCGGAAGGAACAGCCTATGTTCCGGAAAGAGCATCCAGGATTCGCACAGGAACACAATGGGCCTGTCCTTGAAGGAATCACGGAAGAAGTCTGCGGCCATGGCGTAGGACTTCATGTATTCTTCCCTTTTTAAGGGGCCGCAGGACGGGATGTGCACGTTGATGACAAGGTCACCGGGATGCAGGGATACGCCGTCTTTTTCGTAGGTTTCCCGAAAGGGCACCAGCTCATACTGGAAACGCCCAAGCGCAAAACGTCTGACCTCAAACCACCAGATCTGCCACTGCGCTACGCTGGTGCCCCATATGCCGAACATTTTTCTGCATTCCAGAAGCTTCCAGTGCAGGTCCATCATGGAGGCACGGAAGATTTCCGGCGCAATGCCGCGTTCTTCGTAGATTTTCCTGGTTTTGCGTGACAGGATAATATAGAAGAGCATGTGGAGGGTATATGTGTGGATGCCGCAGCGCGGGGAGACATCCTTTAATTCCTCCAGGATTTTTTCGTAGTCCATATGGATGTTTTCACTGTATGTCCGGTCAGCAGCAGTGAGTATATGGAGAACTTCCCGATTTTTAAAAACCTGATCCAGGGACTGCGCAAGAGAGGCGGCAGCTTCCCGGGGGTAATCCATCTCGCGGGCAAACAGGGTCAAATTTTCCATCCATTCCTGTTTGAAGTCATTTTTTTCATAATTTTGCATACTTTTCCTTCTTTCACATAAACTATTATCAATATAAAATCAGACAAGCAGCACAGGAATCTGCTGCTGCCTGAAAAATTTGGTCACCATTTCATCCCACACCCGGTCCAGGGACTTGTCCATGGTAAAGGTTCTCAGGGATGTACCTGTTGTGCAGGTCACATGACTGCCGTCGTACTGCAGGTTCAGATACAGGCCGAAGACATCTGCCGGTGTCTGGGAAAGTCCGCTTCCCACAAGCAGTTTTTCCACATTCTGCCGGGAGAGCTGAAATACAATTTTAAAGTGCAGCGGGGTATGTTTTCCTTTCATGATGGAGAAGCAGAAGGGTTTTATTTCCTTCCACGTTGAGAAGGTGCGCTCTGTCCGGGCGAGCATTTCCGCCTGTTCTGAATCAAAGAACTCCTTGTGGAGGGAACCGTCAATATGGTAAGTGACAAAGGTGGTCACATTGGCCTCACACAGCCAGAAGGCATCGAAGTCGGTTCCGATAAGCAGACGGGACATAAAGTCTTTTACATCCTGTACCTGTAAAGCTATCATGATATTATTTCCTCTTCCTGTCATTAGTCTAATGAATAGTATATACGAAAAACGGGAAAAATCAAAGTACTTTCATGAAAAAAGCCCTTTTCAACAGCATGGTTTTGTGTTATCATAAAACATAGTATTAAAAACTACATATAAGAGGTTGCAAGATGAGATATAAAATAGTAATAGACAGCTGCGGAGAATTAATAGAACGTTGGAAAGAAGACCCGGCCATTGAACGGGCATCCCTGACCCTTACTGTCGACGAAGAAGATATTGTGGATGATGAGAGCTTTGATCAGGCATATTTCTTAAAAAGAGTGGCAGAATCACCGAACTGTCCCAAATCCTCATGTCCCTCCCCGGAGAGATATATGGAAGCCTATGACTGTGAGGCAGACCATGTGTATGCAGTGACGCTTTCCTCAGAACTGAGCGGCTCCTATAACAGTGCCGTACTCGGCAGAAATCTGCTTTTGGAGAGCAGTCCTGAGAAAAAGATCCATGTATTCAATTCCCGCTCAGCTTCTGTGGGCGAGACCCTGATCGCTCTGAAGATTGAAGAGTGTGAGAGTAAAAATATGGAATTTGAGGATATTGTCCGGGAGGTAGAGGCTTATATTGAGAGCCAGAACACCTATTTTGTGCTGGAGAGCCTTGAAACTCTGCGAAAGAACGGACGATTAAGTAATCTGAAGGCATTTGTGGCCACGGCCCTGAAGATCAAGCCTGTCATGGGAGCGACCCCGGAGGGCACGATCATACAGCTTGACCAGGCCAGAGGCATTAACAAGGCCCTTATGAAAATGGTGGATTATATTGTGGAGCGCTCAGAGAACAGTGCGGACAGAATACTGGGCATCTCACACTGCAACTGCCGGGAGCGGGCGGAGATCGTGAAGGACGCCATTGTAAAACGGATTCCGGTAAAGGATGTAGTTCTTTTAGATACCGCAGGCGTCAGCAGTATGTATGCCAATGACGGCGGAATCATTGTGGTGATTTAACCCCAAGGGGATAGGCGGAAACGGAAGGAGATGAGCCGTTTCCGCCTTTCTATTTGCTCTTTTTGCCGCAGCACCTGCGGACAGCGGAAAAAAACACCCGGTCAAAGAAAAATACATTTTGACCGGGCTGTCTTTTTATAGTAGGATAAGTATATATCATATTCAGCGGAGCTGAATATGTATGAGAAAAATGTGACAGAAGAAGGTAAACGTATTATGGGAGGACAACTGAAGAAATTATTCGCCCCTGTGGATATGACAGAGGGCAGACCGTGGGAGAAGATCGTGGCTTTTACTGTGCCGCTTGTTATCGGCAATATCGCGCAGCAGCTCTACAACACGGTGGACAGTATTATTGTGGGACGGTATGTGGGAGACAATGCCCTGGCAGCGGTGGGCAGTGCCGGACCGATCTTAAACCTGCTGCTTGTTTTATTTATCGGTATTTCCGTGGGAAGCAGTGTTATGGTTTCCCAGTATTTCGGGGCAAAGGAGAGGGAGGAACTCTCCGGCACCATAGGAAGCTGTATCACCCTGACCGCCATTGCCTCAGTCATTATCATGGCGCTGGCACCCTTTGTGATCATGCCTATGCTGGAGCTTCTGCATACGCCGGATACGATCATTGACTGGTGTAATTCCTATCTGAGAATTTTGTTTATCGGCATTGCAGGTGTGGCTTACTACAATATTCTGAGCGGAATCCTCAGGGGTCTGGGAGATTCCGTATCGGCCCTTATATATCTGCTTGTGGCGACGGTGCTGAATATTATCCTGGATCTGTGGTTTGTAGCCGGCCTGGGCCTGGGCGTGCCGGGGGTTGCCCTTGCCACAGCCATTGCGCAGGCAGTATCGGCAGTCCTCTGCATGTGGAAACTGACCCGCATGAAGGATGTCTTTGATTTCAGACTCCACTATCTGAAGATGAAAAAGAACCATGCCGTGAATATTATCCGTCTGGGACTTCCCTCCGGGCTTACCCAGGCTATTTTCTCCATGGCCATGGTCATTGTGCAGTCCCTTACCAACAGCTTCGGGGAAATGCTCATAGCAGCCAATGTGATCGTTATGCGTGTGGACGGCTTTGCCATGATGCCGAACTTTTCCTTCGGCACCACCATGACCACTTATGCGGGTCAGAATGTGGGGGCAAACAGCTACGACCGGGTGGAACAGGGAGCCAGACAGGGCACCATGATCGCGGCAGGCACATCCGCTGTGATCACGGTCCTCATCCTGCTGTTCGGCAGGAATCTGATGGGTATCTTTACCGGCACCTCTGAGCTTGTGGATCTGAGTATGCGCATGATGTGCATACTGGCAGTGGGATACATAGCCATGGCTGTGACCCAGAGTCTTTCCGGAGTCATGAGGGGAGCAGGTGATACCATGACGCCTATGTGGATCTCCATCATTACCACAGTCCTGATTCGTGTGCCTCTGGCTTACGGGATATCCTGGGCCACCAGAACACCGGAACTTCCAAACGGCCGCAGTGAGTGTATCTTTATCTCTCTCTTGGTATCCTGGGTACTGGGTGCCATTGTCACCTGGTTTTTCTACAGGAGAGGAAAGTGGAAAACAAAAGCGCTTGCAGCAGCAGAAAAGTAGGAATATAAAAGCCGGTTATGCCGGCTTTTATGAAATAAAAAAGTGAAGAGGAGAATGATTATGGAATTTACGAAGGAAAAATCAAAAATCGCCTATTACAATGAAGAGGGGAAAATGCTGGCAGAAGTCACATTTCCCGCTGTAAACAAAAACACGGTGAATATCAACCATACCTTTGTAGATGAATCTCTGCGCGGACAGGGGATTGCGGGAAAGCTTATGCAGGCAGCGGCACAGTATCTGGATGAGAGCGGAAAAAAAGTGCTTCCCACATGTTCTTATGCTGTGGGCTGGTTTGCAAAACATCCGGAATATAGTCATCTTCTGCTTGACGGCAGTGAAGAATAAGAAGTCTGAAAAGGGGAAAGCAGCAAAATGATAAAACAGAATCTTCATGAAAACTGGGAAATGCATACCGCGGGGTGGGACGACTGGCAGCCGGCACAGGTACCCGGAACCGTATACACGGATCTTTTGAGAAACGGCAATATGGAGGATCCATTTTGGAAGGACAATGAGAATAAAGCTCTGGCACTGATGGAAAACGACTATGAATATGAGACCATATTCGCCTGTGGGACGGACCTTCTCTCCTGTGACAGCGTTTTGCTGCGCTTTGAGGGGCTGGATACCATTGCGGACATCTATGTGAATCATGAATATATAGGCAGAACAGACAATATGCACCGGACCTGGGAATTTTCCGTGCGGCATCTTCTCCATGAAAAGAGAAACTCCCTGCGGATACTTTTCCACTCACCGCTTGCGTACATCAGGGAAAAATTCGCGGAGGCGCCCACAAGAGGGTCTGAGGACGCCATGGACGGTTTTGTGCACATTCGGAAAGCGCACTGTATGTTCGGCTGGGACTGGGGTGCTCACTTGCCGGATGCAGGTATCTTCCGCCCGGTATCCCTTCTGGGGATACAGAAAGCCTGCCTTGACAGTGTGTATCTGCGCCAGGAGCACCGGGCAGGATATGTCAGACTGAAGCCTCAGGTGCATGTAAGAATCGTGAAGGACCGGGTGGCAGGAGACCCCGTGGAACTCCACGGACAGGATTCCTGCTGTTCCTACCGGATCACCATAGAGGACCCCGATAAGTCAAAACGTGTCTTTGACGGCTCCCCGGAGGAGATCGTTATTGAAGATCCCAGACTCTGGTGGCCCAACGGCCTTGGGGAACAGCCCTTGTATACCGTCAAGACAGAGCTTATGTGCGGGGATACGGCAGTGGATGAAAAGATACAGCGCATCGGTCTTCGCACCATGACCATGCATGTGGAGAAGGACGCATATGGGGAGAGCTTTGCCCATGAGGTTAACGGGGTACAGGTATTTGCCATGGGCGCTGACTATATCCCCGAGGACCACCTGCTGGGCAGGACTACCCCGGCAAAGACCAGAAAACTGCTTAAGGACTGCAGGGCAGCCAATTTCAACGCCGTTCGTGTGTGGGGCGGCGGGTATTATCCCGAGGACTGGTTCTACGATATCTGCGATGAACTGGGTCTTATGGTATGGCAGGACTTTATGTTCGCCTGTGCGGTCTATGATCTGACGCCTGCCTTTGAGGAGAATATGAGAAAAGAGCTGGCTGACAACATAAAACGTATCCGCCATCACGCTTCCTTAGGTCTGTGGTGCGGCAACAATGAGATGGAGATGTTTGTAAAGGAGGGCAACTGGGTATCAAAGCACTCTGAGGTGAGGGATTATCTGCTCATGTATGAGAGAGTGATCCCGGAGGTGCTGAGGGAGTATGACCCTGTGACCTTTTACTGGCCGGCAAGCCCTTCCTCAGGCGGTTCCTTTGACGAACCAAATGACCCGAACAGAGGTGATGTGCATTACTGGGATGTGTGGCACGGAAACAAGCCTTTCTCGGATTACAGAAATTATTTCTTCCGCTATGCGTCAGAATTCGGATTCCAGTCTTTCCCCTGTCTGAGCACGGTCAAGACATTTACGGATGATCCGGATGACTTTAATATTTTTTCCTATGTGATGGAAAAGCACCAGAGAAATGCAGGTGCCAACGGAAAGATCATGAATTACATGCAGCAGACATTCCGCTATCCCTCCTCTTTTGAAACCGTGCTCTATGCTTCACAGCTTCTCCAGGCGGAGGCCATCCGCTACGGCGTGGAACATTTCAGGAGAAACAGGGGAAGATGCATGGGAGCCATCTACTGGCAGCTAAATGACTGCTGGCCTGTGGCTTCCTGGTCCTCCATTGACTACACCGGACGGTGGAAGGCGCTGCATTATTACGCAAAACGTTTCTTCGCGCCCATTATGGTGTCCTGCCAGGAGGAGGGCTGGCTGACACAGAAGCCGGATATGAACCGGGAGCATTTTGAGTTTGAAAAGTCCATCCGTTTGAATGTGACCAATGAGACCAGAAAAGAACAGCAGGTCCTGGTCAGATGGGCGGTGCGGAACCAGAAGGCAGAGATTTTTTCCTCCCATGAGGAACTTGTCTGCGTTCCGGCTATGTCCAGTGTCTGGCTGGATAAAGTGGAATTCCCGCATATCCAGATTTTTGACAGGTATGTAAGTTATGAGATCCTGCAGAACGGGGAAATCCTGTCCGAGGGGACCGTCATCTTTTCTCTTCCCAAGTATTTTGCCTATGCAGACCCCGGGCTTTCCTGCAGAGTGGAAGGGGATGAGATCGTCGTTCGGGCACAGGCTTATGCAAAGAGCGTGGAGATACAAAATAAAGCGGAAGACCTGCTTCTGTCAGATAATTACTTTGACATGAACGCAGGGGAGAAGCGTGTCAGGATCCTGAGCGGAGAACCAAAAGGCCTGCGCTTGAGAAGTGTATATGATATTCGGTAAATGGAGGACAAAGGATGGAGCTCTGGGATATATGCGACAGCAAAGGGATTCCAACAGGGAGAGTCATGGAAAAGGGAAAAGACCTGGGTGATGGTGAATATCACGTGGCGGTGGAGGCCTGGATCATGAACACAAAGGGAGAATTTCTGATCCAGAAGAGAAGCAGCAGATGTGTCCACTATCCCAATGTCTGGTCCCTGACTGCCGGCAGGATACAGGCCGGCGAGGACGCCAAAGAAGGGTGTATCAGAGAAGTGCAGGAGGAGATAGGGCTTGCCCTGGAGAGGGAAGAACTGATTCATCTGGCACATATTAACCGGGAAGACGGAAGTCATATGATCTGGGAGGTTTTCCTTGTCCGCCGGGATATCCCTGTCTCAAAGCTTATCCTGGACCCGGAGGAAGTGGCAGAAGTCAGGTGGGTGACCGGGGAGGAGCTGGAGCGCATGATACGGACAGAGGAGATTTTTACCTACCCGGAGATTCTGGACTTCCTTCACCTGATCACCGAAAAGTACCTGTAAGAAACGAAGAGAGGACAGGAATCATGTGGAACAAAAGATTTTTAGACCAGATGATAGAATTTATTTTTGTGGAACAGGAGCCAAAGCCGGCGGATATTATCTTTGTCCCCGGCAGCGGATTTCCCCAGATCGCGGAGAAGGCGGCCAGTCTATACAGAGAAGGATTTTCTGAGCTTGTGCTGCCGTCTGGAAAATACAGTATACTGCGCGGCAGATTCGGAGGTGTTCAGGCAAAGGAAGAGGAATACAGGGGAACGTACAGGACAGAGTGGGAATTTTTAAAGGCTGTCCTTGTAAAGCATGGTGTGAAGGAATGCCACATATGGAGGGAGGAAAAGGCTACCTACACATATGAGAACGCCATCCGTTCCAGGGAGGTGACAGACGCGGCAGGACTGCAGGTGAAGCGGGGAATCATCTGCTGTAAACCGGCACATGCCAGGCGGGCGCTTCTGTATTACCAGCTTCTGTATCCGGAAGCGGAACTTCTGGTCTGCCCTGCAGATGATTGTGAGATCACCAGGGATAATTGGTATCTGAGTGAAAAAGGCTGTGATACCGTTCTCGGTGAGATCGCCCGCTGTGGGGAGCAGTTCCATGAGATCATGAAAGATATGAGAGAAAACCAAAAGAAGCCGGACGCGTAATGCGTAACGGCTTCTTTTGGTTTAAAACGTGCCGGAAAGTTCATTCCGGCACGCTTTGGAGGATTTTATTTCTTTTCTTCTATCTCTTCTATAACATCCTGTTTGTCAGGAGTTATTTCTTCCGGTACGGTATAATCGTCAGGATTTCCCTGCTCTTCCTCCTCCTGAGGCTCATACTTTGCAAAGACCTTGCGGAATATGTAGGAGTTGCAGAAGGCGATAAAGGAAAGTCCGATCAGGAACCAGAACAGGCTTCCGTAAACCAGTGTGGTGGAGTTGAACATGGTGATGAACACGATTCCCACCGGAATACAGACAACCAAAACCGTATGGGGCAGGTTCAGAATACTGATCAGCAGCGCGTTCTTGAGCGTGTTTTTTACGTTGTTCTCAAATCTTGCCACATAGGGGAAAACGTAGGTCATCAGCAGCAGGTAGAAAGTTATCACAACGCCTACCAGGATGCGGAATATGTTCTTCATATTGTCAGGCAGAAACTGTGTTGCCTTGTAATCTGCGAAGATCAGCAGGCCAAGTACCGCCAGAAGCAGCCAGATAATCGTGGATATTTTGAAGTTCTCCTTGAAAGCCTTTAAGAAGCCTTTGAAGATATAAGATTCTTCCCCCCTTACCATTTTCAGGGTAACAGAGTACAGCGCAGTGACAGATGCTCCTATGGTTACAATAGGAATGCAGCATATCAGGCACATAAAATTTAAGATCATCAGGTCACATACGCGGGACAGAAACCGCATAACCGGGCTGTCCATGTTAAAAAAACCGCTCATAATTCTTTGTTGTCCTTTCCATTTGTTGTTCTTATGGCAGATGTCCGGGATTTCCTCCCGCTGCCGGTCATTCTTCTTCGGGCTGTTCCTGTATCTCAGGCAGGAAAATGTGTACAGCCTCGATTCTGTTTTTTTCTACCTTGTCCACAACCAGGCGCACATGGTCCGGGGTTGTGATACTTTCCCCGGGCTCCGGGAAGCGGTCAAGCTGTTCGATGATATACCCGCCGATGGAATCATAGTCCTCAGATTCGATCTGCACGGGAAGCACTTCATTTAAATCATCCAGTCTCGCGGCTCCAAGTGCCACGTATTCCCTTCCGGGAATGATCTCCGTTAAGTCATCCTCCTCGGTGTCATCGTATTCATCGTGGATATCCCCCACAATCTCCTCCAACAGGTCCTCCAGGGTGATGATTCCGGCAGTGGCGCCGTACTCGTCCAGAACGACAGCGAAAGAAACGCTCTCTTCCTTCATTTCCACCAGCAGTTCAGAGGTCTTCTTGTACTCAAAAGTAAAGTAAGGCTCCCGCATGATCTCTTTTAAAGAGAAATTATCCCTGGACCCCATAAGCAGCAGGTCTTTGACATTGACGATGCCTACCACATTGTCTGTGGTATCTTCGTAGACCGGGAACCGTGTATGCTTTTCCTCCCGGAACATGGAGATCAGGTCATCATAGGAACTTCCGATATCCGCAAAAGCCACATCAATGCGGGGAACCATAACATCCTTGGCCTGGGAATCCCCAAAGTCAAACACATTATATATCATCTGGCGTTCCTCGCTCTCAATGACGCCCTCCTCGTGGCTGACATTGACGATGGTACGCAGCTCGTGCTCTGTGATCCGGTTGCCCTTTCCGCTTTGATCCACGCGCAGCAGAGACAGCACGCCGTCGGAAAGCTTATTTACAATATAGATGACCGGTGTGAGAAGCACCATCAGTCCGTGGATGGGGCCGGCGTAGGAAAGTGCAAGCCGTTCCGCGTTGAGGGTTGCCATGGTCTTCGGCGTGATCTCACCGAAGATCAGGATCAGCAGTGTTAGTACACCGGTGCATATACCCACTGCGGCATTGCCGAACATGCGGATAGCCATGGATGTGGCAAGGGAAGAAGCCCCGATATTGACCAGGTTGTTGCCGATCAGAATCGTGCTGAGCATCTTTCCAGAATTGCCTGTTACCTTCAGAAGGGTTTTTGCCTTCTTATTTCCCTGTTCGGCCAGGGTCTGGATACGAATTTTGTTTGCGGTTGTCATAGAAGTTTCTGCGGATGAAAAGAATGCCGAGAGGCATATAAGTACAATCAAGACGAGAAACTGTATGGCGTCACTGGAATCCAATTAAATTTCAACTCCTTTGTAATATAAAATTATATTAAGAAATGATACATGATTTTGGGAAGGATTGCAAGTATCGCAGAAAAAATAAAAAAATTGAATTTTAGGGGTGTCGAAACAAACAGAAATATGCTATAATGTCTCCGATAGAGGCATGATGATTATGCCTAAAGAAAGAGTACCGAAATTGTCTAATTTGCACAATGTGCAGAAATACAATTTTTACATATAAAAGATACATAGCAGACTACGACGAGATAGATTGATAAAAGGGGCAGATTATGAAGAAAAATTACAGCGGAAATAACAGCAGATCATATAAGAACAGAATCCTGAAGACAACTCTCGGCATTACACTGGCAGCCATGCTGGTGGTACAGGGAGCGGGCACCGGCATGCACATGGGATTATCCCAGGTGGCAGCAGCGGAGCAGACGGACAATGCGGCAAAGCTAAAAACTGTCTATGTAAGCGGCAGCGGTAAGAAGAGCGGGGACGGCACCTCCAAGGATACGGCGGTTTCCAGCTTTGAGAAAGCCAAATCCCTGGCAGCCGACAGCGCGACCATCCTGGTATGCGGAACCATCACCATTTCCGGTGAGACAAAGCTCACCATGCCCTCCGGGATCACAGTCAAGCGTGCGGACGGTTTCAGCGGACCGATCATAAAGGTGGAGGGAAGCGGTAAGCTTACCTTGTCTTACGGTTGGCTGAGCGCCTCCGATGTGGATACCAAGAGCGCCAATCTGGGCGCCGATGCCTTTGTAGTGGGTGAAAAGGCAAAAGAGGAGAACAAAGAAAATCAGGAACAAAAAAAAGAGGATAACACCTCAGAGGATAACAGCGCAGATAAAGATGCGGTAAAAGAGGATACAAAAGAAGAGTCTAAAGAAGAGGCAAAAGAGGAACAAAAGGAAGAACCCAAGGAAGAACCCAAGGAGGAGGCACCGGTTAAAAAGCAGGAAGCACCTGCGGTGACGGTACCGGACAGCATGACCATGAAGGAGCCGGCCACACTGGAGTCCATGTTCATGGGAGACGGTTTCAACGGTGACGGTACCTTCCGTTTCGCGGAGCCTGAGAAAGTGCCGGATACCTATGAGAGCACCCATCAGATCATCTTTACGCCCAATGACACGGAGACATATGACTATTCCGGAGTCCCGGGCTGGAGCGCGGAGGGGCAGCAGGTGGTTCGAAGTGTGACCGTATATGTGGAGTCTCTGAAAGCGCCGGAGTCTTCTGCGGAAGAAAAAGAGGAGCCGAAGAAGGAAGAGGCCGAAACAGAGGAACCCAAGCAGGATACGGACAGCGGCAAGACTGACCAGGCTGAGAAGCCTGCAGATGACAAGGATACGGATGCCGATAAGAAAGACACAGACAAGACGGAAAAGCCCGTAGAAGATAAAAAGGATGCAAAGGACAAGAAAGAGGACGCATCCAAGAAGGAAGAGACCAAAAAAGAAGAGTCAGCCAAAAAGGATGACGCATCCCAAAAAGAAGAATCCTCCAAAAAGGAAAACACAGATAAAAAAGAGAATATATCATCGAAAAAGGAGTCTTCCGAAAAGGCAGAAAAAGAACCGGTGGGCAGCCTTTGGGACAAGGCCACAGATGTGAAAGTATCCGGTGATTTTATTCCCTCTTATGTAGAAGTCAGGGTATCCCTGAATACAGATGTGGACAGTCTGCCGGCAGCGGATATTGAGCAGATTCTCCAGGCATATGAGATTGAACTCTGGGATCTGAAAGCAGATAAAGAGTACAAGATTCCGGATGGCAAAAAGGTGACGGTATCCATTCCGGTGCCAAAGGACGCAGATCTCTACAAAAAGCTGGTGATCGGACATTATATGGAAGAGACCGGCAGTTATGAATATTTCACACTGGGAAGCAATATGAATGTTTCAGGCGGATACCTGGTATTTGAAACCGGCTCCCTGAGTCCTTTCAATGTAGGCGGCAGCCAGCTTGTGGGAATCGGAACACAGAGCCCCAACCATAAGCCTACAGTACCGTCAGCCGGCACAACAGGGAACGGCGGCAGTTCTTCCATCAACAAGAACGGCGGAAACAATGGTTCCTCCACAGTGAAAAAGCCAACCAACACCTCCATTAAGAAAAACAACGGAGCAGTGGTGGTAAACCCCAGAACAGGCGATGAGTCACCGATTCTTACCTATGTGCTGGTGGCAGCTGCGGCAGTCATTGTTGTGGTGGTCCTTTTAGTCTTGGGTAAAAGAAAAAAGAAATGATTACATAGTAATACATCAGAATGCCCTCCCATATATATACATATGGGAGGGTTTCTTTATGGAGCAGACAGTTGCAAAACAATCAAAACCTCTACTGATGATGAAGGCGCTGCTGGCAGCTTACCTGGCAACCGGCCTTATGCTGCTTCTTCTGGCGCTTCTTCTGTACAAGATGGGACTGGGAGAAAACCAGGTGAACCTGGGTATCCTGATTATTTACATAGTGTCCTGTTTTCTGGGAGGCTTCTATCTTGGAAAAAAAGTAGGAAACCAGAGATACCTGTGGGGAATGGCGCTGGGGATTGGCTATGCAGTGCTTCTGACCGCAGTCACATTTTTGACGGAGCATCAGATATCCGCTGATTTTAAGGAGATGGCAGTCACCTATTTTCTCTGTTTTCTGGGAGGCGCCCTGGGCGGTATGTTGTCGTGAGAGTTCCGCTTGCAGGAACCGGGATAGGTTCACTTGAATTACGAAAGAAATACTTGCCTTGCCGGTTATAGATATGCTATAATAGCCACAAGCGTGCAGACGCATAGAATTACATTTAAGCACAGGGAGGAATATGTCATGGAACATATCAAAACATTAAATACAAAAAACTTACAGAATACAGTAAAAAAAGGCGGTTGCGGTGAGTGCCAGACATCCTGCCAGTCAGCCTGTAAAACATCCTGCACAGTAGGAAATCAGAGCTGCGAGAATAAATAACAGGAACTGCGCTTCACGAACTTCCTGTTATCAAGAATAATTTGCTGTCATAGGAAGACATCAGAAGCAGCGGTATAAAAGCCGCTGCTTATTCATTGTACGGCATACTAAGAGAAGAAAGGTTAACTGTTCAGCTGACTGAATAGTTACAGGAAAGGAAAAATACTGTGATTCATCGTTATAAAAATAATGGATACAACATTGTACTCGATGTAAACAGCGGTTCCGTGCATGTGGTGGATGAGATTGTCTACGACATGGTCGGTCTGCTGGATGAGGGAAAAAGTGAGGAGGAGATACTCACTGCCCTGAAAGACAGGTATCAGGAGGAAGATATTAAAACTGCTCTTGAGGAATGCGCGGTGCTCAAAAAAGAGCAGATGCTGTTTACAGAGGATGTGTACGAAAAAGCAATCGACAGTTTTAAGGACAGGCCCACAGTGGTGAAGGCTCTCTGCCTGCATATTGCCCACGACTGCAACCTGGCCTGCCGTTACTGTTTTGCGGAGGAAGGGGAGTATCATGGACGCAGGGCCATGATGTCCTATGAAGTGGGAAAACAGGCGCTGGATTTTCTGATCGCCAATTCCGGCAACAGGAAGAACCTGGAGGTGGATTTCTTCGGCGGGGAGCCGCTTATGAACTGGAAGGTGGTCAAAGACCTTGTGGCCTACGGCCGTTCCCAGGAAAAAATCCACAACAAGCATTTTCGCTTTACACTCACAACAAACGGCGTCCTGCTCAATGATGAGATTATGGAATTTGCCAACAAAGAGATGGACAACGTAGTGCTCAGTATTGACGGCCGCAGGGAAGTCCATGATTTTATGCGTCCCTTCCGAAAAGGAGCGGGCAGCTATGACCTGGTGGTACCGAAATTCCAGAAATTTGCCGACAGCAGAGGGCAGAAGAAATATTATGCCAGAGGTACCTTTACCCGTCATAACCTGGATTTTTCCAAAGATGTGCTCCATCTGGCGGACCTGGGATTTGAACAGATTTCCGTGGAGCCTGTGGTGGCGGATGAAAAAGAAGAATATGCGCTTCAGTGGGAGGATGTCCCGAAAATCTGTGAGGAGTATGACAAGCTGGCAAAAGAGATCATCAAGAGGGAAAAAGAGGGAAGAGGCTTTAACTTTTTCCACTTTATGATAGACCTGACGGGAGGTCCCTGTGTGTATAAGCGGCTTTCCGGCTGCGGTTCCGGAACCGAATATCTGGCTGTGACACCATGGGGTGACCTGTATCCCTGCCATCAGTTTGTCGGTGAGGAAAAATTCCTCATGGGCAATGTGTGGGACGGTGTACAGAAGCCGGAGATCCGCGATGCGTTCAAAGAGTGTAATGTATATGCAAAGGAAAAATGCCGGGAGTGCTTCGCCAGATTTTACTGCAGCGGCGGATGTGCGGCAAATTCCTATAATTTCCACGGCTCCATCAATGATGTCTATGACCTTGGCTGTGAACTGCAGCGCAAGCGAGTGGAATGTGCCATTATGATAAAAGCTGCTTTGGCGGAACAATAGCATACATCATGACACACATAAAGACTAAAAGTAAAGAAGGGAAAGAACAATGAAGAAAAGCAGAGGTATTCTCGTACTTGTGCTGACGGTTCTGATTACCGGTTTCCTGGTATTCACCTCCGCAGTCGGACTGGGTCCCACCGGAACAGGTGCCGCAAAACACATTAAGACCGGCCTTGATCTGGCAGGCGGTGTCAGCATTACATACGAGGCGTCAAAGAAGAACCCCACAGACGATGAGATGGCGGACACTATCTACAAATTACAAAAACGAGTGGAGCAGTACAGCTCCGAGGCCCAGGTTTACAAAGAGGGTACAAACAGGATCAACGTAGAAATCCCGGGTGTTACGGATGCCAACCAGATTCTGGAAGAGCTGGGAAAACCGGGATCCCTGTATTTTATTGCACACAAGGGTTCTGACGGTTCTGAGAACTACACCTTTAACGGCACAGAGTATGTTCTGAACAAGACTATTGAGGAACTGCAGGAGGATGGTTCCATTGTCCTGACAGGTACAGAGGTTAAGACAGCAAAGGCTGCTATCATTGAAAACGATTTAAAGAACAAAGAAAATGTGGTGGATCTGACTCTGACAGAGGAGGGAACCACAAAATTCGCGGAGGCGACAAAAGCTGCCTTTGAGGACAGCCATGACAGCATTGGTATCTACTATGACGGCAAATTCGTCAGTGTACCCAATGTAAACGCGGAGATCAAAGACGGCAATGCCCAGATTTCCGGTATGAAGGATTCTGCTGAGGCTGAGAACCTGGCTTCCACCATCCGTATCGGTGGTCTGAAGCTGGAGCTGAGCGAGCTTCGTTCCAACGTGGTTGCCGCACAGTTAGGTGAGGAAGCCATTGCCAGCAGTGTGAAGGCTGCAGGAATCGGACTTGCACTTGTTATCCTGTTCATGATCTTCGTATACAGGATTCCCGGTCTTGTATCCGGCATTGCGCTGATTATCTATACATGTCTGGATCTCATATGCCTGAACGCATTTGACCTGACACTGACTCTGCCGGGTATTGCAGGTATTATCCTGTCCATCGGTATGGCGGTGGATGCAAACGTCATCATATACGCCCGTATCCAGGAGGAGATCGCCCTTGGAAGAAACGTGCGGACTGCCATCCAGAACGGATTTCAGAAAGCGTTCTCTGCGATCTTTGACGGCAATATCACTACGCTGATCGCGGCGTTTGTGCTGAACTGGCTTGGCTCCGGTACAGTAAAAGGTTTTGCACAGACACTGGCACTTGGTATTGTTCTGTCCATGTTCACCGCGCTGGTAGTTTCCCGCTTCATTGCCTATGCCATGTTCGCTGTGGGAATCCGCGACGAAAAGTTCTACGGCAGAAAAAAAGAGAGACAGCCGGTCCGCTTTTTACAGAAGAGAAAAATCTTCTTTGCGGTCTCCATCATTCTGGTTCTCTGCGCGCCCATTGCCATGGGTGTGTTCAAAACCAGCACAGGGGATGCGCTGAAATACAGCCTGGAGTTCAAAGGCGGTACATCCACCAATGTGACATTTCATGACAATATGGACATCAAAGAGATTGACGCAAAGGTAGTTCCCATTGTGGAAGAGGTTACCGGTGACAACAATGTGCAGGCCACAAAGGTGGTGGGCACCAACCAGGTTATCATCAAGACCATCACACTGGATGTTAAGACAAGAGAAGCTCTTAATAAGGCCCTGGTGGACGAGTTTGATGTGGAAGAAGATCTGATCGCAACCGAGAGCATTTCCTCCACTGTCAGCAATGAGATGCGTGCGGACGCGGTGAAGGCAGTGGTGATCGCCACGATCCTGATGTTGCTGTACATTTGGCTGCGTTTCAAGGATATCCGGTTCGCCAGCAGTGCAGTTGTAGCTCTGCTTCACGATGTGCTGGTAGTTCTGGCCTTCTATGCAGTGGCCAGAGTGTCTGTGGGCAATACCTTTATCGCATGTATGCTGACCATTGTAGGTTACTCCATCAATGCCACGATCGTTATCTTTGACCGTATCCGTGAGAACATGGCAGTGTCCAGAAAGAAAGCGGATCTGGAAGAGCTGGTCAACAACAGTATCACACAGACTCTGACAAGAAGTATCTATACTTCACTGACAACCTTTATCATGGTGTTCCTGCTGTTCGTGCTGGGCGTTTCCTCTGTAAGAGAGTTTGCCCTGCCGCTGATGGTTGGTATTGTGTGCGGCGGATATTCCTCCGTGTGCATCACAGGCGCTCTGTGGTATGTCATGAAGACAAAAATCAAAAAGAAAATGGCTTAAAATGGGGAAGGGGTGCTGCAGCAGCAGCGCTCCTTTCTTTTAAAATAGAAGAAGACGGAGAGTACAGCAGATGGAAAAATGGGTGATTTCCGCCAAGAAAGCGGATTTTTATGAAATAAGCAGGAAGTTCGGCGTGGACCCGGTCATAGCAAGACTGATACGGAACAGGGAACAGATAACAGATGAGGAGATCGACAGATATCTGCATGGAAAGCTTACGGGCCTTCACTCCTGGAAGCTGTTAAAGGGAATGGACACAGCTCTTGACATTCTGATACATAAGATCAGGGAAGGAAAAAAGATCAGGATCATCGGGGATTACGATATTGACGGCATCTGTTCCACCTATATTCTGCTCATTGGCCTTCGCCGCGCAGGGGCCTGTGTGGATGTGGATATTCCGGACAGGATGAAAGACGGATACGGCATCAGCAAAGAACTGATCGACCTGGCTTTGGCGGCAAATACAGACACCATTGTGACCTGCGACAACGGCATCAGCGCCCTGGAGCAGATCGCTTACGCCAAAAGCCTCGGCATGACCGTGGTGGTGACAGACCATCATGAGATTCCCTATGAGGAACAGGAGGACGGCAGTGTGCGGACCTTTCTCCCCGACGCGGATGCCATTGTAAATCCAAAACAGCAGGACTGCCCTTATCCTTACAAGGGGATCTGCGGGGCCATGGTAGCCTACAAGGTCATCTGCGGCCTTTATGAGCGGATGGAAATTCCTGCTTCAGAGACGGAGGAACTCATTGAATTTGCAGCTATCGCCACCGTGGGGGATGTGATGGACCTGCAGGATGAGAACAGGATCATGGTAAAAGAAGGACTGAAAAGAATCATGCACACGCAGAATCTGGGATTAAAAGCTCTGATTCATGTCAATAATCTGGATGACAGGCCTCTTACCGCTTACCATATCGGCTTTGTTATCGGTCCCTGTATGAATGCCAGCGGGCGCCTGAGCACAGCCAAAAGAGCGCTGAACCTGCTTCTGTGCCGTGACCGGGAGGAAGCGGCAGCTCTGGCGGCGGATTTGAAAGCACTCAACGACAGCAGAAAGGATATGACAGCAAAAGGTGTGGAGGAAGCGGCAGAGATGGTGGAGAACACATCTCTTCATGAGGACAGGGTACTTGTCATCTACCTTCCCAAGTGTCATGAGAGTCTGGCAGGCATTATCGCCGGCCGTATCCGGGAGCGGTACAGCAAACCGGTATTTGTCCTTACAAAAGCGGAGGAGGGGGTCAAGGGCTCCGGCCGCTCCATAGAGACCTACCACATGTTCAGGGAACTTACAAAATGCAGGGAGCTGCTGTCAAAGTTCGGCGGACATCCCATGGCAGCGGGGCTTTCCCTTCCTGAGGAAAATGTGGAGCCTTTCCGGCAGATGCTCAATGAAAATTGTACTCTTACAGAGGAGGACATGGCACAGAAGGTGCTGATCGACGTGCCCATGCCCATTTCCTACGTGAACATGCCTCTGATACGCCAGCTTTCCCTGCTGGAGCCGTTCGGCAAGGGAAACACCAAGCCTCTGTTTGCACAGAAAAACGTCCGTATTGAGAACTGCCGCGTCTTCGGAAAGAACAGGAATGTGGTGAAGATGAAGCTCTTTGACGAGAACGGATGTGAGGCACAGGGCGTGTGGTTCGGTGAAGGGGATGCCTTTGTGGAGCGGATAAAAGAGAAGCCCAGATGGTCTGTTGCATACTATCCATCCATAAATGCCTATAATGGCAGGGAAAGTATTGAAATTATCGTTCAAAATTACATTTGATTATGTTAAAAAAAGATGATATACTAAAGACTACACCCAAAATCTGAGTATAGTTGACATATAGTGAGATAATTTGATGAAACTAAAGGCAGGAGAGAGTTATGAAGAAGATTGAGGAATATGTGCGCAGTATCCCGGATTTTCCTGAGCCGGGAATCATTTTCAGAGATGTGACCAGCATATTGCAGGATGCAGATGGATTTGCACTGGCGGTGGATTCCATGCAGGCCCTTTTGGACGGCGTGGAGGTGGATGTGATTGCCGGCGCGGAGTCCAGGGGCTTTATATTCGGGGCACCTATTGCCTACAATTTACATAAGCCCTTTGTACTGATACGAAAGAAGGGGAAACTGCCCTGCGAGACCATTGAGAGCAGTTATGAGCTGGAATACGGAAGTGCGACCATAGAGATGCATAAGGATTCCATCACACCGGGACAGAACGTGGTGCTGGTGGATGATCTGATCGCCACAGGCGGTACCATTGAAGCGACAGCCAGAATGGTGGAGGAGCTTGGAGGGAAAGTGGTGAAGATCATAACCCTCATGGAACTGGCCGGACTCAATGGCAGAGAGCGTTTAAAAGATTACGATGTGGCTTCCGTTATATGTTATGAAGGTAAATAGAAATCAGGTGATGGCAGATGGAGAAAAGTAAAGAGGCAACACTTCTGGATGATGAATTAGCGAAAATTAAAAAGGCAGATGCAAGTGTGAAGACAATGGAAGATTTTACAAGCCCTTCTGTTTTGTATGAAGAGCTTATTTCCAGTGTGCAGAAGTACCATCCCTCCACCGATATATCTATGATTGAGAAGGCTTACCGGATTGCAAGAGATGCCCATGAAGGGCAGGTGCGCAAGTCCGGCGAGCCTTATATCATTCATCCCCTCTGTGTGGGGATCATCCTGGCGGATCTGGAGCTTGATAAGGAGACGATCGTGGCCGGCCTGCTCCATGATGTGGTGGAAGATACGGTCATGACCACGGAGGAGATCACCCAGGAGTTCGGCGCAGAGGTGGCCCTTTTGGTGGACGGCGTCACCAAGCTGGGCCAGTTGAACTACTCCGCCGACAAGGTGGAGGTCCAGGCA
Organism: Blautia sp. NSJ-175; assembly: GCF_022867815.1. Lineage (NCBI taxonomy): Bacteria > Bacillati > Bacillota > Clostridia > Lachnospirales > Lachnospiraceae > Blautia > Blautia sp. NSJ-175. Next base: position 111,093 of record NZ_JALIFQ010000006.1, read on the forward strand.
GAGAACTTAAGAAAAATGTTCCTTGCCATGGCGAAAGATATCCGAGTCATCCTGATAAAGCTGGCCGATAGGCTGCACAATATGAGGACACTGAAATACATGCCTCCCCACAAGCAGAAGGAGAAGGCAAGGGAGACCATGGACATCTATGCTCCCATAGCCCAGAGACTCGGTATTTCCAAGGTGAAGATCGAGCTGGACGATCTGTCCTTAAAATATCTGGAGCCGGAAGTCTACTACGACCTGGTGGAAAAGATCAACCTGCGCAGAAGTGAGCGGGAAGCCTTTGTAAGCGAAATCGTGAACGGCGTCCGGGACCAGATCGAGAATGCAGGCATTCACGCCCAGATCGACGGGCGTGTAAAGCATTTTTTCAGTATATATAAGAAGATGGTCAACCAGGATAAGACCCTGGACCAGATCTATGATTTATTTGCGGTCCGCATCATTGTGGATACAGTGAAGGACTGCTACGCATCTCTGGGAATCATCCATGAGATGTACAAGCCCATTCCGGGCCGGTTTAAGGACTACATTGCTATGCCAAAGCCCAATATGTACCAGTCACTGCACACCACATTGATCGGACCAAACGGACAGCCTTTTGAGATCCAGATCCGTACCTTTGAGATGCACCGCACCGCAGAATACGGTATTGCGGCCCACTGGAAATACAAGGAGGCATCAAACAGCAGCAAGGCAAATGTGACCCAGCAGGAAGAGGAGAAGATGAGCTGGCTGCGCCAGATCCTGGAGTGGCAGCGGGATATGTCCGACAACAAGGAATTTTTAAGCCTCTTAAAAAGCGATCTGGACCTGTTTTCCGAGAGTGTGTACTGCTTTACTCCGGCAGGAGATGTGAAGACACTGCCGAACGGCTCCACTCCCATTGACTTTGCCTATAATGTACATAGTGCGGTGGGCAACAAGATGGTGGGTGCCAGAGTGAACGGAAAGCTGGTTCCCATTGACTATGTGATCAAGAACGGAGACCGGATCGAGATCATCACCTCTCAGAACTCCAAAGGACCAAGCCGCGACTGGCTCAAGGTGGTGAAGAGCACCCAGGCCAAGAACAAGATCAACCAGTGGTTCAAACAGGAGTTAAAAGAGGACAACATTTTAAAGGGCAAGGATATGCTCACCCAATATGCCAAGCTAAAAGGCATCGGACTGGGAAATCTGACAAAGCCCAAATACCTGGAATCCGTTATGAAAAAATACGGTTTCCGTGACTGGGATTCCGTACTGGCGGCTGTAGGACACGGCGGTCTGAAGGAAGGCCAGGTCATCAACAAGCTCCTGGAGATTTACACGAAGGACCACAAGAGCGAACTGACAGACGAGAAGGTGCTGGAAGCCGCGGAGGAGAGTAAAGATAAACTGCACATCCGCAAAAGCAAGAGCGGCATTGTGGTGAAGGGGATCCATGATGTCTCCGTCCGGTTTTCCAGATGCTGCAACCCTATTCCCGGCGACGAGATCGTAGGCTATGTGACAAGGGGACGCGGCGTTACCATCCACCGCACAGACTGTATCAATATCATCAATATGTCCCTGGAGGACAGGGAGCGCCTGATCGATGCTGAATGGCAGGCAGAGAGCGTAGGCGACGGGGAGCAGTACACGGCGGAGATCAATGTGTATGCCAATAACCGCACCGGTCTTCTGGTTGACATTTCCAAGATCTTTACAGAGAGGAAAATTGATATCACGTCCATGAATACCAGAACCAGCAAGCAGGGACGTGCCACCATTAACATTGCCTTTGACATTAAGAGCAAGGAAGAACTGGGCAGCCTGGTGGAAAAAATCAGACAGGTAGAGAGCGTCCTGGATATCGGGCGTACTACCGGCTAAGGAGTCGAGATATGAAGAATCTGAACCTGAGAGGAATTGTGGTTGGTCCGGTCATGACCAACTGCTATTTCCTGAAAAATACACAGAGCGGGGAGATCCTTGTGGTTGACCCCGCAGCTGAGGCGGAGCGTATCTGCCGTACGATTGACCGGATCGGGGGAAAACCGGCAGGGATACTCCTGACCCACGGACACTATGACCATATTATGGCAGTAAGTGAGCTGCAGAAAAAGTGGCAGGTGCCTGTCTATGCGGCGAGAGCGGAGGAAGAAATGCTCACAGACCCCCGGTTAAATCTGTCCGCATCCTGGGAGGGCACCAATTGCACTGTGAAGGCGGACTGCTTTCTGGAGGATGGGGATGTTTTTGAACTTGCGGGTTTTCAGATAAAAATGTACCTGACTCCCGGACACACGGAGGGGTCCTGCTGTTATTATATCGAAGACGAAGGTGTGCTCATGAGCGGGGACACCATTTTCTGTGAAAACTGCGGCAGATGTGATCTGCCCGGCGGCAATTTTGCGAAGATGCAGGAGAGTTTGAATAAGATTATCAACCATTTACCTGAGGATGTGAAGATTTACCCCGGACACGGGGAGGAGACCAGCATCCATCATGAGCGATCATATAATCCCTATCTATAAAATACGAAAGAAAGAGGCAACTGTTCAGGAAAGAGGAACCTATATGATTGGCATTTCATTTAATAAAAGAGATTTTGAATATGATGCCTATACCCTGGTCAAGGCCTTCTATCCCCAGGAGGAAGTGGAGAACTTCTATACAGAAGAGGGGCAGGAGGACAAAGCCTGGGACCTGCTGGTGAGAATCACCTACGGGGAGGAGGAGACGCACCTCTCCCTGGAGAGGGATGGAGAAATTATATTCGGAGAAGCGGCCCGCTTTGAAAAAGGGCAGGACAGAAAAGAGAGAAAGAACATACTGAAACAGATTTTATACAGAGGTCTTGTACAGGAGACGGGAATCACCCTTCCCTGGGGCAACCTGACGGGTATCCGTCCCACCAAGATCGCCATGGGGCTGATCGAGTCGGGGATGAGCAATGCGGAGACTGCGGACTATATGCGCCGCACGTATTTCACCAGTAATGCCAAGACCGCGCTGGCAGTTACCATAGCCAACCGGGAACGGGACCTGTTAAAAGATATTGACTACCGGAACGGGTACAGCCTCTATGTGGGAATTCCCTTCTGTCCGAGTATCTGCCTGTACTGTTCTTTCAGCTCATCTCCTTTAGCGAGATGGAGAGATAAAGTGGATGAATATCTGGATGCGCTCTGCAGGGAACTGACTTACATTGGAGAGACGATGAAGGTGCGCACCCTTGACACCATATATATCGGCGGCGGGACTCCCACCACCCTGGAACCGGAACAACTGGAGCGGCTGCTTGGCCATATTGAGGCATGTTTTCCGGTGGAACAGGTGAAGGAATATACCGTGGAGGCAGGAAGGCCGGACAGTATCACCAGAGAGAAGCTTATGGCGATCAAAAGGCATCCGGTCACAAGGATTTCCGTGAATCCCCAGACCATGAACCAGAAGACACTGGATCTCATAGGACGGAAGCACACGGTGGAGGACACGCGACACGCCTTCGCTCTGGCGAGGGAATGCGGATTTGATAATATCAATATGGATTTGATCGTAGGCCTGCCCGGAGAATGTGCAGAGGATGTAAGGCACACACTGGAGGAGGTAAAGGCCCTGGACCCGGACAGCCTGACCGTACATTCACTGGCAGTCAAGAGGGCCACCAGGCTTCATCTGTTCAGGGAGCAGTACGAAGAGATGACCTTTGAAAACAACCAGGAGATCATGGATATGTGTATGGATTATGCCCGGGAAAGCGGCATGGGTCCCTACTATCTGTACAGACAGAAGAATATGTCAGGCAACCTGGAGAATGTGGGATATGCAAAACCGGGAAAAGCCGGCATCTACAATATTCTGATCATGGAAGAGAAGCAGTCCATTCTGGCGGCAGGGGCGGGAGCCTCCACCAAGTTTGTGTTCCAAAACGGGGAGCGCATAGAACGGGCTGAGAATGTAAAAGACGTGACAAATTATATCACCAGAATTGATGAAATGATGGACAGAAAACGGATTGGGCTGGAAACGTATCTGAATATAAAGAGCGGGGATGGCGGAAATGGCAAATACACAGAAGCATCTGATTAGTTTCAATCTGGAAAAAGAAATCGAGCATGGCATTCAGGTGAGTAACCTGGCTTTCCGTGTGGGAAAGCAGATGGGCCTTTCCGAGGAAACCTGTCATGAACTGGCAGTGGCCGGAGTGCTTCACGATATCGGGAAGCTGCGGCTTTACAACTACATTGCCGGGGAGGAGAATCCCATGGTAGTGGAGGAGATGAAATATGTCAGGCGCCATCCGGAGCTGGGATATGAGAGTCTGAAGGACAGGGGCTATTCCCGGTTTGTTCTGGACAGCATTTACTATCATCATGAGAATTATGACGGAAGCGGATACCCGGAAAATCTGGCGGGGGAAAAGATACCCATGGGAGCCAGAATCCTGAGAATCTGTGACGTATACGCAGCGCTCACCTCAAAACGGACGTACCGTGATGCCTTTTCCAGCGAGACGGCCATGAAGATGGTGATTGATGAAGTTAAGAATTTTGACATGCAGGTCTTTCTTGCATTTCAGAGAGCAATACATGAAAATGAATGAGAAGAGGAGAGAACATTATGCAGTTAAAGAAAAAACCAGTTACAGGAATGAAAGATATTCTGCCGAGAGAAATGGAAATCCGTGATTATGTGATCGGACTGATCAAGGAGACCTACAAAGAGTTTGGATTCACATCCATGGAAACACCATGTGTGGAGCACATTGAAAACCTGACCAGCAAACAGGGCGGCGACAATGAGAAACTGATCTTCCGTATTCTGAAAAGAGGAGAGAAACTGAGAATCGACGAGGCAAAAGAGGAGAATGACTTGGTTGACAGCGGTCTGCGCTATGACCTGACAGTTCCGCTCAGCCGTTTTTATTCCAACAACGCCAATGAGCTTCCGTCCCCCTTCAAAGCTCTGCAGATGGGAAATGTATTCCGTGCGGACAGGCCCCAGAGAGGACGTTTCCGTCAGTTTATGCAGTGTGATATTGACATTTTGGGTGATCCCACCAATCTGGCTGAGATCGATGTTATCCTGGCAACTTCCACACTGGTGGGCAGGCTGGAATTCGAGAGCTTTGCCATCCGTATCAATGACCGCCGTTTCTTAAAAGCCATGGCTGCCTACAGCGGATTCCCGGAGGAGTCTTATGACCAGGTGTTCATCATTCTGGATAAAATGGATAAGATCGGCAAGGAAGGCGTTGCAGCAGAGCTGGAAGAGGCCGGATTCCCAAAAGAGGGCATTGAAAAATACATCGCTCTGTTCGACGCTATCGGAGAGGGCATTGACGGTGTAAACTACTGCAAAGAAAAACTGGAAGGCTTCCTGGACCCGGATGTGGCTGACAATATGTCCACGATCATTGAGAGTGTGACAGAGGCAAAGACTGCCAACTTTAGGATTGTCTTTGACCCCACACTGGTGCGCGGTATGTCTTACTATACAGGACCCATCTTTGAGATCTGCATCGACGGTTTCGCAGGCAGCGTGGGCGGCGGCGGACGCTACGATGAGATGATCGGCAAATTTACGGGAACCCCCACACCGGCAACCGGATTTTCTATTGGATTTGAGCGTATTGTAATGCTGCTCATGGAGAGAGGATTCCAGGTACCGGGCAGCATGGATAAGAAAGCATACCTGCTGGATAAGAAGCTGAGTTCCGAAAAACTGGTGGAGATAGTGAAAAAGGCCGGGGAAGAGAGAAAATCCGGCAAAAATGTGAATATTGTATACATGAAGAAGAACAAAAAATTCCAGAAAGAACAACTTATGGCAGAGGGATACGAAACCATCGAAGAAGTATACAACGACTGACAGGTTTTGGGTACCGGGCTTACATTGTAATAACATAAATGAGGAATTAAGGAGAACTGACACAATGGCAGAATCAATGAACGGGTTAAAAAGAACCCATAGATGTACGGAAGTGACAAAAGCAGAGATCGGAAGCACAGTAACCCTTATGGGCTGGGTGCAGAAGAGCCGCAACAAAGGCGGAATCGTCTTCGTGGATTTGCGTGACCGTTCCGGTATCATGCAGATCATCTTTGAAAACGGCGATATTGATGAGGAAGGCTTTGAAAAAGCAGGAAGACTGAGAAGCGAATTTGTGATCGCTGTGACAGGACGCGTGGAGGCGCGATCCGGCGCTGTGAATGAAAATCTGAAGACAGGCGAGATAGAAGTGCGGGCAGGTGCCCTGCGTATCCTGTCCGAGTCTGAGACACCTCCGTTCCCCATTGAGGAGAACAGCAAGACAAGAGAGGAAGTGCGCTTAAAATACCGTTATCTTGATCTTAGAAGACCGGACCTGCAGAGAAACCTGATCATGCGGTCCCGGGTAGCTGTGCTGGTACGCCAGTTCCTGGCAAATGAAGGTTTTCTGGAGATTGAGACGCCAATCCTGAATAAGAGCACTCCGGAGGGGGCAAGGGATTACCTGGTTCCCAGCCGTGTGCATCCGGGCAGCTTTTATGCACTGCCTCAGTCTCCCCAGATTTTTAAACAGCTTCTGATGTGCTCCGGGTATGACAGGTATTTCCAGATTGCCAAGTGCTTCCGCGATGAGGACCTTCGCGCTGACCGCCAGCCGGAATTTACACAGATTGATATGGAGCTCTCCTTTGTGGATGTGGATGATGTCATTGATGTCAATGAGCGTATGCTGGCATTCCTCTTTAAAGAGGTTCTGGGCGTGGAAGTGCAGCTTCCCATTCAGAGAATGACCTGGACAGAGGCTATGAACCGCTTTGGCTCCGACAAACCGGACCTGCGTTTCGGCATGGAGCTTACGGATGTGTCTGAGGTGGTAAAAGGCTGTGAATTTGCTGTGTTCAAGAATGCCCTTGAGGCAGGCGGCAGTGTCCGCGGCATCAATGCCAAGGGACAGGGCAGCATGCCGAGAAAGAAGATCGACAAGCTGGTGGAATTTGCCAAAGGATACGGCGCCAAAGGTTTGGCTTATATTGCCATCCAGGAGGACGGCAGTGTAAAATCCTCCTTCGCCAAATTCATGAAAGAGGAGGAGATGAAGGCCCTCATAGAAGCCATGCAGGGTGAGGCAGGCGACCTGCTTCTCTTTGCCGCTGACAAGACGAAGCTTGTATGGGATGTATTGGGTGCCCTGCGTCTTGAACTGGCGCGTCAGATGGAGTTGTTTGATAAAGAGGAATACCGTTTTGTGTGGATCACAGAGTTCCCTCTTCTGGAGTGGTCAGAGGAAGAGAACCGTTTTACAGCCATGCATCATCCGTTCACCATGCCTTTTGAGGAGGATATTCCGCTTCTGGATACGGATCCGGGTGCAGTGCGTGCAAAAGCCTATGATATTGTACTCAACGGCAATGAGATTGGCGGAGGCAGCGTGCGTATCCATCAGAACGATGTGCAGGAAAAAATGTTTGAAGCGCTGGGATTTGAAAAAGAGCAGGCTTATAAACAGTTCGGTTTCCTTTTAGATGCCTTCAAATACGGAGTTCCGCCGCACGCAGGACTGGCTTACGGCCTTGACCGTATGGTCATGCTCATGGCTAAGGAGGAATCCATCCGTGAAGTTATCGCATTCCCGAAGGTGAAGGATGCCTCCTGCCTGATGTCCGAGGCACCGAACACGGTAGATGAAAAACAGCTTGATGAACTGGGGATCGCGCTGAAAGTTCAGGAGGATGAGCAGTAATGGAGCCAGGTGCTGTCTCCTTTCTGATTGTATGTCCGCTGGTGTTTTTAGCCAGTTTTGTAGATGCCATAGCAGGCGGGGGAGGATTGATCTCCCTGCCTGCTTATCTTTTGGCAGGAGTTCCCATTCATAATGCCATTGCCACCAATAAGCTGTCCTCAGCCTCCGGTACGGTCATCTCCACGGCCCGCTACTGTAAAAACGGATATGCGGACATACCGCTGGCGGTACCGTCTGTTCTGGCAGCGCTTTTGGGCTCCTTTATGGGAGCAAATCTGGCGCTGACTGCCAGTGACAGGGTGCTGAAGCTCATGCTGATCGTGGTGCTCCCTGTAGTGGCATTTTATGTGCTGAAAAATAAAAGCATGGAGCCAAAACAGAAGAGGCAGCTTGCAAAAGGACAGAAATATGCCATTGTTATCACTGACTCTTTGGTCATAGGGACATATGACGGCTTCTACGGGCCGGGGACAGGCACTTTTCTGCTGCTTGTCTACACGGGTCTTGCGGGCATGGATATCCGCACAGCCTCAGGCAATACGAAGCTTGTCAATCTGGCTTCCAATCTGGCAGCCCTTGCTGCCTTTTTCTCCAGCGGCAAGATCGTGATCTCTCTGGGACTTGCGGCAGCCGTGTTCAGCATCGCAGGGCACTACATCGGTTCCGGTATGGTGATAAAAAACGGGACGAAGATTGTTCGCCCCATTGTGGTCACGGTTCTTATTTTGCTGCTTATAAAAATTATATCTGGATTTTTTGTATAAAAAAATGCCCGGCTTTGGATTTGCTAAAGTCCGGGCATTTATCGTGTTCTGTTTTTCGTCTGCACAAGTGCGTCTATTCCACATCCTCTGACACATCTGCCAGGGCGCTGTCCACGCCTCCGAGAATGGCCTGTGCCACATTTTCATCCATCTGCATCTTCCAGCTTGTTCCGTCATTGACCAGAGTAATGTCCACGTCCCGTGTGGTGGAGGCATTGTTCTTCTCTATACTTTCCAGAAGAAGCTGTCTTTCCTTCTCACGGCGCCCCTCGGCTCCTCCTGCCATGGCCTGGGAAGTCTGCAGCCATCCGGAAAGCTGTTCCTGGTAAGAAGCCACAATACTTTTGAAATCACTGCTGGTGATCTGAACTTTCACCTGGGCATTGCGCTCATCCTTTTTTGCGTCCAGGATCTTAAAATCAAAACAGGCACGGATCTGTTCCGCCATGGCATGCGCAATGGAGCTGCTGTATGTGTCATCCGTATCCAGAAGGCTGTCCAGGGACAGATAGATGTTAAGCTGTTCCGTGTCAAAATCTTTGATGGTGCCAAAGTGTATTTTGACTACTTCCTCAGGGGGCAGAAGATTGGAATCAGCCATGTAGGAGAGAAAACCGCCGGTGATCTGATTGTCCAGGTTCTCGTCATAAACAACATGCCACGTCTCTTCTTTTTGCCTGAGGGTCAGGTCAAAGGTGGTATCCACCAGTTTATAATCGTTCTTTTTCAGCGTCTCTCCGAGCAGCAGGTAAGAATCCTTCAGTGAAAATTCCACCTGACTGGGATTGGCGTCGCAGGTAATCCGTTTTTTCAGCGCAGCGGCAGTGTAATCTTCTGCCAGTGCATGGGCATCCAGGTTGGTGATGGTGACAGTGGCGCCCGCCTTTTTATTTTTGAGTTTGACATTGTCTATGGTGTAAGAGAAATCTTTAAAATACCGTTAAAAGATTTTGACAATGTCAGGGTCCACATTTTCCTCCCCGTTGTCTGTGTCAGGGAAAAGCTCATGGACGGAGAGATATTTTTCAATGGTCTTTTTATCCGGGCTTTTCAGCTGGTCAAGTTCCGCGGAAACTGCCTCCTTGACCGCGCGCTCCTCCTTGCTCTCGCATCCTGCAAGCAGCAGGGCAGAAGTCAGGAAAACCGCGGCATACAGCCATTTCTTATGTCGAATCTTCATGTGTCATCTCCTGTTTGCGGAAGTTACCGTATTCGTTTAGTTTACCAGAAATGACGAAAAAGTCAACTTTTTAAGAAAAGTGCCTGTATTTTCTATTTGAGAAGTTCCGGTTCCAGTTTTTTGATATGGGTTTCCAGGGTGTTGTGGTCCACAAGGGCGGGAACAACGCCCTGCCTGGATACACAGAAGCCTGCAGCATACGTGGCGATCCGGATGGACTTTTCCAGAGAATACCCCTCGATCAGGAAAGAGGCCAGAGCTGAGATAAAAGCATCCGCACCGCCGGTGGTATCAATGGAAATGAAATCCGCAGCCGGAAAATACTTTGCGTTATCCTCGGTTTTCAGATAACAGCCTTCATGTCCAAGCGTAATGATCACTGTCTTGATTCCTTTCTGGTAAAAGTATTCGGCCTGTTCCTCCACTGTATTGTACTTGGGACACAGGGCGGCCGCTTCCTTACGGTTGGGGATAAAGATATCTGTATTCTGCAGAAGCTGTTCCGGTATGGATTTCAGGGCAGCGGGCTTTACAATATTTTTTGCCCCGTATTTCCTGGCAGTTTTCGCTGCCTCCAGAACGGTCTGAATGGGAATCTCAGTGGAGAGCAGGCAGAAGCCGGCATTTTCAAAGAGATGCTGCCGTTTCTGTATGTCTGCCGGGCTCAGATTGCCGTTTGCTCCGGACATGATCGTGATGGTTCCCTCGCCGTCCCGTTCAATATAGATATATGCCTTCCCGGTCTGCGCCTTCATATCCCTGTGCACACCCTGGGTTGCCACCTGTTCTTTCTCCAGGATATCGAAAATAAAGGTGGAATCCGTGTCATTGCCGATCTCCCCTATGAGAGAAACTTCCCGTCCAAGCTTGGCAGCGCCAACAGACTGGTTGGCTCCTTTGCCTCCCAGTGTGGTGGTGGAACTCAAGATCGTGGTGGTCTTTCCCGCCTGGGGAAGCCAGTCAACATTGAAGGTGATATCCGTGTTGATACTGCCAACCACTACGATCTTCTTCCCGCGGAAGAAGGAAGGAATGTCAAGGCTGTCCTCGTTGTCGAAATCGCACTGTGAGACAAAAGTATATTCCGGTTCTGCCGTCTCTTTTTTCTCACATTTCTGGATCAGATTCCTGCACACATAGTAACCGAACTCCCGGTAAGGGATTTTGATACTGGATATATGAGGGAAAGAGATTGCTTCCCGCACATCATCCTTTAAGCTCACCAGGGACAGGTCCGAGGGCACGTAATAGTGCAGTTTATCCATCTGCTCGTACAGGATCAGGGAGGAGGCAAAATGCGAGCTGACTATGCCTGAAAAACCATGGCTCAGTATCCTGGAGCAGCAGGCCGGGTCAGAGATGTAAAGCTTCATCTTTTTATGATAGGGGATCTGATTGTCAAAGAGACATTTCTTGAATCCCTCAAACACCATGCCGGAACGCCTGCTTTTTTCCTTCACGAGACAAGCGATCTTGCTGTGTTTATACTCCAGCAGTTTCTGCGTCAGGACGTATCCCATTTTTTCAAAATCTATATTGTAGGCAGGCAGGGTATAAGGAGCGTTGATATAGCTGACAGATATATTCTGTTCGGCAAAGTAATGCTCATGCTGGGGACTGTTCTCATCCACCGGCTCCCAGATCACACCGTCCACATTGTTTTTGCACAGAGATGTAATGTGCTTTAACTCTGTATCCGCGCTGTTCAGACTGTCCAGGAGCAGTACATTATATCCCTGTTCCTGGGCGGCCTGCAGGATGCCGTTCAGCATCAGGTTGGTCTGTGAGGCAGTGCGCAGCAGAACGCCCAGCAGAAAGCGCTTCGCATTGGATATATTTTTTACCATGCCGTAAGGTGTGTAGTTGTATTCTTTTACAATTTTCAGTACCCGGCTGCGGGTCTCAGGATTGATATTCTGGTCTTTGTTGTTAACGATTTTGGAAACCGTTGAAATAGAGACACCGGCCAGGCTGGCGATTTCTTTGATTGTCATATGAGATCCCTCTTTTACCATTATTTTCTCTAATTATGAAGGATAGAGAGGGATTTGTCAATGGAAAATGCATCACATATATGTGCAATATGCATAAGAAAACTTTTTCTTAAATAGTTTTATTTCACAAAAAATAGAAAAACTATTGACAGTGCACAGAGAGGGCTGTACAATACATGCATAGGTAAACAATTTAAGAAATGGTTTTCTTAATAAATTTGATGGAGGTAATAGCTTGGATAAACGGATTCTGATTATCGGAAGTTTGAATATGGACATCGTTATAGAAATGAAACGTATGCCGTTGATAGGGGAGACCGTTCTTGGAAAAAACCTTACATATGTACCCGGAGGAAAAGGAGCGAATCAAGCATATGCAGCAGGTAAACTTGGCGGAAAAGTAACCATGCTCGGATGCGTCGGAGATGACAGCCTGGGACAGAAACTAAAAGACAATCTTGCGAATAGCGGAACGGATGCATCATATATCAGAAATATAGAGGGCAAGCCAACGGGTACGGCAATTATCTATGTAAATGACGATGGTGATAACAGCATAGTGGTTATCTCCGGTGCAAATGAAGCCTGTGATGTTGAGTATTTAAAACAAAATGAAGCTTTATTTGCAGAATGTGACTATGTCATGTTTCAGATGGAAATTCCCTATGAAACCATTTTTTATGGTATCAGAAGGGCAAAAGAGCTGGGAAAGACCGTGGTCTTAAATCCGGCACCGGCACCGGATGGCCTGCCGGAAGATATTTGGGGGAAAATTGATTACCTGACCCCCAATGAGACAGAATTGTTAAAACTGACAGGACAGCAGGAAATGACCATGGACAACATCAGAAACGGTGCACATGCTCTGCTTGAAAAAGGTGTGAAAAATATCCTGGTTACCCTGGGAGACAAAGGTGTATTATTTGTCAATGACAGGAAAGAAAAATTATTTCCGGCCAGAAAAGTGACCGCTGTGGATACAACAGCGGCGGGGGACTGCTTTAATGGCGCATTTGTCACCGGTCTGGCAGAGGAAATGAGCTTTGATGAGGCAATCGTATTCGCAAATATGGCGTCCTCTCTGGCAGTTACCAGAAAGGGGGCACAGAGTTCCATTCCGGGCAGGGAAGAACTGGAGGAACTCAGTAAAAGGAAGAGTAACGCGGGTCTCTGATTTTGCGGGAAGCAAAATTAAAATAGAGAAAATATAATGTATTCTAAGGAGGAAAGTTATGAAAAACATGAAGAAATTTTTAGCGTTATGTTTGACGGGGGCAATGGCAGTATCCATGGCAGCGTGCGGTTCGTCGGGGGATGACAAAGCAGCCGGAGAGGATGATAAACAGACAGAGAGCACAGCAAAGACCGATGATGACAAGGACGCCAAGGACAGCAAAGACAAAGAAAAGCTGGTGATATCCTGTTATCTGGCAGATGACAACCAGGTTGCAGTACGTGAGAAATACATTGATGAACCTTTAAAAGAAGCATTTCCTGACGTGGATATCGAGATAAAAATGTACAGCGACAGGCAGAGCCTTCAGGTAGAGGTTGCCGGCGGCGGCGGACCGGATATCCTGGATTTGGACGGTCCTACCGATGTTGCGGAATTTGCAAAGGCTGACAGAGTGCTTGATTTAGGCAAATATGCAGATCAATACGGCTGGAAGGATATGTTTTATGACTGGGCTTACAACAGCTGTTTCTATAATGAAAAGCTGTATTCACTTCCTACTTCTTTTGAAGGTATGGTAATGTACTATAACATGGATGTTATGAAAGAGAATGGCTGGGAAGTACCGAAGACACAGGACGAACTGGTAGAGCTGATGAAGAAAATACAGGAAAAAGGTATTATTCCCATCGCCTTTGGCAACTCCAACTATCAGGGTGCTGTAGACTGGCTGTATTCAACATTCACAAGCTGTTACGGTGGTCCGAAAGCTGTGAAAGCTGCTATGGAAGGAACCGGAAAATATACAGACGAACCGATCAAAGAATCTATCCAGACTATGGTTGACTGGTGGCAGGAAGGATGGCTCGGTGATAAAGCATCTCAGTCTATCACAAATGAAGATATGGTCGCTTTCTTTGCAGAAGGACGCGCAGCTATGATGATTGACGGAACATGGGCTTCTAACCAGCTTATAGCTACATATCCGGATTGTAACTGGGATTCCGAAATGATGCCTCAGAAAGAAGACATTGGCGAGATTCTTCCATTTGCTACAGGCGGTGGTTATTCCATCAATGCAAACTCCAAAAACCCGGATCTGGCTGCAGAAGTGTTGAATTATCTGTTTACCTCCCTTGACAGACATTATCAGTCCATCAATGAGGCAGGATATCAGCCATACCCGCTGAAAGAGTTTGATATTGCCAAACTGGAAGGAATGGATGAGAAACTGTTAGATCAGTATAAACTACTTATGGATGCACAGAAAAACAACCAGATTGGTTATTGTTCCTGGACGTTCTACCCATCTGAGATGAGGGTTTATATGAATGAGAATACGGATGCATTATTCCTTGGTTCACTTACCGTGGATGATTATCTGGCCCAGGCGCAGACGTATATAGATACCGCAATTGCTGACAATACGATTCCGGTATTACCGTAATAGCAGTGGAACAGTAACCATAAAAGTGATTAAGTAACTTGGAAATACCGTGCAGCCAATCTTCATGTAAGGAGGTACGCACTGCATGGAGGTGTTGGCTGTACGGTATTTTTTATGAAAGAAGACTTTACAGGTGGTGGAGAGATGAATACAGTTAAAAAAAGACATATGGTACCATACCTATTTATACTTCCCGCATTTATTATCCATGCATGCATTGTTACAGGACCAGCTTTAAGTACACTGGTGATGTCTTTGTTTGACTGGAATGGAATGGGAAACGCAAAATTCATAGGATTTAAAAACTTTTCGGAAATTTTTAAAGATCCGTTAGTAAAACTATCCGTAGTACATAACATTCAGTGGCTGCTTATTTTCATTACAGTTCCCTTGATCCTGGGATTTATCGTTGCAATCATAGTGAGTCAGCTCCGCAGATCCCAGATGTTTTTCAGAACGATTTACTTTATTCCTTATGTTATATCCGCTGCAGTGGCAGGTAAAATCTGGACTGCTTATATGAATCCATATTATGGATTTAATCAGGTGTTTGCCAAAGCCGGCTGGACAGAGCTGTCAAAGGTACTTTGGCTTGGAAATCCTAAAATTGCATTGTTTGCTGTGGCATTTGTGGACAACTGGCATTGGTGGGGATTCATAATGGTTCTCTTCTTAGGCGCATTACAGCAGGTAGACCCTACTTTATATGAGGCAGCCAGAGTTGACGGAGCAAACCGTTTCCAGGAATTGATTCATGTTTCGATTCCGGGAATCAAACAGACAATAGCATTTGTATTGATTATGACAATAATGTGGTCATTCTTGACCTTTGATTACGTATATATTATGACAAACGGCGGACCTGCTAATGCCACAGAAATCATGTCCACCTATATTTACAAAAACGCCTTTGTGAAATACAGGGCAGGTTATGCCAATGCTCTTTGTGTAATACAGAGTGGTATATGTGTGATTTTGTACTTCCTTCAGAAATACATCAGTAAAAAAGGAGGGATGGAAGATGAATAGTGGAGTGAAAATCGGGGCAAAATATAAGATTTCATCTTTTATCAAATATGTATTTTTAATTATCATGGCATTGTTTGCAGCAGTTCCGCTATTTCAGGTTTTCATAAATGCATTCCGTACAGACCGGGAATGTAAATCAATGCCGCTGGGTCTGCCGAAAGAATGGGTTTTTAACAACTTTCAGGAGACGTGGCAGATAGGCGGATATGCCACTGCTTATTTCAACAGTCTGCTCACAGCCTTTGTAGTAATTGTTGTGGTGCTTGTTGTGGTTGGTCTGGGAGCGTATTCGATCAGTAAACTGGAGTTTAAGATGAGAGGCTTTTTTACAGCATACTTTTTCGTGGCAATCTCTCTTCCTGGATTTTTGTATATTGTCCCGGATTACTTTGTTATGAATAAACTGGGCCTGGTAGATACCAGATGGAGTTTGATGATCGTGTATACTGCAATGCAGATTCCGTTTAATATGCTGCTGCTGAGGACCTTTCTTGCCGGTATTCCCCGTGAACTGGAGGAGGCAGCCAAGATTGACGGATGTAATGAGTTGAACAGCTTTTTGAGAGTGACACTGCCCATTGCTAAGCCCATGTTTCTCACAATTGCGATTTTAGTTTTTGTTAATGTGTGGAATGAATTTTTGTGGTCTAACACATTTATCACATCAGAAGAGCTGAAACTTGTAGCAACACGTTTTGTTAAATTTACGGGAGAATATGGTTCCAATATGGCACGAATTTATACAGCCAGCGTTATAACCATTGCACCGGTTATTATTCTGTATCTGTTCTTCAGCCGTAAATTTATAGAAGGTATGACCAGCGGAAGTGTAAAAGGTTAATATTAACAGACTGCTCGATGGGAGGTTGAGTATGAAAACAGAGTTTATTGAAGGTATTTATGCAGGATGGCTTGCCAAGATTATCGGTATCCGCCTGGGTGCCCCGGTAGAGGGATGGACCTATGAAAAGATTAAAAACATCTACGGTGAATTAGACCATTATCCTGTAGATTACCACGAATTTGCTGCGGATGATGACAGCAACGGCCCGCTGTTTTTCCTGAGGGCACTGGAAGACGGACATCATGATTACGAACTGCAGGCACAGGATGTGGCAGAGGCCCTTCTGAATTATGCGCCGTTTGAACACGGATTTTTCTGGTGGGGCGGTTATGGGATATCTACTGAGCATACAGCGTATCTGAATCTGAGAAACGGGATTCCGGCTCCGCGAAGCGGAAGTATCGAACAAAACGGAAGTACAACGGCAGAACAGATAGGCGGACAGATTTTCATTGATACCTGGGGACTTGTGACACCGGGAAATCCGGATCTGGCAGCAAAATATGCGAAAGAGGCCGCCAGTGTGACACATGACGGAAATGGTATTTACGGCGGTATTTTTGTTGCTGTATGTATAAGCTATGCTTTTGTGGAGAAGGACATCAGGAAAATCATTGAAAAAGGTCTCTCTTATATTCCGAGAGAATGCGAGTATGCAAAAGTAGTGCGGGCAGTCATGGTATACTATGATGAAAACCCCGGCGACTGGAGGGCCTGCTTCCGGTACATATTTGACAATTACGGCTATGATAAATATCCCGGAAACTGCCATATCATCCCCAATATCGCAGTGATGATTCTGGCACTGTTATACGGGGAAGGTGACTTTACAGACACACTGAATATCTGCAATATGTGCGGCTGGGATACAGACTGCAACGTTGGCAACGTAGCGACGATCATGGGCGTGAGAAACGGACTGGACGGTATTAACTACGAAAAATGGAGAAAACCGATCAATGATTTCCTGGCCTGCTCAAGTGTTATGGGTTCCATGAATATTATGGATATCCCATATGGTGCCTCTTATATAGCGAAACTGGCATATGCTGTGGCGGGAGAAAAGATGCCGGAACCCTGGAATACGATTACGCAGAAGAGAATTGACAGCTGCCACTTTGAATATCCGGGATCTACCCACGCAATGCGTGTCCGGGTGGATGGACTGGATAAACGGGCAAGAAAAGACAGGGAATGTACGGTGATCAATACGGATGAATCTGCATATACAGGATCACGTTCCCTGAAATTTGTGGCAAAACACGTTGAGCCGGGAGAAAACGTATTTGTTTATAAAAAGACACACTACAGACCTGCAGATTTTCATGACAGCAGATACGATCCGTGTTTCTCTCCGCTTGTATATCCGGGACAGATCATCCATGGAAGTGCAATGATCCCCGAATATGGTGAGGATGCACTGGTGAGTCTCTACGCAAGAGACAGCAGGGCAGATAAAATCTATGAGGGAAACAGAGAAAATCTCTGCAGAGGCCAGTGGAAAGAACTGGAGTTTACCATTCCAAGCCTGGAAGGCGCCCTGATCGATGAGATTGGCTTATGTTTCCATGTGCAGGGTACCCATACACAGGTGTTTGATTTTGTGGGGCTTATAGATGACCTGTACGCGGATGGAAAAGCTGACTATTCCATTGATTTTGCCAATGAAACGGAAGAGCAGTGGACCGTTCTGCATAAAGAGATCAGCCAGTTTACAAAATTAAAAGGCCTGATGTATCTGAATGACGGGGAAATGCATTTGTCCTGTTCAGATTTTGCAGAAGCATATACCGGCAGACATGACTGGGGAGATTACAGGGCAAAATTCTTCTTTACACCGCTGACAGGAAAGCATCATATGGTAAATGTGAGAGTGCAGGGAGCCATTCGTTCTTATGCGGTGGGACTTCTTCCTGACGGCAAAGCGGCAATCCTGAAAAATGATAACGGATACCGTATTCTGGCAGAAACTCCATTTGACTGGGGCTGCGGGAAAGAATACTGCATCGATGTTCAGGTCATCGGCAACAAGATAAGCGCAGAAATAGAGGGCTGCTGTCTGGAGGCTGTAGACGAAGAGAAACCTTATCTTTTTGGAGCAGTAGGTGTATCCATGCAGAACGGAACACATGATAAATATAGAAAAATTGTAATATCAGATTGTTAACAGGGGGCAGATCAGGCAGAACATTTTGTTCTGCCTGATTTTTAAAGAAGATAACGGTTCTGTTGGCGAAATAGTTACAAAAGGAGAAGGCGTATGGATGTATATGGTTTAGGTACATTGGCTATGGATGTTTTGATGAAGGTTGATAATCTTCCTTCAGAGGATGGATTCTGTATTGTGAAAAGTAATGACAGACAGCCCGGAGGAAGCGGCACAAACGTGATCGTACAGCTTGCGAGGCTCTCAGCAAAATGTGGCTATATGGGGGCTGTGGGAGATGATGCTCTGGGAAAAGATGTTCTGAAAAGTCTCCGGGATGAGAACGTAGATACCAAGAGTATGATCGTAAAACCGGGAAAGATAACCCTGCATACAGATATTGTCATTGATGATGAGGGCAGAAAATTTATTATGCTCAATATGGGGGATGCCTTTGAAAGCCTGACAAGTGATGAACTGGATTATTCGGCCGTCTCATCAGCTAAGGTTTTCTACACAGATTTACTGCCCAAAGAGCCTGCCATTACAGGACTTAAAAAAGCAAGGAAAGCCGGGGTGAAGACCGTCTTTAACATGCAGGTAGGCCTTGGCACCATGCAGGGACTGCATGTATCAAAAGAGGAGATATTATCAGCACTTAAGTTCACTGATATTTTTGCACCGTGCCGCGGCGGCCTGTACGAGCTGACAGGAACGACGGATTTAGATGCGTGCGTGAGATACCTCCGTGATTACTGTAAGGGTACTTTACTGTTCACCCTCGGAAAAGAAGGATCTGTTGCATATGATGAGCAGGACAGGAAGTATACGGTCAAGAGCTGTGATCTGGAAGTTGTGGATTCCACCGGGGCCGGGGATTCGTATATGGGTTCGTTTATCTATCAGTATTGTCTGAATGGCATGTCCATAGAGGAATCCATGAAATTTGCCACCATGTGCGCAGGGCATACGTGTACCGGAATAGGGGCCCGTTTTTCACCGGATCTTAAAACCGCTGAAACGTTTGTCTGGAAATGAGGTGCTGTGGATGAGGGAAAAATTTGACCAGGTAAAGGGAGGCTTCATCGGGATCGCTTACGGAGATGCTTTCGGAATGCCGGCAGAAATGTGGAGCCGGGAATTGATACAGAAAAAGCTCGGGTATATCAAAACCTTTCTTCCCGGACATCCGGATAACAGGATATCCGCCGGATTTGCAAAAGGTGAGGTGACGGATGACACGATCAACAGTATTTTGGTCACAGAGATGCTCAGTGAGAACGGGGGCAGGGTCGACGCGCAGGTTTTTATTAAAAAATTGAGGTATTGGATGAAACACTCGGATAAAAGTTCGGCAGTTGTAGGCCCCAGTACCGCTAAGGCTCTGGAACTGATTGAGGCCGGAACGCCGATGGAGGAAGCGGGAAGTACAGGGACCACCAACGGCGCAGCCATGAAAATCGTACCAATAGGTCTTCTTGCCGGGTATAACTGCAAAGAAGAGGTGGATTCCTGCCACTTGCTCCACCAGGTCATTGAATTGTGCAGACCCACACATTTTACTTCCTGCGCCATAAGCGCAGCATGTGCCATCGCAGCAGGAGCAGCGGCGGCTGTCCACGGAGAAAAAGATTTATCAAAAATTTATGAATATATGACGGAAATGGCAGAAAAGGGCAGTGCATATGGAAATTCCATTGGTTCACCGTCTGTAGCCTGCCGCATGAAAATGGCAAGACATTTTACGGAGCAGGAACCTCAAAAAGCACTTAAAGATATTTATGACTATGTGGGGACGGGAATTTCATCTGCCGAGAGTATACCGGCAGCGGCAGCTTTATTTTACTTGTCTGAAGGAGACCCTGCAGTGTGTGCCGAATACGCGGCCAATATAGGCGGTGATACAGATACCATTGCTGCTATGGCGTGTGGTATCTGCGGTGCCTATAAGGGAGCAGAAAGCTTTAAGACGGAGGATATTGAACTTTTAGAAAGAACGAATGCAATTTCGTTTACAGAACTGACTGAAAAACTGCTGGGAAATACTCCCTGCTGACAGGATACGGAAAGGGCACCTACATATACGTTGTAGATGCCCTTTCAGCGTAAAGAGAAATGATTACTCCTCGTCTTTATGGTTTCTCACATAATAAGCAAGCATAGAAATAAATTCTCCCGTAGTAGGCTTTCGCTGCAGCTCATACCCTGCGATATGATTCAGCAGCGCTCGGTTTCCTTCGTTCCAGCATGTGGTGATGACCGTACGAAGTGACCGTTCGATTCTTGTGCTGGTGGAATGGAAATGTTTCGCCACATCCGGATACAATTCTTTTGTTATGTAGAGCAGATATTCTTCATTTCTGACTGACAGTTCAACTGCGTAGATAAGGAAAGAATAGCCCCGATATATGGAGCAGATACCAAGACGGTGAACAAGACTTTCCACGTTCATAAAATACCCCCTTCGTTATATATTATTTTATTAATAATAAGAATAACTTAAAAAGTCATAAAAATATCTGATTAGATAAAAATAGACATAATCCGTTAAATAAAGCAATAATTCGACGAATTACGACAAAAAGACGACTGTTATATTATATACGAAATCAGAACACAAAAGATTACATAAAGATTTCAAAAGGTTATAAAAAGTTAAAAGACAGAATCTTTAAAATCTGTTATACTTTGTGTAAAGTTGTTTTCTTCAAAGTGCCTTCTTAAACAAATAGTATGTGAATTTTAAATTTAAAAACAGGGGGAAATATATGAATAAAAGAAATAAGATTTTAATCGGAGCAGGCATTGTGCTGCTGGCAGGCGTGATCGGTACGGGAATTTATATGCAGCAGCGAGGAAAAGGTGAGGACAAGAGCACAGAGCTGGCTTATGTGACCAGTGTCTCCTCCATGGATCCATCTTCCCAGGTTCAGAGACTGGCCGGTGTTGTGGAACCACAGAAGACATGGGAGATTCAGAAAAATGCAGAGCGGGAAGTAAAAGAGATCCTGGTGGAAGTGGGAAGCGAAGTGGAGGTGGGAACCGCCCTTTTTGTCTATGACACGGAGACACTGGAAGCAGATCTGCAGCAGGCCCAGCTGGATCTGGAGCGGGCAGACACCGATATGGAGAACCTGCGCAGTCAGATCGCACAGTTGGAAAAAGAAAAGAAATCCGCCTCAGAGGATGACCAGTTTTCCTACACGACCCAGATCCAGACAGCACAGATGGACCTGAAGAAAAGCGAATATGAACGGAAAAGCAAAGAAGTAGAAATATCACAGATACATGAAAAGATTGCCAATTCTTCTGTCACCAGTGAGATGCAGGGAGTTGTAAAAAGCATTAATGAGGGCAATGAGACAGATCCTTACAGCGGCAGTTCACAGGCATTTATGACTATTCTTGCAACCGGTGTTTACAGGGTAAAAGGAAAAGTAAATGAACAGAATATCGGCGCTGTTCAGGAAGGTGCAAAGGCAATCATCCGTTCCAGAGTTGATGAAAGCAAGACATGGACAGGTACGTTCACAGCGGTGGATACGGAAAACAGAGAGGGAAACAACAATAATATGATGTACGGAGGCGGCAGCGACAGCGGTGAAATGATGTCTTCCTCCTATCCTTTTTATATTAACCTGGACACCTCTGACGGCCTGATGCTGGGTCAGCATGTGTATATTGAAAATGACACGGGAATGGAAGAAAAAGAGGGTATATGGCTGGACGAAGGCTTTATCATGGACGCGGACAAGCAGCCCTGTGTATGGGTGGAAAACAAGGATGGAAAGCTTGAAAAACGTGATGTGACCCTCGGTGAACACGATGAAAATCTCTTCCAGTATCAGATAAAAAGCGGCCTGAAGGTAAGTGATTACATTGCTTTTCCGCAGGAGTTCTTAAAAGAGGGAATGAAGACAACACATGAAGAGATTCCCATGAGTGATCCGGAATCAATGCCTGCGGACGGTGAAATGCCGGAAGGTATGGATGGCCTGCCTGCAGACGGAGCAGATACACTTCCTGTTGAAGGGGAAGAAGGTGCTGCCGAAATGGAAGGCAATGCTTCGGAAGGTGAAGCCGGCAGTGCGGAAATGGAAGGAAATGCCCCGGAAGGTGAAGCCGGTGCGGAAGGCGCAGACGGGGCAGCAGTCCCAAGTCCGGAAGGTGAGGCGCAGTAGAGGGGAGGATGCAAATGAAGGCGAGAAATAAAAAAATCATCATTGCCGTCATCTGTGTCGGAGCTGCAGCGTTGGCCGGCACAGGAATCTGGTATGGTGTGAAGAAGATGGACCAGACGAAAGTAGATGTCTATCCCGTAGCTGATCTGAAGCAGCAGATCTGGGGTATGAGCACCAGTATAGACGGAACCATAACCTCCAGTGTGACACAGGAGGTTCATCTGATGGAAAAGCAGATGGTGGACCAGATTTATGTACAGGAAGGACAGGAAGTGGTTGAAGGAACGCCGCTTCTCTCGTATGACATGACACTGGTCAACATTGACCTGGAGATGGAAAAAATCAATAAAGAGCAGCTTCTGGTCAAGAAAAAGGGCCTAGAAAAAGAACTGGAAAAACTGAAAAATGCCGATATCATTCCTGATAGCCAGAAATCAGAGGATGACGATGAAGAAGGTTCCACCGGAAACATCATGGGAGCAGGCAGCAAAGCAGGCATCCTGCCTCTGGGAATGAAAGATGCAGGCTCAGGTATGGGCGGACGATGGGATGCAGCATTCAGTAAAATGGCAGTTTCCCAAAATACAAGAGCTGCCGCCGAATCCGGTGACCCGGATAACGCAGGTAATCCGGACAACCCGGATAACCCAGATAACCCGGACAACCCAGACAACCCGGACAACCCAGATAATCCAGACAACCCGGACAACCCAGATAACCCGGATAACCCAGATAACCCGGACAACCCGGATAATCCAGACAACCCGGACAACCCAGATAACCCGGACAACCCGGATAATCCAGATAACCCGGAGAATCCAGATAACCCGGATAAACCGGATGATCCAGATAATCCGGACAACCCGGACAACCCGGACAACCCGGATAAACCGGAGAAACCGGTACCGTCCATGGTTTATGATAAACTTTACGGAGACATTACCCTTGAGACTATACCGGGCCAGAAAATAGAAAACGCCATTCCTTACAAGGGAACGGGCACAAAGGAAGACCCATACTACTATCTCTGCAAAAAAGATGTGAAGATCCAGGGTGCCTTTCTAAACCAAATCGCAGGATACGGAAATGCAGACACCAAAGAAAAAGAACCGGTATACTGTGTCCTGGAAGTCAGAGACAAGGGCGAACAAGACGGATTTCTCATCGCGGCCCTGTACCTTGACGGAAGTAAAATAACAGAGAAAGTGGAACCGCAGAAATGGTACCTCACCCACCTTGGAACGTATACGGAGGAGGAACCGAAAACACCGGATGAAGAGATGCCGGACGGTGATCCGGATGGGGAAGAGTTCCCGGATGACTGGGATTTTATGGAAGAGGTTCCCCAGGATGATATCATAAACGGCTATACAAAAGATGAACTGGACAAAGCGATCACAGAGAAGAAAAAAGAGATAAAAACCGCAGAACTGGACATTCGCGGCAGCAACCTGAAAATTCAGAATGTTGAGAAAAAGCTGGAGAACCAGACCGTAGAATCCATTCTGAACGGCGTTGTGAAGAAGGTTGGAGATCCAAGCAAAGGGGAAGTGGACGGCGAGGCATTTCTTGTTGTGGAAAGCGCAGAGGGCAGCTATGTGAAAGGTCTGGCAGATGAGTATCAGCTTCAGCAGCTTCAGCCGGGTTCTGTCCTGACAGGATTTACATACGAATCAGGACTTCCCGTGGAGGCGGAAGTAAAAGAGATATCCAATTTTCCGTCCTCCAACAATATGTACGGTTACGGCAGAGAGGTATCTTATTACCCCTTTACTGCCTATATCAAAAACAGCGACGGCCTTAAAAATATGGAGGGTGTCAGCCTGGAACTTCCCGCAGAGTCGGAGAATCCCGCAGGTCTTTACATCAGCAAGCAATTTGTGCGGAATAAAGACGGCAAGGATTTTGTCTACGTGGAGAACAAGGATCATCAGCTTGAAAAGCGGACGGTGCAGGTGGGAAAAAATTTCTACGGCAGTATGCTGGAAATTAAAAGCGGTCTCACAGAGGAGGACAACATTGCTTTCCCATATGGCAAGAAGGTAAAAGAAGGCGTCAAAGTAAGACATGCAACCATAGAAGAACTATATGGCATGTACTAGAGGAGGGAGGATAAAACATGGTAGAAAATATTAGATTGTCCTTCCAGGGACTCTGGGCACACAAGATGCGTTCTTTTCTCACAATGCTGGGCATAATCATCGGAATCGCATCCCTGATTTCCATTGTCTCTACGATCAAGGGAACCAGTGAGCAGATAAAAAAGAACCTGATCGGTGAGGGCGACAATGTTGTTGACATCACCTTAAACGAGGGCAGCAACATATATCAAATGGAGTATCAGGGGATTCCCCAGGGAGTGCCGGTTGCCACAGAGGAGCAGAAACAGCAGATCCTGGATCTGGACAATGTGGAGAATGCGTCACTCTACAGGCTGCGCCAGTATGCAGACAGCGTTTACTATCAGAATCAAAGCATGGAAGGCGGCAAAGTGCTGGGAGTGGATAAAGATTATCTGGACACCTGCGGATATCAGATCGTCCGGGGGCGCGGATTTTCCAAAAAGGATTTTGACAATTTCCGTAAAGTGATCCTGCTGGATGAAACTGCCTCCAACAACTTCTTTGAAAAGGGAAAGGAGATTGGCAAAACCGTCGAGATAAAAGGAGAGCCTTTTACGGTTGTGGGAATCATTAAAAAATCAGATGAGTACGAACCGGTCATTAACAGTATGGAGGATTACTATACATATTACAGCGATGACAGCGGCATGATCCTTATGCCGGATTCCACCTGGCCCATTGTCTATCAGTATGACGAGCCGCAGCAGGCGGTCATTCGGGCTGCCAGTCCGGAGGCCATGAGCAAAGCAGGCAAGAAGACAGCGGAAATACTCAACGCGTCCATAACATCCACCTCCGATTCCATCAAATACAAGGCAGAGGATATTATGGAGAAGGCAAAGGGCCTTCAGCAGATCAGTGAGAACACGAACCGGCAGCTTATCTGGATCGCCAGCATCTCACTTCTGGTAGGCGGTATCGGCGTTATGAATATTATGCTGGTGTCTGTCACGGAACGAACCGGTGAGATTGGCCTGAAAAAAGCCATAGGCGCCAACAAGCGCAGAATCCTGGGCCAGTTTTTGACCGAAGCGGCAGTGCTTACCAGTGTAGGCGGTGTCCTGGGTGTGGCGGCAGGCTTTATACTGTCAAAGGTTATCTCGAAGATTTCCCAGACGCCTATGGTAATCAGCATTCCCGCTGCAGCGGCGGCAGTAGTATTTTCTATGATCATCGGTCTGGTATTCGGACTGCTGCCATCTATAAAGGCAGCGAATCTAAGTCCGATCGAAGCTCTGCGGAGAATGTAAAAAGAATGTATAAAATAAAAAAACAGCAGCTTTCCTGTATCCAGGGAGCTGCCGTTTTTTTCTCAGAAACCGTAAGATTCACCGATTAGGATCACTGTGATCCTGTCTTTTACACGTGAGCGTCTTGTGATCACCGTCTGACAGCAGATGCAGTCAGGACTCTGGCAGTCTTGGCAGACGCCTGTTTTGGAGCAGGGGGTATTGGCCCCGACGCGGATACTGTTGGGGGGAGCTGCTATGTTGCGGACCCTGCGGATACCGTCCTCCTCTGTGACAGACACTTTGTTCATGCCGGCCACCACCAGTACATGCTGCGGACCTGTGATCAGACAGGCAACACGGTTTCCCATGCCGTCCACATTGATCAGTTCCCCGTCCAGGGTAATGGCATTGGTGCCGGTGAGAAAATAATCTGCAGTGACGATCCTGCCATAGAGGGCCCTGGATTCCTCAGGGGTTTTGGCTTCCTTTCGGTCAAGCAGTATGTAGTCACCCTGCTTTAAGGTGTCCATAATTCCTGTCTCCACCAGTGTTTCCGAGCCGCCCCAGGTCACTGTGGCATGGGCAGGGATCAGGCTTTGAATGAGCTTTCTTGCTTCTTCGGCATTTTCACAGTAATATCCCTTCATGTTCCTTTTTTCCAGATTTGACAGGATAGTTTTGGCTGTGTTTGCATAAGATTCTGTTTGAAATGACATGATTTTCCTCCTTATCAGTATTTTTTCTGAAATCTATTATAGCATGCAGTGATTTTTTCGTCAAAATTTTCCCGGGGGAGACATTGTATTTAACTCCGGTCTATGATATTATTAAAAATAGTAACCCAAAATGGGGAAAAGGAGTCAAAGAAGCAATGGAAAAAAAGAAGATTGCAGTTGTGACGGACAGTAACAGCGGCATTACCCAGCAGTGTGCCGGGGAGCTGGGGATTACGGTTCTTCCAATGCCTTTTTATATTAATGAACAGCTTTTCCTGGAGGGAATCACACTCACCCAGGAGGATTTTTATGAACGCCTGGCCCAGGATGCGGATATTTCCACATCTCAGCCATCCC
Source organism: Blautia sp. NSJ-175 (assembly GCF_022867815.1). Classification (NCBI taxonomy): domain Bacteria; kingdom Bacillati; phylum Bacillota; class Clostridia; order Lachnospirales; family Lachnospiraceae; genus Blautia; species Blautia sp. NSJ-175. The sequence goes on from NZ_JALIFQ010000006.1 coordinate 137,985, forward strand.
CTGCCGATGTGCTGGAGACCTGGGAGCGGCTGCTTGCAGACCACGATGAGATTGTGCATATTCCCATGTCAAGCGGTCTCAGCAACTCCTGTCAGACAGCATTTGTACTGGCCAGAGAATATAAGGGGCGTGTACAGGTGGTGGACAACCAGAGAATTTCCGTCACGCAGAGACAATCTGTACTGGATGCAGTTGAGCTGGCAAAAGCCGGTAAAAACGCGGTGGAGATCAAAGAGATCCTGGAAGCCGAAAAAGGGGAATCCAGTATCTATATCACTCTGGAGACACTGAAATATCTGAAAAAAGGCGGCAGGATCACACCTGCGGCGGCTGCGCTCGGCACTGTGCTGAATCTGAAACCGGTCCTGCAGATTCAGGGAGAGAAACTGGATGCCTTTTCAAAAGCCAGAGGAAAGAAACAGGCAAAGCGTGTGATGGTCAAAGCCATGGAGGAGGACCTGAAGAACCGTTTTAAAGATAACAGGAAAAAGGGCCTCATGTGCCTGGAGGCGGCTTACACCGGCAATGAGGAGGAGGCACTGGAGTGGAAGGCAGAGCTTGAGAAGCATTTCGATATGGAAGTGCATATGGACCCTCTGTCCCTGAGTGTTGCCTGTCACATTGGACAGGGTGCCCTTGCGGTGGCAGTTTCTAAAAAAGTAGAAGTGGAGTAGTGAACAGTTATGAAGAAAATCATCGAATGCATGGAAGCAGTCATCAAAGACGCATTCACAGCTTCCGGATATGACGAAAAATTTGCCCGGGTGAATGTATCCAACCGCCCGGATCTGTGCGAGTATCAGTGCAACGGAGCGATGGCGGCAGCCAAGACATACAAAAAAGCACCTATCATGATTGCAAACGATGTGGTTGAAAAAATAAAAGAGAGTGATATGTTCAGCCAGGCAGACGCTGTGAATCCGGGATTTATCAATCTGAAGCTGAATCCTGAATTTCTGGCATCCTATCTGAACGATATGCAGGCAGATGCTGATCTCTCCGTTGAGAAAGCAGAGTCACCAAAGACGATTATCATCGACTACGGCGGACCAAATGTGGCAAAACCGCTTCATGTGGGACATCTCCGTTCCGCCATTATCGGTGAGAGCTTAAAACGAATGGGGCGTTTCCTTGGGCACAAAGTAATAGGCGATGTGCATCTGGGCGACTGGGGCCTGCAGATGGGTCTGATCATCACAGAGCTTAAAAAACGTTCTCCGGAACTGGTATATTTTGATGCATCCTATGAAGGGGAGTATCCGGCGGAAGCGCCGTTTACCGTCAGCGAGCTGGAGGAGATATACCCCACAGCCAGCGGAAAATCAAAGGAAGATGAGGACTACAGAAATGAAGCGCTGGAGGCTACTCTGGAACTTCAGCAGGGCAGAAGAGGATACCGCGCACTCTGGAGACACATCATGGAAGTGTCTGTAGCGGACCTGAAAAAGAACTATGAGAAGCTGCATGTGGATTTTGACCTCTGGAAGGGTGAAGCGGATGCAGATCCCTATATTCCGGATATGGTGGCATATTTAAAGGACAATGGGTATGCATATCTGGACCAGGGCGCTCTTGTTGTGGATGTAAAAGAGGAAAGTGATGCCAAGGAGATTCCTCCCTGTATGATCCTCAAATCCGACGGAGCTTCCCTTTACAATACCACAGACCTGGCTACCATTGTACAGCGTATGGAGGATTACCATCCGGATGAGATGATCTATGTGGTGGACAAGCGCCAGGAACTGCATTTTATCCAGGTGTTCCGCTGTGCCAAGAAGGCAAAACTCACGGAGGAGAACACCGGACTTGCATTTGTCGGCTTCGGAACCATGAACGGTAAGGACGGTAAGCCCTTTAAGACAAGAGAAGGCGGAGTTATGCGTCTGGAACGCCTCATCAATGAGATCAATGAGGAAATGTACAAGAAAATCGTTGAGAACCGCAGTGTAAAAGGCGATGATGCGAAAAAGACCGCTGAGATGGTGGGACTTTCCGCAATCAAATACGGGGATCTGTCCAATCAGGCTTCCAAAGATTACGTGTTTGACGTAGAGCGTTTCACATCCTTTGAGGGCAATACAGGGCCTTATATCCTGTATACAATTGTGCGTATCAAATCCATTCTGGAGCGCTACCGCGAAGAGGGCGGTAATCCGGAAATGGGCACACTACTGCAGGCGGCAAATGCCAGCGAGAAGGCATTGATGCTGGAACTCTCCAGATTCAATTCCGTGATCGCCCCTGCCTTTGAGGAAAAAGCTCCGCATAAGATCTGTTCTTATATCTATGATCTGGCAAATGCGTTCAACAGTTTTTATCATGAAACTAAGATTCTCAGTGAGGAGAACGAAGCACAGAAGACTTCCTGGATTCGTCTGCTGGTTCTGGCAAGAGATGTACTGGAGACATGCATCGATCTGCTGGGATTTGAAGCACCTGAGAGAATGTGATCTAATATAAAAAGACGGGTTGCCGTATGCGGCAGTCCGTCTGAAAATATCTGAAATTTCGGCATTTCTGCCTGACATTCCATTTTCATTTTACAATATATAAGAATTACATAAAGAGGTGATGCTGTTCGTGTATGGAGAAAAGCGTCTTCTTGGAGAACGCTACCGTCTGGATAAAATTCTGGGAAAAGGCGGACAGGGGAAGGTGTATCTGGCCTTTGACATAAAGCTGGAAAAATACTGGGCTGTCAAAAGGATTCCCGCTGGCAGCAGCAGAGAAGCTGAGATCATGCGGTACCTGGAACATCCGGCGCTGCCCAGAATCGTTGATACACTAAGGACAGATGGATACTGTTATCTTGTCATGGACTATCTGGAAGGATTCACTTTGGAGGAGATAAAGAAAAGCGGAAAAAAGATACCCTGGAGCAAACGGATCCGATGGGCCATACAGCTCTGTAGTCTGCTGGAATACCTCCATGGTCCGGCAAAAGGGATTATCTACCAGGATATGAAACCTTCCAATCTGCTGGTACACATTTCAGGGGATATACGGATTCTTGATTTCGGCATTGCGTCCCTGGCCAATAAGAGCGGCAGCGGGTACGGAACACCCGGTTTTGCCGCACCGGAACAGTTTTCCGGTAGTGCAGAGGAACGAACGGACATCTATGGATTGGGAGCTGTCCTGCGTTACATGGAACAGACGGATGAACACAGATCCAAGATATATAAAAAGTGGAGACACATTGCAGACAAATGTATGGAAACCTCTCCGGGAAAACGCTACAGGAACATCCGTGCGGTCAAGAGAGAACTGCAGAATCTGGAAGAGTGGATGCACACCAGGCAGCGTGTTTACGCAGGTTCCGTTTTTCTGGCAGTGGGTTTTCTGCTCCTTTTAGGCGCGCAGGTCAGGCGGCAGGAGCTGCTGCTTGATGCGGGAAGGCTGCTGGGCTTTCGCAAAGACATCGGTCTTGCGGATACAGCGGATTACAGGGAGGCACGCCGGTATTTCCTGAAAGAACAGGAAGGGACAGAAAAAGGAGAGCTGTACCGAAAAATCCTGGATGCCATAGAAGAGGCGCCGTCAAAAAGAAACTGGGAAGAAGCCGGAGCTGCCATAGAAACATTGGAAAAAAGCGCAGGCACCTCCTGGGAGAAGGCGGGCGAACAGATATTTCTGGCAAATATTGTACAGGCATATGAAAGCGAGCTGGGATTCTCCAATCAGGAAAGCGCGGAAAAGGCACAGGGTCTTCTTTTGCAGGCGGAAAAGAATGTAAAGGAAAACAGCCGGGAGACATATGCACCGGTATACCGTGTAGAAATTTACTATCAGCTCGCCGTGATTTACGGAAAACTGGATAATCCGGTAAAAAGCATCCGGTATTATGAACTGCTTCTGGAAGAAAAAATCCCTGTAAACCTGGAACAGGAAGCACGTCTGTCAATTGCAGCCATGTACCGACAGATGCAGGAGTATATGGAAGCGGAAAAATGCTATGAACGTTATCTGAGCGATTTTCCCCAGGATGCAGAAGCCTACTGCGCCTATGCCCTTATGGAAGCAGCAGAACGGGAAAACCAGAAAAAGGCAGAGAGTCTGCTTTCTCTCATGGAAAAAAGAGGAGCAAAAAAGGATGGGTTTAACAGCGAAAAAATCAAAAATAAAATCAAGGCTTTGGAAACGGAGGAAACAGAATGAATCGTAAAAGGATGTTCTTTATAGTGACAGTGATATTTTTATGTTTAGGCAGTGCGGTTCCGGTATTTGCTTCAGCCGAGGAAGATTTTGGAAATACGGACAAGACTCTGCCGGAAATGACACAGATCGTAGAACTGCAGAAGGGAGAAGCGCTTTTTTTGCCCGGCAATGGCATGGTACAGATAGCAGATGAGCGCATTGCCTGCGCGGGAAGAAACGGAAATATAGAGGCCCTTGAAGAAGGGGAAACAGAAGTGGTGGTTCGGTATAAGATCAGGGTGAAAAAGACTGATTCAAAAGAAAATACAGATGAAATGAAATCTGATAAAAACGGAAAGGATACTGCGGATTTAGAGAAAACACAGACAGGTGATACATACACAGATAAAGATGCAGAAGAAATTCAAGGAGGTATAGCAGATGAGAAGCAGAACACAGAAGACGGTATAAAAGATATGGAGGAAACCGAAAATAGTAACGGACATGAGGAGGCAGGGAGAATTGAAACCGCCCGGCAGCCTTCAGAGGAGGCAGAAAAAAACGAATCTGCCCGACAGCCTTCAAAAGAGAAAGAGGACGATACTCCTACGGCTATGACAGAAATCGAAATCCCCGACCGCGTGTATCCTGTTATCGCCCTTGTGAATCTGAAAAATCTTTCATCCAGCAACACGCAGGTATCGCCATGTATCACAGTACAGGATGAGAATCTGGACAAGGACAGTGTAAAAATCCGTCTTACCGGGAAACGTACAGGTGAGAGAACGATTTCCTTCCGGAAAGAGGAGAACCGGAATTGTCTGACCCTGACCCTGGACCCGGTGACAGATGATGATGAGTATGTGCTTATCTGCGAGGCATGTGACCTGTACGGCAACCGGACAGAACAGCACTTTCTCTTTTCCGTCAATCAATCAGGTACAAGCTTTGTATACGACAGGGAGGAGATTGCCCACAGCGGCGGCTTTACACCGGAAATAACCCTGGACAATGTGGACGCCGTCCGGATTGTTTCCTGTTCGGTGAACGGGGAACCGGTCCTCTATGAGTGGAAGGAAGGAAAACTAAGAATCCCAAGTAAATACCTGAAAAACGGTAAAAACAGAATAACCCTGTCTGTTAAGGATACAGCAGGAAACATAAGTGATATGGAACCCTGGGATTTTACCATGCCTGCCAATGAAAATGCCGAAACGGACACAGAGCCCGTACCGGAGGCTGTAAAAATGCAGAAAGAAAATCCGGCCGGAATTATTTTTTTACTGATTGGCAGTGTTCTTGTTTTCTGGGAGAGGAAAATGTGTTACAATGGCAACATAAATTAATCTATAAATATTGGGGGAGACCAAATGGAAAAACTGGAACAAAAGTATCTGGAACGCCTTTCCGAACTATATCCGACAATCGCCAAGGCGTCCACGGAGATCATCAACCTGCAGTCAATTCTCAACCTTCCCAAGGGAACAGAACATTTCCTGACAGATATCCACGGGGAATATGAGGCATTTTCCCATGTGCTGAAAAATGGTTCCGGTTCTGTGAGACGAAAGATCAACGAAGTATTCGGCCATACACTCAATGAGCAGGACAAGCGTTTTCTGGCAACACTGATCTATTATCCGAAGGAAAAGATGGAGCTGATCAAAAAGACGGAGGAAAACATGGAGGACTGGTACAAGATCACCTTATACCGTCTGATCGAGGTGTGTAAACGTGTTGCCTCCAAATACACCCGATCCAAAGTTCGTAAAGCCCTGCCGCCTGATTTTGCATATGTTATCGAGGAGCTTATCACCGAGAAACCGGAGCTCAATGACAAAGAGGCTTACTATGAGCAGATTATTGAGACCATTATAGCCATAGGCAGGGCGGAAGTGTTTATCATCGCTCTTTCGGAGCTGATCCAGCGTCTGGTTGTGGACCATCTGCATATTCTGGGAGATATTTATGACAGGGGGCCGGGGCCGCACCATATCATGGAGAAGCTGGAGGAATATCACTCTCTGGATATCCAGTGGGGCAACCATGACATTGTCTGGATGGGTGCGGCAGCAGGCCAGCGTTCCTGTATTGCCAATGTGATCCGTATCTGTGCCCGCTATGCGAATCTGGACCTTCTGGAAGACGGATATGGCATTAATCTTCTGCCATTGGCTACATTTGCCCTGACGTATTATCAGGATGACCCCTGTGAGTGCTTTAAAATAAAAGGGGGAAATACCCTCAATCCGGCAGAGACTGTGCTGAACATGAAGATGCACAAGGCCATTTCCGTTATCCAGTTCAAACTGGAAGGGCAGCTTTTGATCAGGAGAAAAGAATTTCATATGGCAGACCGGGCGCTTCTGGATGATATTAACTATGAGGAGGGGACCATCCGTTTATACGGAAAAGAATACAACCTTCTGGATCATGTCTTCCCGACCGTGGACCCGGAAAATCCCTATGAGCTTTCAAAAGAGGAGGAGGAGGTTATGGAACGCCTCGTCTCCGCCTTTGCCAACTGTGAGAAGCTCCAGCGCCATATGCAGCTTCTTTTGAAGAAGGGAAGTTTGTACAAGGTATATAACAACAACCTGCTTTATCACGGCTGTGTCCCTCTGAATGAGGACGGCAGCTTTAAAGAGGTTGAAGTGTACGGCAGGACTTATAAAGGAAGAGAGCTCTATGACGTGCTGGAAGCCTATGTGCGGAAAGCTTTCTTTGCTCTGGACAAGGAAGAAAAACAGCGCGGCAGGGATATTCTGTGGTTTATCTGGAGCAGTCCCTCGTCTCCGCTGTTCGGCAAGGATAAGATGGCTACCTTTGAGCGGTATTTCCTTGCCGAGAAGGAAACCCATGTGGAGAATAAGAATCCTTACTACAGACTTTTAGAGGATGAAAGCGTAGTGGATAATATTTTCCGGGAGTTCGGAATCGAAGGGGACTGCTGCCATATTATAAACGGTCATGTCCCGGTACACCATACCTCAGGGGAAAGTCCCATCAAATGCGGCGGCAAAGTGCTGGTCATTGACGGTGGATTTTCAAAAGCATATCAGAAGGAGACTGGGATTGCGGGATATACGTTGATTTATAATTCCTGGGGAATGATCCTGGCAGCCCATGAACCATTTACCTCTGCAGAGGATGCCATCACAAGGGAGAGCGATATTCTCTCTGACAGTATTTTAGTAAAACGCACCTCTCTTAGGAAAACAGTGGGGGATACGGATAACGGACATCACCTGCAGGAGAGCATTGATGAGCTGAGACAACTTCTGAAGGCCTACAGAAACGGCCAGATTATTGAGAAGGAATAAAAGGAGAGCAGAAACATGATACATGAAAATATTCCGATTCAAATGTCAGGGTCTTCCAAAGAGACACATTTGACAACTTATATTTTGGATGCGTATGAGGAGCTGCCGGAAGACTTAACGCGGCCTCTGATACTGATCTGTCCCGGAGGCGCATACCGTTTTACGGCTGACAGAGAGGCGGAGATGGTGGCTCTGCAGTTTAACAGCATGGGATATCACGCGGCAGTTCTGCGCTATTCCTGTGCTCCCAGTGTATTTCCCGCAGCCCTGACCGAGGTGGCCCGCTCTGTGCAGATGATACATGAAAAGGCGGAGGCGTGGCATGTGGATACGGAAAATATCTTTGTTATGGGATTTTCAGCGGGAGGCCATCTGGCAGCCAGCTACGGTGTTTTCTGGAACAGGGATTTTCTTTCTGAGGCTGTGGGATGCAGCAGGGAGATTTTAAAAGTAAAAGGTCTGATTCTCTGCTATCCGGTGATCACATCCAGGGAGGATTACGGGCATCTGGAAAGCATCCATAATCTGCTGGGCAGTGATTATGAAGAGAAGAAAGCGGAGATGGCACTGGAAACCCAGGTAGATGTCCATGTGCCCCAGGCTTTTCTCTGGCATACCTTTGAGGACCAGAGCGTGCCGTTTCAGAACTCCCTGTTATTTGTGGAGGCAATGGGAAAAGCGGGCGTTCCGGCTGAATACCATCTTTATCCCAAGGGCAGTCATGGCCTCTCCCTGGCAAATGAGACACTGATGCGTGCAGACGGCACCGGTGTACAGAAAGAGTGCCAGAGCTGGATGCCGCTGCTTAACATCTGGCTTAAGAATGCCTGCAAAAGAAAATAAGTAGTATAAACCTTGTAAAAACAGGAAAAAATCTTAAAAACAGCTTGCAACATACACCTCAGCTATGCTATAATACCAACGTTGCAAAATAACCACGTCTATGAATACCAAAGGACGGTGCCTGCGGACAAGCGTCCGACAGTGTCCCTGCGGAGAGGAAATAGACGGAAGAAAACAACCAAAAAGGAGAAAAAACATGAGCGTTATTTCAATGAAACAGTTACTGGAAGCAGGTGTTCATTTCGGACATCAGACCAGAAGATGGAACCCTAAAATGGCTCCCTACATCTACACAGAGAGAAACGGCATCTACATCATCGACCTGCAGAAATCTGTAGGAATGGTTGACGATGCTTACAAAGCAGTTGCAGACATCGCAGCTGACGGCGGCACAATCCTGTTCGTAGGAACTAAAAAACAGGCTCAGGATGCTATCAAAGTGGAAGCAGAGCGCTGCGGAATGTTCTATGTAAACGAAAGATGGTTAGGCGGAATGCTGACAAACTTCAAGACCATCCAGAGCAGAATCGCAAGACTGAAAGAAATCGAAGCTATGGAAGCTGACGGAACTTTCGACGTACTGCCGAAAAAAGAAGTTATCGAGCTGAAAAAAGAGCAGGCCAAATTAGAGAAGAACCTGGGCGGTATCAAAGAAATGAAGAAACTCCCGGATGCCATCTTCATTGTAGACCCGAAAAAAGAAAGAATCTGCGTTCAGGAAGCACATACATTAGGTATTCCGTTAATCGGTATCTGTGATACAAACTGTGATCCGGAAGAACTGGATTATGTTATCCCGGGCAATGATGATGCCATCAGAGCCGTAAAATTAATCGTTTCCAAAATGGCAGATGCTGTCATTGAAGCTAACCAGGGTGTTGCTGAAGACAGCGAAATCTTCGAGGAAGCAACAGAAGAGGAAGCAACAGAGGAATAATTCAAAGCGCCTTGGCTGTACTGCCAAGGCGGTTCTTTAGAAAAAACCAATAGAATTCAGGAGGAATATCACGATGGCTATTACAGCAGGAATGGTAAAAGAATTAAGAGAGATGACCGGCGCCGGCATGATGGACTGTAAGAAAGCTCTTGCAGCAACAGAAGGCGATATGGATAAAGCAGTTGAATTCCTGAGAGAAAAAGGACTTGCTACTGCACAGAAAAAAGCAAGCCGTGTTGCAGCAGAAGGTCTGTGCAAAACTCTGGTATCTGCTGACGAGAAGAAAGCAGTTGTTGTAGAGGTTAACGCAGAGACAGACTTCGTTGCTAAAAACGAAAAATTCCAGGGCTATGTTGCACAGGTTGCAGAGCAGGCTATGGATACAGAAGCAGCCGATGTGGAAGCTTTCTTAGCTGAAGCATGGAAATTCGATACAACAAAAACCGTTCAGGAAGCTCTGGCAGGCCAGATTGCTGTTATCGGTGAGAACATGAACATCAGAAGATTTACAAAGGTATCCGAAGAAAACGGATTTGTTGCATCCTACACACACATGGGTGGCAAAATCGGTGTTCTGGTTGATGTTGAGACAGATGTCATCAACGATGCTGTAAAAGAAATGGCTAAAAACATTGCCATGCAGGCAGCAGCTCTGAAACCTGTATACACAAACAGAAGTGAAGTGTCTCAGGAATACATTGAGCATGAGAAAGAAATCCTGACAGCAGCAGCTAAGAACGAGAAACCGGACGCTAACGACAAGATCATCAGCGGTATGGTTATGGGCCGTATCAACAAAGAGCTGAAAGAAATCTGCCTGTTAGACCAGGTTTATGTAAAAGCAGAAGACGGAAAACAGACCGTTGCCAAATACGTTGAAGAAGTTGCAAAAGCTAACAACGCTAAGATTACAGTAAAAGGCTTCGTTCGTTTCGAGACCGGAGAAGGTATTGAGAAGAAGGAAGAGAATTTTGCTGAGGAAGTTGCTAAGCAGATGGGCAACTAAGCGAATTTTTCAATTAAATTAAGGTTAAAATTATAGAGGCTTCGAAAGCCTTATAAACACAAGCATTTTCCAGTGGTTATAAGGTTTTCGGGGTCTTTTTCTTGTGAAAGTCTGCTATGGCAACAACCTCATAATCAGGAAAGCTTGCTACGAAACTTTCTTCTCACTACCTACAACACCGGGAACCTCTGATTTGACGGACTTTTGCAAAAGAAAAATGCCGCAGTTTGCAACGTTTCCAATAGTTGCACAGACAAAAAACGGAGGATTTTATTCCACCGTTTCCTTGCTGTTGGCTTCCTGTATTCCCTTTGCAGTTGTCGTCATAATTGTTAAGTCCCGGCTGTTCATATCGGCAAGCAGACTGTCGAGCTGCCGCCGCCCGGTAGAGTTGTCCGTTTCCTCGTTCGGGAAAAAGAACTGGTCTACCGACACATCTAAAAAGGTGACAAGCTCATAAAAGATTTGTAGGCTTGGGTGCTGCCGGCTGTTCTCAATGGACGCGATATAGCGCGGCGTAATATTCAGCCTGTCTGCTAACTGGTTACGCGAGATACCCTTTGCCTTTCTTGCTTCTTTTATGGCTTGCCCGAAAGCCTTAAAATTATACTTCACTTTGTCCTGCTTCATATTTTTCACCCTACTACATTTTGCCGTTCACCTTTCTGCTTTGGATATGATTACACATAGCATAGCTTTAATAGTAATAGAGCATGATATGTATGGTTTTTATGAACTACCAACCGGAGGAATTGACAAAAATCTTTTTACAACGTATAATAACAATGATATATAACTTAGTTATCAAAAGGAGGACGTTATGCCACCAAAAGTTAAGATACCCAGAGAAGCTATTATTGAAAAAGCATTTGAGTTGACAAAAGTATATGGTTTTGAAAAAGTAACCGCACGTTTGCTTGCCAGTGAATTAAAATGCTCTACTCAACCAGTGTTTTATGCTTTTCATAATATGGAAGAACTAAAGGAAGAAGTTTACAAAAAAACGCAAAAACTATTTGAAGAAACTATGCTACAACAGCCTTTTGATACAGAAACTCCCTATTTTTTAAGCATGGGATTAAAGTATGTGGAGCTGGCTCAAAATGAAAAAAATCTGTTCCATCTTCTATGTATGTCAGATAGCGGAACAAGACTTGAAAGCCTTTATGATTTGGCTAAGCACGTTCCTATTCCGATTGAACCGGAAGTGTTTGTGAAAACATGGATATTTACGCATGGTATAGCAACGATTGTTTCTACGAACACAACGAACATTGCGCCCGAAGAAATAAGGCAGTTACTTATTGAAGCATGTACCAGTTTCAAATTATATCACAATGAAAACAAGGGAGGTTCGGCAAATGAAACATAAGAATATGAACTATAATAACCGCTATAAATATAAACTGAATATGCTTGAACTGGGGCTTACTATGATGAAACTCATCGGCGTATTATTTGTAACCAGTATTTTATTTTGGGCGGCAGGGTGGCATTGGCTTTCTTCAATAACTTTGTTTTTGGCAGGAGCCGTAATTGCTGTTTTGTTAATCTTGTTAGCCATTGAAGCACATCAGGACAAGGTGTTGAATGATATTGCTATGCGGGAAAATAATGAATTGGAGAAAAAATATGAAATCGATTAAAAATTATGTGTATACAGAACGTGCGCATTTTATGTGTCCTAATATGCACTTTGGGATTATGGCAAAAATAGAAAGCAATTATGATGAAGGGCAGCTAAAACAAAGCATAGACACTCTTCAAAAAGCGCACCCGTTTCTGCAAAGTTTAATTGCAGAGGAAACGGACACTGGCAGATTTTATTATCAAATACAAGATTATTTGAATATTCCTGTAATGGTAAAAGAAGAAGCCGCTTTGTGGCAACAAGATTATGAGGAAATATCTGTCCGTGGGTGGAATGTCATGAATGAATGTCTGCTAAAAGTAGTGGTTTATCCAAAGGAAAATGAATTTCAAATACTTTTTATCGCCCACCATCTTTTGTGTGACGGTAGAGGGCTTCTACAACTGGCAGAAGAATTTGCAGAGCATTATGCTAACGGAGTAATACCGCAATTTGCCCCGGAACGCTTAATTCAATGCTTAAACGATCTTCCCTCAAACAGCGATTTACCTCTTATCAGTAAATTGATAATAGGCGACGCAAACAGAAGATGGAAAAAAGAGGGGCAGCAAGTTATGTATGAGGAATATAGCGCATTTGAAAGAGCCTATATTCAAAAACACAAAATGAAACGGGAAATTTTCACCATTTGTAATCAGGAGTTAGAAGAAATATTGACTTTATGCAAACAACATAGTGTTACTGTAAACGACTGGCTGATTGCAAAGATGATGTTGGAAGAGAATACAAATAAGGTGGTTATCGCAGCCGATATTCGTAATCAGGCAAAATGTTACAGACAGGGAGCAATGGGGAATTATTCGACTGCTTTTAGTATTTCCGTGAAAAAGAACGGGGAAAATGTTATTATCCTTGCAAAGCGCGTAGCGTCACAAGTCATAAACATATGTCATCACCCACGGAAAGAAATGCTTGTGCTTGCCTGTTATATACATATGCAGCCGGAGCTGATTGACGCTGTTACAATATCTACATTGGGAGATTTCGGAAGTAAAGCAGGAACATTTATAGGAAGAAATATGTTTGGATATGGTTCTCAAAATGGTTATAGCATTACCAACTTAGGGAAAATCGAAAGTAATATAATTGCAGAAGCTGTTTTTATACCACCCGCTTCACCTGCCAACAAAAAAACTTGGGGTGTTCTAACGGTGAATAGCCATATGAAAATATGCGTGTCAAATTTAATTGCAGAAAGGTAATATTCTAAAGCAGGAAATAAAATGGGTACGTTGTCCTGCTTGTGGCAATAAAACAAGGTTACAGATACGGGAAGATACAGAACTAAAAAACTTTCCTCTTTATTGCCCGAAATGCAGACAAGAAAGTTTGATTGACGTAAAGGATTTACAGGTAACAGTGATTAAGCGTGAAGTTGATTAGCAAAGCGACAAATTAGAATGGTTAAATCCCTTGGAAATGTTGAATTTACAGCGTTTCAAGGGTTTTTTTGCGGTTTTAGTGAGCGTATAATACATTTTCGGTAAAATAGAGTTTATAAGATCTTCTATAATACAATAAAATTATAGAAAAGCTCCTTAATTATAGTCGGACAAAAGAAACCGGTACATGAATTGCAAATGATGGAAAGAAACCGGAACATAATTCTTTAATTTTGGGAAAAATATGATATTCAGACGGATAAAGGCATTCAAGATGCACTTGAATAGGTAATAGAAAAAGGACAGCAAAAGATCCGAATTCTATGCAGTGCTGAAAATTACGCCTTATCAAAAGCTAAACCCCGGAGAACCATATTCTTCCTAAGCGATAAACACGGCTGAAAGTGTTATATTTAGCAATCTTAGGGACCGGGAAAAAGGATTACAACAATCCAGAACCGGGTCCAGGCGCAAAAGGGCTTGTACTATATGTCCCTTAGCAGTCTGCGGATATCTTCCCTTGCTTCTCGAAACTGTACATCTTCCGGCGAAATCTGCAGAATAAACTGAATTTTCCCCAGCAGATGCCGCAGATAACGGACCGTATCCGACTCCCCCTCAGTCATCCATTCTTTCTTGTTACAACGCCGTAAATGCTCCATTACCCCGTATTTTTTACAGTAATATACCTCTGCCCGTACCTCTCTTTTATACGCACGCCCAACATCTGCCTTCTCGTTCACAACGATTCCCGTCACGGTCTGTCTGGTATGTTTTCCAAGCAGCTTAGTTTTCTTTTCATTCAGCTCTAATCCCATGGTTAAAAGGTAGTTTTTGACCTTATTTTTCAGTTCGACCTCATCGAATACACCGGAAAATGTCATATCGTCACTGTAACGTGTATAATGAATCCCTCTTTCCTCGCACCACGTTCCCATATAGTTGTCAAACGACTTCATGACCAGATTGGAAACTGTCGGAGAAGTAGGTGCGCCCTGCGGAAGATAATCTTCATAACAGCAAAGTTCTGCCAGTATCCGTCTTACTGCAGGCGGAAAGTAGATGGCCGGAAAGGCTGATTGGTAAACCAGAGGAAATGTTATGTTTTCAAAGAAGTTTTCTATATCCAATTTCATGACCTGTTCCTGTCCTACATGGGAAAGTGCATTGTCCAGCACTGTGGTTTTCTTTTTGTAGGCAGTGGCATAGACGGAAACGGAAAGTCCGTCCAGAACATGATGAAGCAGATTTTTCTGTATGGTATTCAGTAACGCGTCCGGTACCAGCAGACGGCGCACACCGCCGTTTCGCTTTGGGATCTGGGCAGTATGGTAGTGTTTCTTTATATGATTACTGACAGCATAGAGACATGCAAGTTCTTTTTCCTCTCGTACAGGTGCTCCCTGTAGAAGCCGGAAGGACAGCAGCATGTCTTTAATCTGTTCTTTTGTACAATATTTCCATAAATCATTGTCATAGTTTGATAAAGTAGTTGTCATATGATTCTTTTTCACCTCGTAGACAGGGACAATACAAGAAGGTGATTCTGTAAGATGCGCAGACGTACACAGGCGTAAGCCGCCTGCACACGGCAGTGTGCTGAAGTACCTCGGAGCATCTGGAAGTCTTTTGGTCTCTTTTTCTATACCGGACGGCGACTCGCCATCCGGCTGGATACGCTGTCCTATTTCAGACAGATCCAGATATGCTATTGTCCCTGTATCACTATCATATCATCTGTGTAGTAAACTTACAATTTATTTTTACTGAAAGGGAACTTTCATGGAAGTGTGATTCTGTTAAGGAGAACCCGCAATGTTTAAGCGGGTTCTCTATTGCAGTTAAATTCCAAGAATTCCGTCCATAAATGCGATAATTCCCTCCTCGACATCATTCTTGATCTCACTGTAGTTATGTATTTCATGACGATATCCGGAATATACGCGGGTTTTCACGTCATGTCCGGTATCACAAAGCCAGTTCGAGACCTCATAGATACCTTTTCCGTATTCGCCAACAGGGTCCTGGTCACCGCCGATATTATAAAACGGTAGGTCCTTTGGAACTCTCTCGGCCCACTGTGTTCCTTCAATTGCCAGCATCATCTGGGTAAAGTCATAGAGTGACCGGTTGCTGGTTGGTTTGGTAAAGGCATCAAAAGGATCTTCCGCGTGGTCACGCTGTACATAAGGGTCTGAACAGATCCATTCATTTCCGATGGTAACATCATCACACCGTTCGCACATCCATCCCATCAAGGCACCTGTAAATTCCGGATTGGAATCCATTCCCAGTCCGTCGTCAATGGCTTTTTTGAGAAGCTCTGTGGCTTTATCCGCTCCCCGGAAGACTCCCGTTGTACCGCAGATCGTGACACCTGCCAGGTCTTCTCCATATTTTGCCGCATAATCTCTGGCTATAAAGGATCCCATGCTGTGACCGAAAATAAAATACGGCAGATTCGGATATTTTTCACAGACCAGTTTTTTCAGGCTGTGTTCATCCTCCATCATGGTGTGGAATCCCGCATCGCCCCAATCACCCCATACACCGCTGACCATGGCTGTTTTTCCGTGCCCCACATGGTCATCGGCCGCTACAATATAACCGGCGTCCATGAATTTTACGATCATATGCAGATACCTTCTGGAATGCTCACCGAATCCGTGGATAATCTGTACGATTCCTTTCGGCCTGGCAGCCGGAACGTATATCCATCCCTGCACCTGGTCACGTTTGTTGTAAGACAGAAAATTTACTTCATGCAGCATAAAAACACCTCCATTGTGATAAAATTTGTAACTACTTTTATTGTAAGGGGCAGAGAGGAGCGTGTCAAACGGAAATGAAATTATATGAGAATATTGCAGCCTGAACAGCCAGGGAGAGTATGATTTGGAACAGAGCTCCATTTTTTAGAGCCTCGTGAAACCTGGAATACTGGTTATTATAATTACTCCAGTATGAAATGATTGAAATAGTAATAACGGAATTTTTATTATGACAGACATATGTCACATTTAAAATGTTATAATATTTATAATCTAAATCTTAATATAGATTCAAAGTTTCAAAAGAATAACCGTTCGCATCTATAGTCATAAGTTTGGGTGGAATTATATCTGATATACTAAAGTATTTTAGTAATTATTTCTTGTTTCAAAATCATGAAAAGTTCGAGGTAGTTCTATTCCAATATAGACTTTGGAGCGGTAAGAAAATTAACGTAAGGAGAGGCTATTTATGTTTGATATCGAAAAGGATTACAATTTAAAGATTGATGAATTACGAAAGCTGCTGAAATCGTCCAGGCGTTTTGATCAGGCAATTGAATTAGCATTGGAAATTCATGCAGTGACGCACACAGGTAAGGTTTCATTAAGTGACAGTCCTACATTTTGTGATGATTTATTGGAGGGATTGGAGAATGAGGATTACAGCATAATGCCGACTGAGAAAGACGAAACAATAGCCTGGCATTTATGGCATATAGCGAGAATAGAAGATTTGGTGGGAAATCTTCTTATAGCAGAACAGCCCCAAATTTTCAATGAAGAATGGATGGAAAAAATGTGTGTGTCCGTAAGAGATACCGGTAACGTAATGACGGACATGCAGATCATTGATTTTAGTGAACAGGTAAATAAACAGGAGCTGATAAAGTACAGAAACGCGGTAGGCTGTCAGACCCGCAAAATATTAAAATCCTTGTCACCACTTGATTTGAAACGGAAACCCGGAGAAGAATATTTAGCGCGGCTGGTCAGTGAAGGTGGTTTGCTGGAAGTAAAAGGGTCCATATGGCTTAAAAATTTTTGGGGCCGGCACACTTTTGCAGGGCTTATTTTGCTGCCGATAACTCGTCATCATATGATGCATCTGTCCGATAGTGTGGTCATTAAAGAGTTTTTGTTAAATAATCGGTAAAATAGGTTAGATGAACGGAGCTGCCTATGGGAGATAGTCAAGGCTTCCATGGGCGGGCTTTTTCTGCCCATCCTTTTTCCTTCCAGTATTTTACATCCGCTTCATTCCATCCTCTCCGCTGTAACAATCGCATAATATTAAAAAATGCTCTGGTTTTTATGGAAGGAGATACGTGCCCTATATTCTCATTAATTTTATCAGCTATTACAGTGATTTTTTTATCTATACGTTTTTTCAGATCAGGATTCACGGCATCCCATGAAACTGCGGCAACGCCTACGCCATATTTATAAGTTCTGGCAACACCCCAGAAGAATGTGCTGTCAGCCATATCTTTATTTGTACTTTTCATGCCTCCGCCAGCGGCTGTGGATATGCAGACAGCCTGTTTGCGGAACATTTTTTCTTCTGGTCGATGCACCATCCACCGGTATCCATAATGGTCTAAAAAAGCTTTCATTGCTCCTGTTGTATGATAAACGTATACAGGACTTGCCAGAATGATTACGTCGGCACGGTCGATAGCTTCTGTGATAGGCTTTAAGTCCTTAAAGTGAGGACATAGTGTTTCTGATTTTTCAAAACAATTTGTACATCCGATACAAAAAGAATGAAAATCCTTTGGCAGAAAAAATTCTGTGACTTCGCCATTTAATTTTTCTGTTAGCATTTTAGCGATATGATAGGTTGAACCTTTATGGCTTTGACCATGTATAACAGCTATTTTCATTTTCTGTTTCCTTTCCTGTTTTCAGGTAAATTATAGCATAATAATGGTTTGAGAGGTACTTTTTATTTTATGTTTTGGGAAAGATACTTAGTATTATAAAGAGATTGTTTTTGCAGCCGGGTATAGGGACGATTAAGGGAGGGCTTTTGGTATATCTAAGCCAATGGAGGGCGCGCAACAGATTATGGTGATTTATTTTATTTTTATGATTGAAGTGACTAATATATTATGACTTGATGAAATGAAAAGAGGTTTTTATTTGGAAAAATATAGGATATAATGTAATAAAATAAATCATAGTCAGGTCAGGGAGGATATATGTTCGAGTTCATAAAAATATTAACATTGCGTGCAACATATGAATGTCAGGAAGAAGGAAGGCTGCCTTCATATTTGGGATCTACAATAAGAGGAATTTTAGGCCATTGCATCCGGGATTTTTGCTGTGATTTTCCTGATAAAAGATGTTTTCAGTGTGAGAAAAAGGATAATTGTCTCTATGTGCAATGTTTTAGCAATACGGGTGGAGAAGCAGGTGCAGTGAATCCATATGTGTTATATGTACATGGAGAAGGCAGAGAAAGATGGAAGAAAGGAGATTTATGTGTATTTGACCTTACTCTGCTTGGCAGTGGAACAGAAAGAGCAGGCATATATTTGGATGCACTGCAGGCAGCAGAGAAAAGGGGATGGGGGGCGGCAAGGCTGTCCTTTCGTTTGATGCAGGTTATCGACTCAGATTCGGGCAATGTGATCTATGCAGGGGGAAAATGCTGGTTTCGCAATCTTTCTCCAAAGCCGCTTCAGACGACAGGACGAAATGCCTCTTATGCAAGCCTTTTTTTTGATACACCGCTTAGAATCGTATCAGGGGATAAACTATTTGATAAACTTCCCTTTGATACGTTTATACAGTTTCTTATCCGCAGAATATCGCTGTTGACAAAGGCTTACACCGATTTTCAATTGGAATGGAAAGAGGAGGAACTTCTGAACCAGGCCAGGAAAATCAAGACTTTAGATGAGTATTGGAGAGAAGTTCCGTTCATCAGGTATTCTATGAATCAGAAAGATGGAAAGTTAAAACTTTCATCCAGGACTGGCTGGATTTTATATGAAGGGGATCTATCTAGTTTTGTGCCAATTTTGGAAGCGGGTAAGTATCTGCGGGTAGGAAAAGGTGCTACCATTGGATTTGGACATTATGATATTTCTTATGATAAATAATGGGGAAATAAAAGGCTGGAAACAGTTGGATTGAGAGGGATTGTGATAAAAATCGGCCTTGAATTTTTTGTAGAAAATGCAGATGATATAATATTTGTTCAGAAGATGATTACTAAGCTTATTTTATAAAGTGCGAATGTGGAGTGAACATAGTTTGCCGGGGAGATTCGCACTTGAAAAAATGGTTAAAAATTGATGATGGAGTGATTTTTTTAAGATATATTTGTAGGAAAGGTTGCATTATTAATCAAAAAGGGTTAAAATTTGGTAGAAAGAAACAATATTTATTGGGAATATTGTGCATGTTTGCTGTCACTTCCTTCGCGGAAGTGTGGATTGAAATACTTCAAGAGCTATGGAATTTACGACTCTACTCCGTCACTTCCTTCGCGGAAGTGTGGATTGAAATCATGCAGCAATGTATGAAGAGGTCATAGGTGCTCTCGTCACTTCCTTCGCGGAAGTGTGGATTGAAATCGCGCTAATAAGTGAATACGCCCAGATCCGGCGCGTCACTTCCTTCGCGGAAGTGTGGATTGAAATACCTTTTGTGTATTTACCATTTATTATCCCCCTTTCGTCACTTCCTTCGCGGAAGTGTGGATTGAAATTCTTCTTTTATCACATATAATGAATGATCAAGTGTCACTTCCTTCGCGGAAGTGTGGATTGAAATGCTGACAATGTAGCGGATTATACAGTGACCAGTAGTCACTTCCTTCGCGGAAGTGTGGATTGAAATTTCCAGTATCTGCGATGCGCTTTCTTTGTCTATCGTCACTTCCTTCGCGGAAGTGTGGATTGAAATTCACGGAAATCGACATCTGTGTCATTCCCATCTGTCACTTCCTTCGCGGAAGTGTGGATTGAAATCGCTTATCAGACCGCCTGGCACTTCCATTCCCGTGTCACTTCCTTCGCGGAAGTGTGGATTGAAATTTTTCCCTGCATAGGCACCTTGGCTATGACATAGTCACTTCCTTCGCGGAAGTGTGGATTGAAATAACTGTGCGTAAAGCTCAGGAGACACCTTGACCGTCACTTCCTTCGCGGAAGTGTGGATTGAAATAAGCTCCTGTTTCCGTTTTGCGTACCTTTTGACTGTCACTTCCTTCGCGGAAGTGTGGATTGAAATATCAGATTATTTTCCATATAATCGTTGTCATAGAGTCACTTCCTTCGCGGAAGTGTGGATTGAAATAGAGATGAATGCAGACGAATGCAGAATCTAAAAAGTCACTTCCTTCGCGGAAGTGTGGATTGAAATTATATACTTTTTTCCATAATGGATACCTCTCCCTGGTCACTTCCTTCGCGGAAGTGTGGATTGAAATAATGTTTTGCTCATCAAATTTCCTCCTCTTCTTGTCACTTCCTTCGCGGAAGTGTGGATTGAAATTGTGTAGTCATCACATAAAACATAACCAAGAGCGTCACTTCCTTCGCGGAAGTGTGGATTGAAATAACCAGAAATTTGAAAATATGGTCTTATACGCGAGTCACTTCCTTCGCGGAAGTGTGGATTGAAATCCTAAATGGAGTGGCAGCGGAATTTTCGGGAAAGGTCACTTCCTTCGCGGAAGTGTGGATTGAAATATCATATTACAGTGCCTTCTTGCCGATGTCGGTGGTCACTTCCTTCGCGGAAGTGTGGCTTGAAATTATCAATGGAAGCAGGGAAAAGCTACAACAAAGGGTCACTTCCTTCGCGGAAGTGTGGATTGAAATTCCTACATTCAATTCAAGCTGATGCTTGTTCAAGTCACTTCCTTCGCGGAAGTGTGGATTGAAATTTTTGCTTCCTGCTGCCGCTCCTCCTTTCCTTGCGTCACTTCCTTCGCGGAAGTGTGGATTGAAATCCCAATGACATGCCGGTCCGTGATTATCCGCCCGGTCATTTCCTTCGCGAAAGTGTGGATTGAAATCATGCTCACCCATTACTATTTGATGGAGCATTCCCGTCACTTCCTTCGCAGAAGTGTGGATTGAAATTTGACGTTTACATCCAAAAATTCCGCTTTTGTTGGTCACTTCCTTCGCGGAAGTGTGGATTGAAATTCCAAAAGAATGTTACTCTCACAAAGTTTTTCAAGTCACTTCCTTCGCGGAAGTGTGGATTGAAATAGTCCGCCGCCTAGTCTTTATGTATACAAACCTGTCACTTCCTTCGCGGAAGTGTGGATTGAAATACCCCGCACGCCGTCACCCCAACACTCCCCCCGCTGTCACTTCCTTCGCGGAAGTGTGGATTGAAATATATGGAGGCGCCATGGGCAAATCAATGGGAAAGTCACTTCCTTCGCGTAAGTGTGGATTGAAATAGTCACATATAGATGTCAATGAGACAGAGGAACGTCACTTCCTTCGCGGAAGTGTGGATTGAAATGAGAGAATCCCCTGACCTTTGCAAGCTCATCATCTGTCACTTCCTTCGCGGAAGTGTGGATTGAAATTTTTCTTACATCTTCCCAGTTACATAACCGTTTCGTCACTTCCTTCGCGGAAGTGTCAATTGATATCAGACAAACGTCTTTCCATATAACAGTGAGAACATATCCCATATTTTCAAAGTATATCTGGATGTAGATATCCCTGTGGAAGTGAGAAAATTCGGATTTCTTGAACAGGTGCCAGAATACAATCTGGCTCCGGGATACTTGGGGATATAAAGACGGTTTTTTCAGGTCTGACACAAATCTTGGTACTGAAAAAAGCGAGGAGGAGGATAGAAGAGAAAAATTGGAGTTTCTAATGGAAACCGTAACCATTTTGTTCAACGGAGGGAAGAAAATTTATGTTTCGGACTATGCAGGGGGAGAAAATGTTGTAAAAGAATTGACAATAGATGCATGCCTCTTTGATATCGGACGGCCGTTTTGGGGACGACCGCGGGACAGAAAACCTGGACATTTGTCTCCAGTTCGGTCCGCCCGGGGAGGGGAAGATAAAGCCGGTCAGCCTGGCTGATAAAGAGGTGTTTACAGAGAACCTGTATGGCTTCTTATGAGAGATGGCAGGTAAGGGGGATGCCATCACATGACCCCTTTCCTGCACTGCACCGGCGTTACGCCTGTATAGACTTTGAACATTTTGGAAAACTGGCGGTAATCGTCATAGCCAACCGCTATGGCGATGGAACTTACGGAATCGTCTGTTGTGAGAAGAAGCTTTTTTGCCTGCTGCATGCGCAGCATGGTCAGATAATGTTTCATACTTGCGCCTGTTTCTTTTTTAAAACACTGGCTCAAATAAGAAGGGCTTACATTAAAGTCTCTGGCAATATCGCTTACAGACAGGGGCTCTGCATAGTGCTCTTCCATATAACGGAGCACCTGGCGGACGACACGGTTGCTGATATTGTGTGTCTTTACCTGCTGTTTTGCCAGAGTATGGATGCAGTCCAGGACACGGGTACAGCTTTCCTCTATGGTGCCTAACTGCGTGGTCAGAACAAGCCAGGGGCTGTCTATAGTCTCCATCAGCAGTTTGACGGACAGTTCACTTTTTAGAGATTTCAGAATGGATTCACTTACCAGGTAATACAGCTTATAGCTCATACTGGGCTTTACGATCTTGAGATACAGACGCCGGATCAACTCCGGAAGCTCCTTGCTGCTGATATCAAAGCTGAGATAATGTTCAATGGCATCAATAGTGTTCTGAATCTCATCTCTGCTAAACCAGCGCTGATGAGATTTGATATAATCATTGGAAATTGCCACTGCTTCCCGGCAGAAAAAGCGGTATGCGCAGGTCCGTTTAAAATCCTGATGTCCGCGGCTGATATCTTCCGGTCCCAGTAAAAGGTCACTGATAAAACAGTGGGAGGAAATCTGTCCGGCAGCTTTGGAAAATTCCAGGGCAAAATGGTCTGCCTGCTGCCTTCTTGTACGGATGCAGGAAGGATGGGAAGCATTTACAAGGATATAGGCAAAGGAAATATCGGAAAACACGATTTCCCCTCCCTGGTTTTCTTCCAGTATCATACTGAAATCCTCCAGGCGCAGAGCGTGCAGAAAATAATGGATGGATTTGTTTACCGGATAGTCAACCAACACGGTTTTGTCAAGCTCCCACATAAAAAGATAAAAATCCGAAGTGTTTATGTGGAGACGGTACTGCCTCTTGTATTTTTCAAATTCTTCCCGGGTGACACCGTACAGCATCGTCTTCATGGCTTCTCTGCGCTGCAGGTTTTCAAAGGCATCCGGAAAGCGGAGCTGCCAGCTCTGTGCCGGATACTGCAGCGGTATGGTGTGTTTCCATCCGGCTGCCTCGCGGAAAAAATCGTGCAGGGAATCATCCTGCTGCGTGGTTTCTGCAAAAAAGCAATTTCCGTTCGGATGCGGTTCAAACAGCAGAAAACGGCGCGCAGAGCAGGATTCATAGAGCACAGCCAGGCAGTCCTGTATGCGGGATGCCGGCCTCTGGACCATCAGGATCACTGCATCCGGGGAGAAAGATATGGCATCTTCCGCAGACGGAAGACGGTCGGTGAACAGAACCTGGTGACCGCACTGGCTTTGTGCCTTCATAAAGCCTGCTTTAAATTCTCTACTGCCGTAAACTAATATTTTCATATGCCTGTTTTTCCATCTCCTTTTTTCATTTGGTTTTCAGCATAACTAAACGGCCGGAACTCCGGGAAATCTTCCCGGTTCCGGCCTGTTTATGCTGCCTGTTATTTTATGAGACGTCCGCGTACATAACATTTATGTTTGGAAAGAATATTCTCAGCTTCAGATTCTGCCTTTTCCGGGTCGGCTGCATACAGGGAATACAGTTCCTCGATGGCACGAAGACCGAAGCCTTCACAGTTATAGTCAAAAAGTACGGCGCCGTCGGGTGCTGTGATCTCGCCTGAGAGGTGGGTAGGAATGTGCAGCACGTCACGTTCTTTTGCTGTAAACTTCTCCATGCCGTCAATGCGGACCTCCACAGATCCCTCCTGCACAATAAACAGACTGTAGAAAGGATTCTGGGCACTCCAGCTCAACTGGAAACCAGGCTCCATGCAGAGCTGCCAGATCTCCTTGTGTCCTTTTGTCTCCCAGCGGGCTACCTTCTGCCTCAGCTCGCAGCCCTCGAATCTGTAGATACACAGGCCGCTGTTGTACGGGCGGATCTGGTAAATCTGTTCCTTTGGAACCTCCTCTGTGACAGGGGTATAGGTATAGTAGAGGCTGTCTGTGCTCTGTCCGTCCTTTGCCATGTCGAATTCAGTTTTATTATATTCTTTAAAACGCAGATTGGCAATACAGTCTTCCCCCATCTGGGTTTCCTGGAACAGCTCCCTCCATATGGTTCCCGCATCGATCCAGGTAAATTTATGCGGGGTATAGGCTGAGATATGTACGATATCACCTTTGGTGCACACTGCTTTTTTGCCGCAGATTTCCGTCAGCACAGAGCCGCCGTCCACCAGAAAGGTTTCCACACCGCGGGTATGTTCGTGGTAGCACATTTCATGGTTGGGGTCCACGTAAACAGTGTCCAGCAGTTCATTGTGCTGGTATGGCCCATAAGGTTCAATCAGATATTTGGAGTAGGTTTTCTTCCCTCCGTAGTATTCATCAAAGTCCATAAGCCAGGTCTTTTCCGGATCAATGTGGATGTCGTGCAGGGTATACTTTGTCATAATGTGTCCTCCTAATTTTTTCTTTTTGTCGGTTACGGTCATGCGGATGATACTGTCCGCTGATAAATTGTGGTTATATTATAACAGAGATTCTTTTCTTTCCGGTGTCTTTATTTTGGTAAAATGTGTGCTTTTTATCGTAAGATGCCTCCATGTGGTAAAAAGGGATATAAAGCTTAAAAACCATGTGTTCTTAGTATATCAGAATGGAAGATGAGAAGATGTTTTTGGTATAAAGTGTGGTTTTTTTCGACGAAGCGGTCTTCAGTCCTTTTTCTCATAGGTGGTCAGCGTTTTCCCGAATATCTGATAGTAAGGCTTTTCCTCCCTGTGCTTCAGGATGAAATATCAGATTCAGTCATCCGGCAGAATACACACGACAGACAGGCCCGGTCCCTCCACAATATTCCATCGGCAGATGAAAATGCGTTCACAAAGCAGGACAATCAGCATTCCCACAATACACTGCAGAAGAAAGTCGGTTTCGTAGGTAAAAAGGTTATTTATCCCGTTGATACCCAGGTCGATAAATCCACTGAGCAGAAACATACGCCAGTCCGTCCGGTCATGTTTCCAAAAGGATTTCAGGAAAAAATAGATTCCGCCGGGAATTCTTTGGGCGTTTGGATTGCCTGACACAGAGGGGGTGTGGTATATTTAAAATAGATGTTTAACAATATTTGGCAATCGTAACGCGGAGGAATACCATGGGAGATATAAGTGACTTCCGGAAAGATGTGGAAGTGGTAGTACAGGCTCTGGAGAGACAGAAGAGAGATGACCCTTGGGAGGAAGGAGAAAAGCTGTACCGGAAATACAGGGAGACGAAAAAGAATGCCGTGCGTCTGGCCGTGGCTCTTCGCGGCTTCTTTCTGAAAGGCGGCGTTTCAAAGGAGCAGAGAGATGATTTTGGACGCTGTATACAAGATTGGATCGTGCCCGCAGTGCAGGAGCTGATCGAGGAGGATGCGGTGGAAAAAATGGCGTATCTGGAAAGCCTGGGCTGGTTTCGGGAGGAGCAGTTGGAAATCTTCATCCGGACAGCACGAGAGCGTCAGAAGACCACCTCTCTTGTGTGGCTGATGCATTTGAAAGATAAGAAGTACGGATATACGGAAAAGAGCTTTCTTATATAATTATAATGACAATAAAAAACATCCGGCTGTAGATATTCCGGGAACCCCGGAGATATCATTACCGGAAAAATACAAATATGTCATAGGGTAAAGAAAATGAGATCAAATGAAGAAAAAGCAGCTCTGGGAGTGGAAATCCTGAAAAACTGCAGAAATGAGCTTTACAGTTATTTCCCATATCTGGACGGCGCCTTTGCCAGCGTCTCATATGAGGCAGGCAAAGGGGTAAAGGGAATCGGTACGGAGGGAAATGTATTTTATTTTGACCCTGTATTTCTGCTGGCAGGCTACGGGAATAATCCGGAGGTAATCCGCAGGGGATATCTGCACATGATGCTGCACTGTTTGTACCTGCATCTGTTTTCCAACAAGGAGCAGAGGCAGGATATCTGGAATCTGGCCTGTGATATTTCCGTGGAACAAGTGATTGAGAGGGAGGCGCTGCCGGGGCTTCGCCTGCCGGACCATCCGGTCAGAAAGAGATGTTTGGAAAAACTGGGAGGGCGCAGCCTTTCCGCGGAGAGAATCTGCCGGATGCTGGTGCAGGGCGTATTTTCGGACAGTCTGGAGGAGATGCAGACTGCCTTTTGTTTTGATGACCACAGTCTCTGGACGGCGCAGCAGGATGCAGAGAGGACAGCCAGGACAAAAAGCAAGTGGGAGAAGATTCTGGCCTACACAGGACAAAACAGGCATCAGAAGAAACAAAAAACAGGAACCCGGGAAGGTGACGGTGAGGAGGAGACAGTGACCGTCGGGAAAAGCCGTTATGATTACAGGAAATTCCTGAAAAAATTTGCTGTCCCCAGGGAAGAAGTGGAGCTTGATACCGAGAGTTTTGATTATATTATGTATCATTTCGGGATGGAGCATTACGGAGATATGCCGCTTATAGAACCCTTGGAATACAAAGAGGTAAATCGTCTGGAGGAGCTGGTGATCGCAGTGGATACATCTGGGTCATGTTCCAGGGAGACGGTGCAGCAGTTTCTGGCAGAGACCTACAGTATACTCAGTGAGCGGGAGAATTTCTTCAAAAAGATGAAAGTGCACCTTGTTCAGTGTGACTGCAGGATACAGGAAGCGGTGGTCATCCATTCGGAGGAGGAGTGGAAAGCATACAGCAGGGAGATAAAAATTCAGGGACGGGGCGGGACGGATTTTCGGCCTGTATTTCAGTATGTGGCAGAGCAGAAGGAGAAGAGAGTGATCAGGCAGTTAAAAGCACTGGTTTATTTTACAGACGGCGATGGGATTTATCCGAAGTGCAGGCCCGCGTATGAGACAGCATTCGTCTTTTTGGAGGAAGGTGCCGGTATGGGCAGAGTGCCGCCATGGGCCATGAGGCTGGTGGTTTCTCATGAAAAGAAGAGAGCCGGGGATTCCCGGATATGAATTTATACCCTACAAGGAGGAAGAAATGAACATCAAAGAGGCAAAGACGGAGATCAGCAGTACACTGAAGGCCTATCATGAGAAGGACGAACAGGGCAATTATGTATTTCCTATGGTCAGGCAGAGGCCCATACTGCTCATGGGGCCGCCGGGCATCGGCAAGACCGCTGTCATGGAGCAGGTGGCAGAGGAGTGCGGTGTGGGTCTGGTCTCTTATACCATTACACATCATACGAGGCAGAGTGCTGTGGGGCTGCCGAGTATCAAAAACAGAATATACCAGGGCCGGTCTGTGAGTGTAACAGAGTATACCCTCAGTGAGATCATAGCTTCTGTCTATGAGTGCATGGAGCGCACGGGAAAAAAAGAGGGGATTCTGTTTATTGATGAAATCAACTGCGTATCCGAAACCCTGGCACCCACCATGCTGCAGTTCCTGCAGAACAAGACATTTGGAAGTCATAAAGTGCCGGAAGGCTGGCTGATCGCGGCAGCGGGAAATCCTCCGGAATACAATAAATCGGTCCGAGAATTTGACATTGTCACGCTTGACCGGGTCAGGAAGATTGATATTGAAGTGGACTGTGATGTCTGGATGGAATATGCCTGGTCACAGCAGATACACGGGGCTGTGCTTTCATATCTGAATATCAGGAAAGAAAATTTTTATCTTGTGGAAAATACGGTGGACGGTAAATTTTTTGTGACTGCAAGAGGATGGGAGGATCTATCTGAAATATTGAAAAGCTATGAGAGATTTCAGATACCTGTCACGGAGAAACTGGTGATCCAGTATCTGCAGAAAGAGGAAATCGCCAGGGACTTTGCCGTGTATTACCGGTTGTACCAAAAATACGGGACTGATTATGCCATTCCGGAAATAGCGGCAGGTACTTTGTCAAAGGAGGACTATGATAAGCGGAGGGATATGGCCCGCCAGGCTGCCTTTGAGGAGAGATTTACAGTGGCCGGCCTTCTGCTTGCCTATTTGGATCAGTCCTTTGCTACATATATCAGGGCAGACGGGAATGTCTGTGCTCTCTACGAGGCGCTGGATGATTTTAAGAAGATTTTGCATGACAGTGCAGATATGCAGGTGCTTCAGACTTTTGCGGAGAACAGAAGAAAAGAACTGGAACAGCGGATACTGGAGGAGAAGATTACCGGAAAAGAGGCAGCAGTACAGGCGTGGGCAGTGGGACGGCTGGAGTCCTTTACTGTATATCTGAAGGAGAGACATATTGCGGATAAAGAAGAGGGTATGGCCTGTGTACGGGAGCTTTTCGGGCAGGAAGTGAAAAAGAGGCAGAAAATCGTAAAACAGGCGGGAGAAAATCTGGAACATGCATTTCAGTTTCTGGCGGATGCTTTTGGTGAGGAGCAGGAGATGGTGCTCTTTGTAACCGGACTATCCAAAAGCGAAAGAGCCATGGAATTTATAAACAGCAATGGAAGTGATGCGTATTTTCAATATAGTGAAGCTCTGCTTTATCGGAAAAAGGAGGAGGAGTTAAGAAAAATCTGTCTGGAAGAGATATAAACATTTTATTTCCTGTTTTTGTTTACATATGGAAGACTATGGTATATAATCAGATACAACAGATGATGTTTACTGCATTTCTGATTTCAAAAAATGAATATTGAAGTCTTTGTGGCAGGGTGTAAGTCCCTACCGATGGTATAGTCCATGACCCGCTTTTGGCGGCTGAGCTGGTGACTCCTTAATAGAAGAGGGGAATTCCAGCACCGACGGTATAGTCCGGATGAGAAAAGACATTTTCTGTGAAACTACGCCCGGAGCATATTTTTTGTTCCGGGCTCATTTTTTTGAAGGAGGATACAAACTATGAACCAGACAAACGAAACAACCAATGCAGCTTTTGACAAGGGTATGAGGGCCGGGACCGGCGCTAAAATGCGGGTGAAAAAGATTGCTTTCATCGGCCTTATGGGGGCAGTGAGCGCTGTTCTTATGCTTCTCAGGTTTCCGCTTCCTTTTATGCCGCCATTTATGTCCTTTGATCTGTCGGGGCTGATGGAGATGCTGGGGGGATTTATGTTCGGCCCCGGGGCAGCACTTATGATCATTGTGGTCAAAATACTGCTGCAGCTTGTCATGCAGGGCAGCTTTTCTCTGGGAACCGGTGAGTTACAGAATTTTATTTTAAGCTGCTGCTATGTTATGCCTGCGCTGCTGATCTATCACAGACATAAGACGAAGAAGACCGCATTGGCTGGTATGGGCGTCAGCACAGTGCTGGTTGGAGTTGTGGCGATCTTTACGAACCTGTATCTGATCATTCCGTTTTATGTGCGGTTGTTTGGCATGACCATGGATGAGATCATTTCCATGTGCAGTGCAGTAAACCCGGCCATGAAAAATGCTTTTTCCATGGCAGTCTTAGGAATCCTGCCGTTCAATTTGATAAAGTACGGAGTGACGTCAGTCCTGACATTTCTGTTATATAAAAGGTTAAGCAGAGTGATCAAAAGTGTTGTAGAAAAATAAAGGGGGATAAAAAAATGAAATTTACACTGGACAAGTCCATCAGTTATGAGGAGGCCGTAGGGCGCATGTTTGAAATGCTTGGGAACAGCAAGATCATGGCACTGGCCTCAAGTCTTAACGACTATGTCATGGTAAGGAATGTAAGCTGCCTTTTTTACGATGACAAGATTTATTTTAAAACGGACAAAAATTTCAGAAAGACAAAACAGCTTCTGGAAAACCCCAGGGTAGCCATGTGCTGGAGCGGTGTTCAGGTAGAGGGGACTGCGCGAAATAAAGGCCTGGTGGTGGAGGAACCGGGAAGAAGATTTGAGGAGGGATACAAAAAATATCTGTGGGAGAGCTATAACAAATACAGTCATGAGGATACAGAAATCCTCATAGAAGTGTCGCCGGGATATGTGGAAATCTGGGATACCAGTGAGGATGGATACGCGTACCAGCTTTTTATTGATTTTGATAAAAAGTCTGTGGAGGTAAAACCGTACGATAAGAAGTAGGCAACGATTCAGCTAAAGGAATCGTTACAGAAATAGTTCTATGGGTATCACAAAGTGCTGCGCTTTGTGATACCCATAAGTAGTTTTATCTAAAATAGACCTGGAGGCGTAACCGGAAAAACTTACAGCAGACTATGGGCGGACAGCAGTGCCGTCCGGCAGGCGTGAGAAAAGCCAGCCGAAATCCATATCCGTATATGGGTATTTTGCGGCTTCCTTTTCATCAAAATCAATTCCGATTCCCGGGCGGTCACTGATATAGGCATATCCGTTTCTGACTTCCGGGCATCCCGGAAAAATCGCCTTTTCCGCTTCGCAGAATCCGCTGAACTCCTGAATGCCAAAGTTGGTACAGGACAGATCCAGATGCATCTGCGCAGCCATTCCCACAGGCGACAGGTCATTGGGGCCGTGAAAGGCGGTGCGTACACCAAAGGCTTCGCAGAAATGCGCCAGCTTTCTGGCAGGGGTAAGCCCTCCGATATCGCTTACATGAACGCGTATAAAATCAATCCACTGATTCTGTACGATAGTTTTCCACTCAGCGGGGCTGGTGAAAAGTTCTCCCATTGCCAGTGGTACAGAGGTCTGTTCCCTGATTATTTTAAAGTAACCGGCCTGTTCCGGCGGAAGGGCATCTTCAAGGAAGAACAGTTTATAAGGCTCCAATTCTTTGGCAAAGTTCAGGGTATCTGCCGGGGAAAGCCGTTCGTGCACATCATGCATGATTTCCAGGTCCCATCCGAAATCCCTTCGGATCTGCTCAAACATCTTTACCACACTCTGCATATAGGTTTTCGGATGATAGTAAGCGCCTGCAGGTGCGTTTTCTGGACGGATCATGGTCTGCATACTGCCCCCTGCGTTTCCGCCGTACAGGCCCAGGTGGCAGCGGATGTAGCGGTAGCCCTGTTCCATGTATTCGTTTATTTTATCCTCAACCTGATCCATGGTGGTTCCGTCCGCGTGGCGGTATACCGCGATTCCCTCCCGGCATTTGCCTCCGAACAGGCTGTAGAGGGGCATGCCCGCCAGCTTGCCCTTTATGTCCCAGAGTGCTTCATCCACGCCGGACAGCGCATTGTTGAGCACCGGGCCGCCGCGCCAGTAGGAGCTGCCCATCATGGACTGCCAGATATCTTCAATATTGTGGACAGACTTTCCCACCAGCATGGGTTTCAAATATTCCTCCACGGCAGTGACAACTGCTTTGCATCGCCAGGTAAAAGTGGCGCAGCCGATACCGTATAATTCAGGCTCTGAAGTTTCCACCTTCACGACTACGAGATTGACCTTTTGCGGTGCGGTGATAAAGGTTCTGATATTTCGGATTGTGATGTCTTTCATAATTACCTCCATATTTTTGCTTACTCTGCCGGATGAAAAAAAGGACTCTATGGCAGTTTCTAAAATCCGGCAGATGCGCTTTGTTATTTATTGCTGAAAGCATAACATTTTTCTGCAGGAGATTGTTGATATTATTTGGTATAAAATCACCATTTTTTAGTCAGGTGTATTCAAGATTTAGAATAAAGGGTATAATGTATTATCGGTAAAGTGAAAAACGAAAGCAAAATAGAGGTGAAAAGATGCAGATTCGGGTAAATGATTATGAGGAGCATGAACATTTCCGGGCTATCTGTGAGGACTGTTATAATGTCTCAAGAACCTGCGGCTATGACAGGCTCAGAATGTCCCATATACATAATACATGTGAAATCCTTTTGGTGGAGACAGGAGAAGCGGATTATCATATTTCAGGGAAAAAATATCATGTGGCGCCTTATGATATTCTGGTCATAGGCGCCATGGAATACCACAGGAGCGTGATTACGAATCCTCCTTATCAGAGATATGGGCTGACAGTAAAACTAGCTTATCTAAAAGGTATGATTCCGGATAAAGATATGCAGAAAATATTTTCCACACCGTCACCGGAATCATTCGTCCGGAATTATAAACGTGTCGATCCAAAGACATTTGAAAAACTTGTGTGCCTGCTCCAGGATCTGGCGGAGGAAGAACGGGGGACAAAGGAGTTCCGCACACAGATGCAGAGGGGAATCCTGACCCAGACAGCCGTTCTTCTATTCAGAACCTTCCGGATGGAGAGGAACCCGGAAGCATCGACAGCCGCGGATAAGGCTATGCGGGAAATAAAAGAGTATATTGATACTCATTTTCAGGAGCGGCTCACGCTTAAGACACTGAGCAGCCGCTTTTATCTTCATCCGACTACGATCAGCAAAGAATTCAGACGCTGCTGCGGGCATAACCTGAATAAATACATCAACACGGTCCGCATCTGCCGGGCAGCCTCCCTGCTGGAAACAGGTACAGACAGCGTGGCGGAGATTGCTGTAAAATGCGGGTATGAAAGCGAAAATACGTTCCTGAGACAGTTCCGGTCTATTATGGAGATGTCGCCTCTTCAGTACAGGAAATCAGTGAGTGTGTGGATGGGGAAAATGAGAGAGGAAAGAGAGAAGTCTGGTAAATTATGGTAATTCCTCCGCAGCGATTGCGTTATTCTCCTCAAAAGCTATAATAGTGGAAGAAAACCATACCCACAGGAGGCCTGCCAATGCAGAAAGAAATCACCTTTACCATGAAGACAGAATTGATCGAAGAATTTTCTTATCACTTATACAGCCAGGAAAAGACAGCGGCAACCATCAGAAAATATTCCACGGATTTAAAGACGTTTTTGGGATACCTGGGAACGGACAGACAGGTCCACAGAATCCGTCTTCTGGAATATAAAGAGTGGCTGAGACAGCAGTACGCAGTAAGCAGCGCCAATTCTATGCTGGCAGCAGTCAACTCCTTTTTGGATTACCTGTGTTTTCCTGAGCTGAAAGTAAAAAGTTATAAAGTGCAGAAGCGCATGTTTCTGGATTCAGAAAAAGAAATGACAAAGACGGAATACCGGAAACTGGTAGAGACAGCAAGAAAGAAGGAGAAGAGCCAGCTTGCCCTGATACTGGAGGCCATCTGTGCCACAGGGGTCAGGGTCAGCGAGCTGAAATATCTGACAGTGAAAAATCTTCAGGACGGCCGTCTGGAAGTCTGTAACAAGGGAAAGACAAGGATTGTCCTGATTCCGGAGAGCCTGCGGAAGAAACTTTTGTGCTACGCCGGAAAACAGGGTATCAAGTCAGGTCCTGTCTTCATTACCAGAAGCGGAAAGCCAAAGGACAGGAGCAACATATGGACAGAGATGAAAGTATTAGCGGAACAGGCAGGGATCAAGCCAAAGAAAGTATTCCCACACAATCTGCGCCATCTCTTTGCGCGCTCTTTTTATAAGGCCACAAATAACCTTGCCGCATTAGCGGATGTTCTGGGACACAGCAGTCTTGAAGTGACGAGGATTTATACCGCGGATACACTGAAGAAATTTCAGGGAATGATAGAACAGTTGGATTTGATCGTTCCATAAGGGAAAAGCATTAACACAACATAATAAGAATTATGTAGTTGAGATAAATGTTAATGCATCTGGTTTATAGAAATTTTAATACATATGGTAAAAAATGTCAACAAAATATACTCGGTTTGTCTTTTTTAGACAGCGGAGTATAGAAATTATCTGTAATTACCAAGTCTTAAACATATCAAAAAGGAGCCTGCAGGCAGATAAAAGCAGGCTTAAAAGAAAAGACGGCATATTCTGCTGCACCTCTCATAAGATTCCTTTAGAAGATAATCTTTTTTTACCACATAATTCTTATTATGTAGTAAGTAAGCAGCCGCAGGAAGGACAGAAAACCGGAGGGAGCAGGGTATGATTGAAACAGGTCGGAGTAAATTCCTCAAAAAGAGTAAAGAAACCAAAAGCAGAATGCCGAACCATGTAGAAGAGATGGGGCTTGGCAGAAAGCTGACAGATAAACTGAAAAACCACAGGATTGAGTATGTTACGGACATCCTGTCATGTACGGAAAATGAACTGCGGGAAACTGCAGTGCTGAATGACAGAGAAATGTCTCTGCTGCGGGAAAAGATGAGAGAATTCCAGCTTGATTTTTGGGATGAGTTGTTTTAGGAGGGGCAGATTCTGCGCCCCCAGTC
This sequence comes from Blautia sp. NSJ-175, assembly GCF_022867815.1. Lineage (NCBI taxonomy): Bacteria > Bacillati > Bacillota > Clostridia > Lachnospirales > Lachnospiraceae > Blautia > Blautia sp. NSJ-175. Next base: position 172,400 of record NZ_JALIFQ010000006.1, read on the forward strand.
GCACATAGACTCCAACACAGGAAGAAGCGTTTTGCCGAATTCCGTCAGTGCGTACTCTGTTTTTGGAGGCACAACCGGGTAAACCGTACGGCTGATTAGGCCGTCGCTTTCCAGTTCCCTGAGCTGCTGTGTCAGCATCTTGGTTGTAGCTTTTGGGATAAGCCGGTGCAGTTCGCTGAACCTGAGCACCTGATTCCTCAGATGCCAGAGGATGACTGCCTTATATTTTCCGCCAATCAGATGAATGGTTGCCTCCACAGGGCAGGTGTAAGTGTCGCTGCATACTTTCATTTTGATGTTCCTTTCTTTTTCGTATTTTCCACAGCAGAGATCATGCGTGGGGGGATGGTTACTTTTTGGGTACTATATACCAAAAAAGTGCGTTCTTGCTAAAAATAAAATCAGTGGTAAGATTATAGCATAGACAATAAAAAATCGAAAGAGAAAGGAAGAAATTATATGGAATTTTCAGAACTGGCAAAAAAGAGATACTCTGTACGCTCCTATAATGGAAAGAAGGTGGAGCAGGAAAAATTAGAAAAGATATTAGAGGCTGCCCATGCGGCACCCACAGCAGCCAATCTGCAGCCTGTCCGGCTGCTGGTGATACAGGAGGAAGAAGGTCTTGAAAAATTGTCAAAGGCTGCAAATGTTTACCATGCACCGCTTGTCATTGTGGTCTGTGCAGACCACGACAAAGCATGGGTTCGTCCTTTTGATCAGAAACAGACCTGTGATATTGACGCTTCCATCCTGACAGACCACATGATGCTGCAGGCAGCGGATTTAGGGCTTGGAAGTGTCTGGATCTGTTATTTTAAGCCGGATGTCCTGCGAAAAGAATTTGGTATCCCTGAGAATCTGGAACCTGTTAATATACTTGCAGTGGGTTATAGTGACGAGACGCCCCAGCCCTCTGACAGGCATGGAAAAACACGTATACCGATTAAAAATCTGGCCTCATTGGAACATTTTTAAGAACAGGGGAGGATTTATCATATGACGGAAGGCTGTGTTTTTAATGAGAAAGTACATGCGTTTTTGATCGGTTCGTTTTATAGGGAGATGAAAGCGGCCAAAGGCCCGGCAGGGGTGGAATGTTTTATAAAAGCTGTCCAGAAAACAGCGGAACAGCGGGGACACCGTATGGCTCTCAGGGCTATGCGGGATAAAATGCCTCTGGATTATAATACATACATGGCATATGGGGAGATATATGCCACCATTCCGGGCAAAACGGAGATGGCCGGGGAGTATCCTGACGCGGAGACACGGGTTTACAGCTGTGCATGGCATGATACCTTTTGGGAGATGGATCTTGCGGAATGCGGCCTTGTATACTGTAAAGAGATAGACAGGGGGATTGTCAGAGGCTTTAATCCTGAGCTGTTGTTTGAACAGAAAAGTGTGCTCCACAATGCACCGTGCTGCCGCCTTGTGTTTAAAAATGCCGCTCTTGACAACAGCGTGCCGGTCTCCGGAGATGCGAAGAAGGACTGGGACTACCACTGTGGTCATTATTACAAAACATTTGGGGAATATGTGCGTACAGTTTTTACAGATGGGGAAGAGATCATAAAAAATGTGGATGAAAAATTTGCGGAGAGATATGGAGAGAACTATCTGGATGTTCTGCATGGATATCTGGAAACAGATTTTAACCTCATCGAGCGGTAACGCTTAAAACATCTGTCCGAACTACAGAACAAGAACAGCAGTGATTTTATATGAACATAGGGCTGCAAAAAAATACGGGTATGTGGAGCACTACACTCCATATACCCGTATAAATATTTATAAAAAGAATGGCACTCAAGCATCATAGACCGCCCAGTTCTGTTCTCCATCCTCCCGGATATGGATTTCCGGAAAACTCTGTATATACTGTTTGAACTGGGAGAAACCGTAATCCCGCACTTTGAAATCTCCGAATCGGTTGCGGATCTTATTGCTGAGGGTACCCAGAGGGACACCCTGGCGGCCCGCATTTTTAACAAGCTGGACCGCGTATTCCTCCAGCATCTCTTTTTTGCTCTTGTCTTCATAGAGGGTGACTGATACCTGAGTTCCTTCCTGCTGCAGCTTTAATTTGGGAAAGGATTCCAGGAATTTGGAAAGAAGGCTGTATCCGTAGCGTCTCACATCAAAATCGGGATATAATTTCACCAGGCGGCTGCCTACCTCACCAAGACCTGTTATCTTGTCGTTGTTCTGATTCTCTGTTATGATCTTGACAACAGCTTCCTCAATCTGTGTTTTGGAGACTACATCCGCATTGATCTGTTTTGCACCTTTTTCCATTGCGTGGATTGTGGGTTTTTCCTCTTTTTCTATGGCGTTATCCTCAAGGAGAAGTTCCAGTACCGTAAAAATATCACAGGCTTTTCTAAAAGAGGATGGTGTCTTATCCTCACCCATACCGATGACATTTTTACCGCTTTCCCTCAGGCGGCTTGCCAGTTTTGTAAAATCGCTGTCGCTGGAAACCAGGCAGAAGCCCTCCAATTCGCTGGTGTACAGCATGTCCATGGCATCAATGATCATGGCGGAGTCTGTGGCATTTTTTCCGTGGGTATAGCTGAACTGCTGAATCGGTGTGATGGAATTTTCCAGCAGGACTTCCTTCCAGCTTGAATTATAAGTGCTTGTCCAGTCACCGTAGATTCTCTTGTATGTTACATTTCCGTATTTGGAGAGTTCATCCAGAATTGGCTTGATGTATTTGGCTGAGACGTTATCTGCGTCAATCAGCAGTGCGTATTTATCTTCCATATTTCCCTAACCTCTTATTCCGATGTTTTTTCACACATCATATCAAAAAGTATACCATACAAAATCGGATTTTGGTACAGGAAAAAAGCGCGTAAAATGACAGAATGCAACGATACATTATGGTTCATGCGCTGCTGTCCCACGTAATATTTTCAGACCGAAAGCAAGAAAATCTCCGGGCAGCCAGCATGATACGGAAAAATGCTCCCTGTCTGCGCATCGAGAAAGCGTATTGCTGGGCAGGGAGAAGCCCGGGTGTTTTTATTTGTGAAATTTTACGGGATTGACAGTGCGGAGGGAGGAAGGTATAATCGGTTTATCTGGAGAGCATTTCATTTAATCTGCGGCAGGTCTGCCGAAAAATCCAGAAAGTATAAAATTGTATATTGTCGGACGAAAGAGAAAAACGGCAGAAACTGCAGTATGATGCAAAGTAAAAGTTGATATAAACTGCGTTTTGGTTTATATTGTTGGTATAGGATGCAGGTATCCTGTGGTCTGGTGGTCTGCCTTTTACTTTTTGTCCGGGGAGGAGGTCTATGAAAGGAATTGTACTGACAGCCATGGATGACGAGATCTATGAGGTACTGTCAGATAACGAAATCTTTGCAGATTTATTTAATGGTGCCTTGTTTGGGGGGAATCAGATTATCAGGCCGGATATGCTGGAGCAGGAAAACGAAAAGAAAGTTATGCGTGTAGGAAAGGAAGGCGGAAGGCGGGTAATACTCAGAAGAATCCGGGATGTGCAGAAACTGTCCGGGCTTCGGGAGCGCTGTCTGGCAGTTGTATTGGCCGCAGAAGGGCAGAGGAATGTACATTATGCCATGCCGGTCCGCTGTATGCTCTATGATGCAATGGATTATACAAGGCAGGTAGAGCGTATGGTAAAAAAGAGAAGAGAGGAGGGAAAGCTGGAAAAGGGAGCAGAGTATCTATCCGGAATGAAGAGGGAAGACAGGCTGCTGCCGGTGATCACGATTGTATTTTATTATGGGGAGGAACAGAGCTGGGATGGGCCGCTGTGTCTTCATGATATGCTGGATATTCCGCCGGAGCTGGAACCGTGGGCAGCGTGTATCCAGGATTACCGGGTCAACCTGGTATGCAGCGGTACGGTGGAGAGCAGTCATTTCAGGACCGGACTTCGGGAGGTCTTTGAACTGCTTCCGCTTCTGAAGGATAAAGAAGGGATGAAAGAATTTCTGAAGACCAGAAGGGAGGAGTTCATGCATCTGGATGCCAAAAGGGGCTGGCTGGTATCAAAGTTTCTGAATGTTCCTGCTTTGAAAGATTTAAAAGAAAATGAGAAGGGAGAGGTGAATATGTGTACTGCAATTGAGGAAATGCTGGTGGAAAGAGAAGAACAGGGTATTGAACAGGGAGAAATGCGGGTGAATCAGTTAATTGAAGTATTATTGCGGCAGCCGGGTCAAAAGGAGATTTATGAAGAAATCAGGAGAGCTGTAACAGACCGGGAATATCAGAAGAAGCTTTTTGATGAATTCGGAATATAAAGGCTTCGTCATGGGCCGAATGGTCATCACGGTAAATGTGCAGACCTGTCTGAACTGTTGCAGACATATAATTGGGCATATAGCCGGGATATTTAGTGACTGACAAACTATAATGCTTTTTCTTCCGGATTATGGTATGATGATACAAATGAGAATTTGGCAAAAAAACAGGAGTTATAGTATGAGGATATCAGTATAGTATTCAACAATGATCGTGAGGACCTTTAGGAGTCTTTTGGGTTTTACAGAGATGTACTTGGCTTCAGCAAAGGCCATCTTGGCGGGATGCTGTAAACAGGCCCTTAATTTCCAGTCTGTCGAAAGGAATCAGGGTTTCTGTATTTAATAATGGGGGTGAGAGGCAGCTATGAATATAAAATATCGCAGATTAGATATATCGGAATGTTTAAAAATAAGAGAAATAGATGCTTCTCAATATATTGGCCAGGCATGGCGCGAAGTTGATGGTAAAAGACAGCTTGTAAAAATAGACTATTACGAACCGGACCTTCCCAATGGGTTTGATGCTCACTTAAGTAAATTAATAGAAACGGTCAATTCCGGAGGGGTGGTGCTGGGGGCATTCCATGATATGCGTCTTGTGGGATATTGTAGTGCAAACAGTCTTGTTTTCGGTGAAAAATATAAATATGTCCTGCTTGATCAACTTTATATATCAAAGAATTTTCGAAATAAGGGTATCGGGAAAAGGTTATTTTTTATGGCGGCTGATAAGTCTAAAGAAAATGGGGCAGAAAAGTTTTATATATGTGCCGGTTCATCAGAAGAAACAATAGCTTTTTATTATGCTATTGGGTGTAAAGAAGCTATGGAAATAAATGAAGAATTATTCCAAAGCGATACGCGGGATATGCAATTGGAATATGATTTTAGAAAGCTATAGGAAACTGGAGCCTGTTTGAATGATAGTAATATGATTTGAATGATCCATTAAGTGAGGTGAAGGAATATGTTGGGATTAAGACCATATAAAAAATGTGATGCAGAGTATATTGTTAAATGGATAAAAGATGAAGTGGCTTTTAGGAAGTGGTGTGCAGACAGATTAAAAACATATCCTATTACCGCAGAAGATTTGAATGATTATTATGAGCAATATGCATTTTCCGATTCCTTTTTTGAGATGACTGCTTTTGATGAGACAGGTATAACAGGACATTTGATTATGCGGTATACGGATGGCGATAAAAAAGAACTTCGCTTCGGATTTGTAATTGTAGATGACAGTAAAAGGGGAAAAGGATACGGAAAAGAAATGCTGAAAGCAGCCTTGCAGTACGCCTTTGATATTTTAAAAGCAGAAAAGGTAACACTTGGAGTATTTGAGAATAATGAACCGGCTTATTATTGTTACAAAGCGGCTGGATTTCAGGATGTATTTCTTTTAAAACCTGAGATTTATCATATTCTTGACGAGGATTGGAATTGTCTGGAGTTAGAGTTTATTCGCCGGACATAATTTGTAGACAGCAGATTTCAATCTGTCGAGTGAAATACTTGGATTAGATTATAAAGATTTTACAGGATAAAGGCTGTATATTCATCTGAATTTCAGCCTGCAGAGGTGCATATGATAAACGCATATTTTAATTGGAGTAGTGGAAAAGATTCAGCAATGGCTCTGTATTATGCAGAGAAATATGGAAAATATGATATTCGGTCATTGTTTACCATCATCAAAAAGGAAGAATCCAAAATAGCAATGCATGAGATAAGCATTGATTTACTGAGAAGGCAGGTGGATGCCATTGGGATCCCGTTGTCGGTATTGGAGTATGATTTGGCAGCTCCGGAGGAAGAATTTCGATTTGCTATGAACAGGCAGATGGAGCGATTCAAAGATCAAAATATTGCAGCAGCTCTGTTTGGCGACCTGTATTTGGAGGAATTGAGAAAGCGCAGAGAGGATAACTGCAGATTACAAGGTATTCGGGCAGAGTTTCCGCTATGGGGAATGGACACGAGAGAACTGCTTTATGAATTTATAAAGCAGGGATTTAAAAGCATTGTCACATGTGTTGACGGCTCGGTGTTAGATGAAACTTTTGTCGGGAGGATCATTGATGAAAGTTTTATACATGATCTGCCGCCCAATGCAGATATCTGTGGTGAAAACGGGGAGTATCATTCTTTTGTATTTGACGGACCAATATTCAGTAAACCTGTTGACTTTGAAATAGGCCGAAAGTATTACAGGGATTATCCGAAGGATGATGATATCTCTAAACAAAATAGGTACTGGTATCTTGAATTAAAGTGAACGGTCATCCAGTGCCCTGTAGGTATAACCGCCGGCAGACCCGCATAAAAAATCCGCAAATGCCCATACTAAAAGGAAAAAAGAAAGAAGGGCATGAAACGTGGAGACACATACCAAGAGGCTTTTAGAGGAATGCAACTCAGGATGCAAGATGGGAATCAACAGTATGAAGCAGATCAGCGATTATATCAAAGATGAGAAGCTGAAGGATCTGGTAAATGAATATATCCGCAAACATCAGGATTTGGAGAAAGAAACCTCCAGGCTGCTGGAACAATCAGGCGAGGAGGAAAAAGAGCCGGGTCCTGTGGCTACCGCATTTTCCTGGGTTACGACGGAGATGAAGCTTATGATAAAGGATGACAGCGGACAAATAGCAAAGATTTTAACGGATGGCAGCAACATGGGAATCCAGAGCATCAGCAAGGCTGTCAACCAATACAGCCATGCGTCCACAGACAGCGTGGCACTGGCAAAGCGACTTGTCAAATCAGAAGAGAATTTTATGAGAGATTTAAAACCTTTTCTTTAAAGGATTGGGGCTGCCGGACGGAGAAATCCGTGAGGGGCCCTTTTTTGTATCGTATTTCCATGCAGCAGGTATTCGCTTCATCGCAAAGCGATTTTTAACGGGCCAATACCCGTAGGGATTCAGTTGGCTGAAAGCTGTGATATTTATGAAAACAGGAGTTTGGAGGTTTTTGTATGCTGAAAATGAAAGCCGGAAAATATTTGGCAGTGGCTCTGAAAACAGCCATAGGAAGCTGTATTGCCATACTTGCGGCAGAGCAGTTTCACCTGGAATTTGCCAGTTCCGCAGGGATCATTGCCCTGCTGACTTTGATCAATACGAGATGGGACACACTCAGGCTGTCTGGGGTGCGGCTTGTCTCTTTCTTTGCCACCGTGCTTCTGGCCTGGATGATCTTCAGCCATATGAGCCGGGAATGGACCACATATGGTGTGTTTGTATTTTTACTGGTGGGGATCAGTCTTTTTGTGGGGTGGCAGAATACCATGTCTGTCAATGCAGTCATAGGGACACATTTCTGGACCACCCATGATTTCGGGGCAGCTACTATCTGGAATGAATTCTGTCTTGTCTTTATCGGCATTACGGTTGCTGTCCTGCTGAACCTGTTCCAGCGCAACCAGAGCAGAAGAAAGCAGATTATGCTGGATATGCGGTATGTGGAGGCCAGACTGCAGGATATCCTTAAGATGTTGGCAGACTACCTTATGCAGAGAGAAAATGAGGCGGATGTATGGGAGGAGATCGCCCATCTGGAAGAACATCTGTCCCATTCCATGGAACGGGCCTATGAGTACGACAGAAATACGTTTCTTCCGCACACGGAATATTACAACCACTACATTGAAATGCGGACCCGGCAGTGCAGTATGCTGCAGAGTCTTCACTTGGAAATACAGAAGATTCGTACCATGCCAAGCCAGGCGGAGACCATCGCAGAGTATATTACCTACATGAAGAATTATGTGGAGGAGAAAAATATACCGAAAAAGCAGATAGAGCGGCTCCGCCAGGTGGAGGATGCTTTTCACAGGGCACCTCTTCCCGTGACGAGAGAGGAGTTTGAGGGAAGGGCAGTCTTATATCATATTATGATGGATTTAGAGGAATTTCTCCTCTACAAAAAACGATTTATCGAATCCCTCAGTGAAAAGCAGAAACGGATTTACTGGGAAACGGAAAAAAAGGAATGAATTGGGGTCTTGCGCTGGAGTTAGGTCCACCATTTATGATAGAATAGGGATATGCATAAATATACGCAGAAAGGATGGACAAATATGAAAAAAATCATACCTGTGACCATATGTTTCCTGATCGCTTCCCTGTCCCTGTCCTCCTGCGGTAAGGAAAAAGCAGAAGATACAGCAAGGCAGCAGGCAGAAGGGGATACCGGAAAGGTTCTCGTTGCCTTTTTCTCATACGGCGGAAACACTAGAAAATTGGCAGAAAATGCTGCCCGGTACACGGGTGGTGATCTGTTCCGGATAGAAACGGAAAAATCCTATGCGGAAGACTATGATACATGTCTGGAAGAGACAGCCCGGGAGATGGAACAGAATGCCCGTCCGGCACTCACCACCCATGTGGAAAATATGGAAGAGTACGACGTGGTGCTGCTCGGTTTCCCAATCTGGTGGGGAAGTATGCCCATGGCCGTAAATACATTTCTGGAGGAATATGATTTTGAAGGAAAAATCATTGCGCCCTTCTGTACCCACGGAGGCAGCGGGCTTGGCAGCAGTGTAACGGATATAGAAAAATTATGTCCGGATGCGGAGACAGCAGATGGACTGGCAGTCTATGGCTCAAGAGCTGACCAGGCAGGGGAGCAGGTGGCAGAATGGCTGGAAAAGCTGGGCCTGTACGGGGAGAATCAGGACAGGGAAGAAGAAATACAGGAATAGGGGGATATCATCTTATGAAATCAAACAGAGAAGCTGTGTGGGAGGTGCTCGCACAGATCAATCAGGTAATATTGGGAAAAGAGACGTTGACGGCAGAGGTTCTGGCAGCGATGCTGGCGGGAGGCCACGTCCTTTTGGAGGACCTGCCGGGATCGGGGAAGACGACTTTAGCGCTGGCGCTGTCCAGGCTTCTGGGATTGGACTGGAAACGTGTACAGTTTACGCCGGATGTGCTGCCGTCGGATCTGACGGGGTTTTCCATATACAGAAAGGACCTGCAGAGATTTGTCTATCAGCCGGGCGCTGTGTTCTGTAATCTGCTCCTTGCAGATGAGATCAACCGCACATCGCCGAAGACGCAGTCTGCCCTTTTGGAAGTCATGGAGGAGGAGCAGGTGACCGTGGAGGGAGTGACCAGAAAGGTGCCCGCTCCATTTTTTGTTATAGCCACTCAGAATCCTGCCGGAACTGCCGGCACACAGATGCTGCCGCCGGCGCAGATGGACCGGTTTATGATATGCACCAGCATGGGGTATCCTGATTTTGCCAGTGAGGTGGAGATGGCAAAGGGAACGGGGATTGAGAGAAGGACAGACCATCTGAAATCCATGCTGAATGCCCAGGTGCTCCAGAATATCAGACAGGAAGTGGAGCAGGTATTTGTCCATGATTCTGTCTACCACTATATCGTGAAACTCATTACCGCGACCAGGCGGAATCCTCATTTTGAAGCCGGTGCCAGCCCGAGGGGGACGATTTCTCTTGTTCGCATGGCAAAAGTCACTGCCTGGATCGCGGGAAATGATTTTGTTTCCCCTGCGGATGTGTCCGCCCAGTTTATTCCTGTGACCGACCACAGAGTCAGGCTGAGCACCAGGGCGCGTATGGATGGTGTGGAAAAAGAAAGCGTGCTGGCTGAGATACTGGAACGTGAGGAGAGGCCGTTTTTTAAGGGGAGATGACAGATGAGGAAATTCCTGATAACATTGATACTTGTTTTGTTTTTTTATCTGGCAGGTCTTTACCGTTCTTCTTCGGTGATGATTTTCATCTCAGCTTTTCTTGTGTTTCTGACAATTCTGGGGATTTTATCCAAATATTTGGCCCGCAGGCTTGAGATCAGTGTGGAGCCGGAGAGAAATAAGGTGTCTAAGGGCAGCACTCTGACAGTGGCTCTGACTGCAGCTAACCGCTCCCGGGTGCCTGTCATGCGGTTTGAGGTCCGTCTTAAAATATGGAACCGGGGAACATCCAAAGCTGAAGTGAAAAAGATACAGGGATATGTTCCGGGAAGGGGGACTGCAAGGATAGAGGCGGAAATTTCTCCAAAGCACTGTGGAGTATTGGAAATCTGCACAGAAAAAGCGAAAGTATGGGAGCCGCTGTGCCTTTTCTTCGGACAGAGAAAGACACAGGCTTCCTGTAAAGCGGTGGTATTTCCGAAGGGGTATGAGATGCAGTTTTTCATGGATAGCCTGCCTTTTGGCATGGAGGCGGAAGCAGGGAAAAACAGGCCCGGAGTGCAGCCGCCTGAAATCTATCAGATACAGGCTTACCGCCCCGGAGACGGACTTCGGGATATTCACTGGAAGCTGACTGCCAGAAGCGGGGAGCTGCTCAGCAAGCAGTATTGCACAGAGGTTCAGGCGCCGGTCTTTGTATTCTGGGATACCAGGGTGGAGAAGCCCTTAAGTCCCGGGCAGATGGATGCGTTCTGGGAACTCTGCTATGCGGTGAGCGCAGGCCTTTTGAAGGAAAAAATCAGCCATCAGGTGGGATGCTGGGACAGAATGACCGGGCAGATACAGGTGTATCCCACAGCGTGCTGTGAAGATATTATGGACAATGTATGTGAAATGATCCGCAGGGATGCACTGACTGTGGAGAATGGATATACAGAGGAAGTATATTTAAGGGAAATGTATCGGAGGCAGGAGGAGGGAGAGATTGTTCTTTGTATGGACACATCCCTCAGACTGCAATTGTATCATAAACTGCTGATTCAGTTTTCAGAGGATGATTATGCGGAAGAAATCAAAAAAGAAAGATTTTTACTTAGCTGATAAAGGAAAAGCAGCGGGAAGAACCGGCGGACCGGTCAGCGGCCTGCTTTTTTTCGTCTGCTATTTTTGCGGTGTTTGCGGATATCTAAGGCTGTGTTCATTGATCTTCAGGCTGAATTACAGTTGGGAGCCGGTGGCTCTTGTCCTGGCTGCAGCCTGTGTGGGATGCTGGTTTCTGCAGGATATCGTGAAATGGAAGCCTGTCTTTGTAATGGGGGTGGGCATCGCAGCGGCCGGAGGCATGTTTCTGGCAAAGCAGGGCATGTATCTTACGAATATGAAAATGCTGTATGCGGCCGGAATGTGGAATATGAAGGCGATTCCTGTCATCAAAGTGACCGGACTTCTGTGTATCTGTATGATTCTGGGGACACTTTTTGTTTACCTGACAGCGAATCTGGCCAGGCAGGGATGGATTTTTTATTTTATTACCTTCCCGCTTGTGTTTGCCGCAATGATGGAGCAGGCGGATTTAGATATATGGACACTCTGCCTTCTGGCTGTTTTTCATCTGGGAAACCGGATGGCAGCCGTTGCGGGGAAAACGGGCCGGAAGTCAGGGCAGCCCAGACGAAGCATCTATAAAAATGCGGGAAGGGCAGTTCCGGTACTCGTTGTCCTTCTTCTTCTGGCTATGGGCATTGCAGGCAAAGGGCTGTCAAAACATATGGAAAACCTGTACCAGGTCCCCCTGAAGGCAGGTGACAGAGCCTGGCGGATGGCAGCAGGCCTGTGGCTCCCGGAATCCGTCAAAGGCCAGGTGAACAGGGGCGGTCTCTATCCAAGCGGCAGGGAACAGATGGAAGTGATCCTCCGGGAAAAACCGGAAGAGGATCTGTATCTTAAAAGCTTTGTGGGGGATATTTATGAAAACGGTGCCTGGAAGGCAGCGGACCAGAACGCGTTTTATGAGGGGCTGGACGGGCAGTGCGCGGCCAGGGAGGGAGCAGATGCCAGAACATATTTTGAAAACAGGCAGTTTTATATGATCCGCTACATTCTTTCCGGTCTTGGAGGGACAGACGGTGATGTGAATGTGCCCGGAGAAAAGAACGTGGAGCTGCGGTCTCTGGCGCCGGAGAACAGGACAGTGTCGGTACCTTATATTTACGGAAAAGAGTATGGAGACGATAAGGTACACAGGGGAACCATGTATACAGAACAGGATTTTAAAACCGTGCTTGCCATGGCAGACGCAGACACCAGACTTCGGTTTGAGGAGGAGGAGCGCGCCTACAAAACTTTCGTGGAACAGTCCTGTCTCGTGGTTCCCTGGGAGGAGGTACCGCAGTTTATGAATATCTGCAGGTCCAATGAGAATTCCGGGACAGAGGAGGTCACCGGATTTATCCGGGCCTGGCTGCAGTCAAAGGCAGCGTATTCTCTGAATCCGGGTGTGTCACCTATCGGAAGAGACCCGGCGGAATATTTTATATGTGAACAGGGAAAAGGATACTGTCAGCATTTTGCAACCGCGGCGGCGCTTATGTACAGAATTTATGGGATTCCATCCCGTTATGCCGTTGGATTCCGGGTGACACCGGATTTGTTTGAGGAGCAGGAGGACGGCAGATATAAGGCGGTTCTCACAGATGAGCAGGCGCATGCCTGGGCGGAGATCTATTTTGACGGTGAAGGGTGGCTTCCTGTGGAGACAACTCCTGCAGCCGGGACACAGTCTGCTGGGATGGATGGGGAAAACGGAGACTATATGCCGGATACAGAGGCAGCAGCCGGAGCTTCCGGGGCGGAAAATGGGACTGGCAGGGAGGACAAGTCAAATCAGGGAAACCAGGATGTTCCGGATCAGGCAGAATACGGGGAGGAACCGGGGAAGGAAGAATCTGCCGACGAGACAGAAAACCGTAAGAAAGATGGGGATGACGGACAGAAGGAGCAGCCGGGAGGCAGTACAAATGAGAACCGTAAACATAATGTGCCGGAGCGTATTCGCATCTTTTTTATCAGGATGGCACCTGTATTTGCCGTTGCGGCAGGGATTATTTTTGTATGGCTTATGATTTCTCTGCGGCGGTATATCATTCTGCGCAGACAGGAAAAATACGGAGCCGGTCAGATCATGGTAAGAATGCTGGAGGTTCTTGGAATGACAGGAGAGATAAAGGACTGTGATCCCATTGATCCCATGGGAGCGGATTTTCCGGAAAGACTGTCTGGTATGGTTCCCGCCATTACAAAAATGGAAGCCGGGCAGATACAGCGGGCTGCCCTGCAGGAAAGCTTTGGAAATGAGGCGCTTTCCGGAATGCAGGGAAGAGAGGCACGCCGTGTTTATAAGAAAGCGTGTTCCTACGTCTATGGAGGACTGCCGTGGTATAAAAAAATTTATTTCCGGTATGGAAAGGTTTATAGATAAAGGAATCCGCAGAACAAATTGATGATGTCGTGTAAATATGTCATATGTTAAATATAGTTGACATATCTTTGGGAAAGGAATATAATGAAAGTATCAAAGGAGGTGTGCCGTGAAGAACATGAAGTTAAAAATTGCCAGAATGGAAAAGAATCTCTCACAGATTCAGCTGGCAAAGATGACGGGCGTTACCAGGCAGACCATTGGTATGATCGAGGCCGGCGATTTCAATCCGTCGTTGAAACTGTGTATTGCTATATGCAGAGCACTGGACAAGACATTGGATCAGTTGTTCTGGGAGGAGGATGACCTATGAACAAAAAATTTTATGATGAAAGACAACAGCAGGATGCAGACCGGAATGGAAGGAAAGCGTTTGAAGGTACCTTTTTTGTGCTTGCTGCGGTAATCATTGCGCAGATGATCCTGGCGCAGGGCGATGTGCGGCAGGTACTGGGAGAGACCATAGCGATTCTGGCCGGCGGAGGCATCTATTTGGGGCTGACAGTAAAAGACGGGAATCTGAACAGGCATACGCCGAGAGTGATGGAAAATCTTATCATCAGTCTTAGCTGCGGTGTGTTTTTTGCACTGTTGTTTATAGTGACAATGTATCTGAAGACAGCGGGCAGAACGTCTTTGCAGGTGCTTGGTATATGGGGTGCAGGCTGTATGGTTCTGTTCTTTGTTCTGGGGATGGCAGTGCTGACAATTCTGGCAAAGAGTGCCGAAAGACGGCAGAAGAAAATGGAAGAGAAGTATGACGAATAGTAAAAAGGATAAAAAAGAGGCTGCGCATGGGAATGCGCGGCCTCTTTTATGCAATCAGGAATTATGCTGCACAAACATTAACTGCTTTCAGTTTTCTGCTGTCTTTCGGATCCTGCTCTGTATCGAATGTTACTCTCTGTCCTTCGTCAAGGCTTTTGAAACCATTGGAAACAATAGCGGAAAAATGTACGAATACATCCTCTCCTGTATTGGAATCAGTAATAAATCCGTATCCCTTCTGAGCGTTAAACCATTTCACTGTACCGTTATTCATAATCAGTACCTCCATATATAATATTTGGTCGTAATAAAATAGAAAAAAGCCAACACAACAATGAATTAAATGGAATCATTGTCTGATCGGCTCTAAATTCAAATTAATCACTTTCTGTATCATATCATGGAGAATGGGGAATGTCAAGAAAAACTTTTGAGATGTGAAAAATAAGAAAAACACCGGATGCAGTATGCAACAGAAGAGACTTAAACGGACACATATTTAAAAGGATATGCAGGAAGGCGCAGTGTGTTGCGTTAGACAGGGAATGAAGTTATAATGATAGCAGATGGATTTTTCGGGTAAACGGCGGAAAAATAAGAAATGAAAATATAAAATGAGAAACGGAGGAAGAAATATGCTGGAAATCGGCAGTAAGGCACCGGAATTTTGTTTGTTAAATCAGGATGGGGAAGAAACAGCTCTGAGTGATTTCAGGGGAAAGAAAGTGGTGCTGTATTTTTACAGTAAGGATAATACGGCCGGGTGTACGAAGCAGGCCTGTAACTTTGGAGAGCTATATCCGCAGTTTATGGAAAAAGGTGCAGTGGTGCTGGGAGTTAGTAAGGATACGGTGGCTTCCCACAAGAAATTTGCGGAGAAATATCACCTGCCTTTTACTTTGCTCTCGGATACGGAGCTGAATGTGATCCGGGCATATGATGTCTGGAAAGAAAAAAATATGTATGGGAAAAAGGTCATGGGGGTGGTGCGGACCACGTACCTGATCGATGAAAACGGAGTGATAGAAAAGGCATTCGGTAAGGTTAAGGCAGCGGATAACCCGGCGCAGATGCTGGGAGAAATCTGAGAGGGATCATGAGAAGGGAAAGGGCTGTTTTAGGGGTGTTTTCGTGTATGCATTTTCTCGTGGACGCAGCCTGCGCCTTTGCCATGTACGGGGTGTTTCGGGGGAGGGATGCCTGGTACTGGCATATATTTTTGTATAATTTCTGTGCGTTTGCGCTGCAGATGCCGCTGGGGGTTGTGCTGGACGGGATATGCAGAGGGAAGAGTGCGGTTGAAAAGTACAGATGCTCTGCGGGGATTGCAGTTTTGGGAGCTGTGCTTACGCTGGCCGGCGGATTTACCCATGTGATAGTTCTGGGAATCGGAAATGCGCTGTTCCACGTGGGAGGCGGCGCAGGCACGATCTGGTCCAGTGAAGAGGAGCGCAGTGTGTGTACACGACTGGGTGTTTTTGTGGCACCCGGAGCACTGGGGTTATTTTTAGGAAATGTGTGGAGTCAGTCTGCTGTCAGGGGATGGATCGCTTTAGCGGGAGCGTTGGCACTGCTGTGTTTTGGGGGGATGCTCCTGTGGCTGGGACGAGGAGAAGGTTTTGGAAGCTGTTTTGGCAGATTTGGAGAGAACAGGTCTGCATCAAAAGGCGGAATGGTGGTTGTCTGTTGTTTCCTGGTGGTGGTGCTGAGGTCCTATGTGGGGATGGCAGTTGTTTTTCCGTGGAAGAATACTGTTTTCCTAGGCGTTGTGTGTACCGCGGCTGTGGCGGGAGGAAAAGCGGCGGGAGGATTTCTGTCTGACCGGATTGGAATATACAGGGCAGTGACGGTTTCTCTTGTTTTTGCAGCTTTGATGTATGGATTGGGAAGTTTTTGGGGAGCCGGTATACTGGCGCTTTTATTTTTTAATATGACCATGCCGCTGACGTTATTTCTTATGTGGAAGGAGATGCGGGAACAGCCGGGACTGGCATTTGGTGTGCTGACGTTTGCTTTGTTTTTGGGTTTTTTGCCTGTCTATTTCCAGAATGTACTGCCCATGGATTACCGGCTGACCGGGAGCTTGGGAAGTTTACTTTCCCTTGTGATGCTTATGGGGGTGATAAGGCGGAAAGGAGCGGCGGATGGTTCTGTATCTGATTAAAATGTTTGGTGTTTCGCTGGGACTTACCCTTATGATAGAGGAAGCTGCTGCGTGGATTTATGGGATAAGGCGTGGAAAAGATTTTCTGCTGGTCTGCCTGGTGAACATACTGACCAATCCGGCGGCTGTGTTTCTTGCCTGGGTTTGGAGAATGTATATGCCGGATGGGGGGAAGTTTCTGTTTTATCTTGTGGCAGAGACAGCAGTAGTCGTAACGGAAGGAAAGATTTATAAGGCATATCTGCTGGAGGGGAGACATCCTGTATGGTTTTCACTGGCGGCTAACGGATGTTCCTTTCTTCTGGGGCTTATGATCGGCTAACGGAGGGGTGTGTATGAAAAAGGGAGTGGGGCTGTTTTTGCTGTTGATCTGTTTTGGTATTCAGGTTATGGAGGTTTCTGCAGATGTTATATTTGAACCGCAGGATATTTTTTACAAGCATCATGCAAATGAATGTGAATACGTGAACCATTTTTTTATAGTCAATGGCTATGAAGGAAAAACAGAACTTTATAAAAGTCCTCTGTCTGATAAAGTGAAAGCAGTTATGAAAAATAACGAAGAACACTATATTTCATACGTTTATACAGACATTAAGGGGAACGAGTGGGGATTGGTTGAGGATGTAGAGGACACAGAGGGATGGGTTCCCATGGTTTATATGTTTTCTCATTATGGAAGAGATTCTTTTCTGGAGGAATATAAATCACAGATTAAAAAAGAGGAAGGCATTGTTGCGGTTGACAGCAATGAGAAGATGTATTATTGGACGTATCCCGGTTCAGGTGATCCTTATAATGTGAAAACAGAAGGACATCCTCTTAATTACGACCGCGTTTTTATAGATGAGGAGGGGCTTAAATGGGCGTATGTAAATTACTATTATATGGGATGGCATTCATTTTGGATTTGCGTGGATGACCCGTCTAATCTGAATCTTCCTGTCCGGGAGGTTGACGATGAGATGCCGGAACCACCGGAATCCATTGACCGTGTCTATGGAGATGTTACGGTTTTTGTCTGGTTTGCGGCCGGACTTGCTGCAGTGCTTGTGATTGTGACCGGGTGTCTTATTTGGGGAATATATGGGAAAAGAGGAAAGGTATGAAAAAAAGATTACATATATTTTTGTTGGTATTACTGTGCATTGTTTTTCAGACTGCAGCAGTACATGCAGATCTGATTTTTGAGCCCGAAGACAGTTTTTATGAAAAACACGCAGATGCATGTGAATATGTGAACCGTTCATACATTGTCAACGGTTATGATGGGGAAACGGATGTCTATGAAAGTCCGGAATCCGCAGAAAAAGTGATGACTGTTAAAAACAGGGAGAAATACTATATTTCGTTTGTCTATACAGACAGGAATCATGTGAAATGGGGATTTATAGAAGATGGTCAGGAAAACAGCGGCTGGGTGCCCATGGACTATATGTATCCTGTGTATAACAGCCAGTCATTTTATGAAGAGTATAAGGATAAGATCACACCGGATGAAGGCATTATACCAAATGTGACAAAAGGAGATGTCATATATGGATGGACATATCCCGGGTCTGAGACAAAATATAAGATAGAAGTTATGGAGGATACGTTTGATTACGGTTCTACATTTACGGATGAGGAAGGGCATCAGTGGGGAAATGTAGGGTATTATATGGGAAACAGGGATTTCTGGGTGTGCGTTGATGAGCCCCAAAATCCCAATCTGCCGGTCAGGGAAATTAATGAGGAGGTGAAGGAAGCGCCTGAGAAAATTGACGGTGTTCCGGGGACTTCCGCAGAGGTAGATAACGGTACGGATAAGAATATAAGAAATGAAAAGGCAGATAAACAAACTGCAGAAAATGAAAATGCGGCCGGGACCGGTACAGAAAATATATGGACAGCGGCTTTGCTGGTTGTCCTGACAGCGGCGGTTACAGGGATTATCATCAAGAAGTTTTTCGGGAAAAAGAAGTGACGGCGGATTATGAAAACTCAAGGTCGAAGGAATCATTCGATATAATTGTCACTGTTAGTTACAATGTGATAAATGTATTATTTTGTAAATACAAGGACATTTCCAGCGAAATAATCATAGATACTTTGCGAGGAGAAAATATATGGATAAAATCGGATTTGCATTGTCTTTTATTCTGTTTGAAATAGGATGTATATGTCTTTTTATTACTGCGCTTTTTGATAAAACGATTCCGGTCATTGGGAAAATGGCAAGTCAATTATCAGAAACTCAAAGCTATAGCGATACTATGTATTTGACAAATTACATGGGAATTTACATATATTGTGCAGTAATAATGATAATTGGTGTGTACTTATGTGTGTTTTTTTACAGAAAGAAAAATCGAAATTGAAAAGCTTCTCATAACCATAAGCTTTATATAAAATCCAATTAAGGAGACTGTCATAAAAAACGGCAGTCTCTTTTTGTTATACACATACAAAAGCATACCGTTCAGGAAGAGATGTATACCGTTTAGGAATTATGCACTCAGCAGAGGTATGCAATATGCTAAAGTTAGTGCATGGAATAAATGAAAAAATACCGCAGCCTTGTTTAGCAAACACTAAAAAATTTGGAGGTAACACACATGAACAGAAAATCAATCGCACAGGAATATTATATTTTAGCCACAAATGAAAATGGATATATGCCGGTAATGCATCAAGACGAATCTATCGCCGGAATCGTGGCGGCGGGTATTATGGACTTAAAACTTAACGGCGTAATTACAATGGAAAATAAAAAAATCACAGTAATCAAAGACATTCCGAATGAACTCAGTCATATAGAACCTCTCTATACATATTTGAAGCAGAAATCACGCACGATGAATCAGTTAATGAATTATTATATGCTGTCAATTGGCAGCAGTATGAAGAAACTAACAGCAGAGCTGGGGGAGTCTTTGCTCCATGATGAAATGGCGACGAAAGGGAAAGGTGGTTTATTCGGCCATAAAACCATATATATTCCGGAAAAAAACCATAAGGAGGAAATGATCAGTATCTTAAAATCAGCGGCAGCTAAGGAGGAAAATTCTCCTCATGATATGGCGCTCATTTATTTATTGATGGAAACAAAGAATCTGTATCGATATTTTACAAATGAGGAATTCTATGAATTAAAATCTAAACGGAAAAAAATGAAGAAAAATCCTCAATATAAACAATTAGATGATATGTTAAATTATGCGGGGGATTTGATGTTTCTTGTTTTTATAGTGGTTGTTATATTTTTTGTTGTCTTTTAGGTTATGCAATCTTGTATTCTGGTTTGCTGACATTTGATTTATTGTTAAGGAGGGACGTAAATTAACACTTAGATAGATAAACTCCAGTGATAATAGGCTTTCGACGTAAGACTGACAGAAAATTGGAATTGGAACATATAGAAAAGTAAAGTGGAAGGTTTATGACGTTTGTGCTATTATTATATTACAAATGTATGGGAGGAATATCTTGAAAAGTAAAAAAGTGAGAAAAAAGAAGGTTGTGTTAAATTCAGCTTTGGCCGTTATTATTGGCGGGGTATTAATGGGATGCTCTGCGAATTCAGAATCCCCTGAGAAGCTGACAAAAGAAAAAGAAGTCAAAAAAGAAACTACGAAGCTGGAAGACTTGGAATTGTCAGACCGGCAATTAATTTTTAAAACAGATGTGGAAGCACTGACAGAATTAAATATTCCGGAATATGCTTTGAAGAAAACCGTCAAACAATATGAAGTTAATGAAGAAGTCGGAGGTAGAATTTTTACTGAAAGCGGAGGGATGACCAGTATATCATATGGAGAGATTGGAGATGAAACGGTCAGTATGGATAAGGAGCAGGCTATTGCGAAGGCAAATGCGTGGATCCATACAGCATTTAATGAGTTTGATGCAGAACTTCTGGAAAAGAAAGAGCCTGTTGTAGCAGAGATGCTTAAAACAGAATTGGGAGATGAGGTTGAGGAATCTGTTATCGGATATAGGATAGAATACCCAAACGAATATGATGGTATAAAAATACAGTATGAGGGTATTAGTGTAATGTTGGATGATTATGGTGTTATCTATGGTAATATAACATGGAATGAATACGAAAAAATAGATTCACCACACGATTACGGAGCAGCTCAAAAAGTTGATTTTAAACGATCGGAAGAATTAATAGCAGACGTAATAACGAAAGAAAATAAGGAATTAGGATTAGATGAAAATAGCGAGGATGCAAAAGTGGTTAGTAATGTAGAATTAATATTTGCAGAAATCGGTGAGGAATCTTATACACCTGTCTGGTACTATGAAATGGAGGATGGGAGAACATATTACGTAAATTGTATGGATGGTCAAGCCAACAGCCTATGATTTATATATCAACAGAAGTGGTCAATTTTGTATCCCCCTAATTCCGGAAGGGAGACCGAAAGCCCGTCCTTCCGGAATTGGGGACAAATGTTGCAGTCCCGGCTGAGGGTATGCAGAAGACAGCCTTTTTATCCGGTAATTCCAAACCAAATAAGCAGGGCTGTTCCAATGATACCCAGTACGATTCCAATGATGAAATATGTTTTTTCTTTGTGTTCATCATACTTATATACAAGTGCGGCAGCGCCTCCGAAGAATAGGAGAGAAAGACTTCCCTTCCACGCAGGATTACCCTTTACAATACACATAATCGTCAAAATCTGTGCAGCGGCTGCTACAAAATCAAGCGCATGGCTTCTTGAACGGGTTTCAATCTGTTTATCGCATTCATTCTTTACAGGGCGCTGTATCTTTGTTTTCATTTCTGTCGTTCTCCTTTTCCTGAATCTTTTGTAATGGTACTAAGCGTTATCTGTTTGACAGGCAAACATGGGAGAGGAGACAGGTTTGTCTGAAATACAAAAAACGGACTCCCAAGAGCCCATTTTCTGCTTACCAGTCTTTCATGACCTGAAAGATTTCCTCTTCATAGTCACCGGTGATATCTTCATTGTATCCGCCGTGTTTTACATTCGTCTCCACGCCCCAGCCGTCTTCCTGGTACTCCCAGATATGATAAGGGACACCTCTGTAGTCAAAGTCCAGGCTGCCGCAGCCGTCCACTTCATTATATTGGAATTCCAGGGATTTCTCTTTCAGAAGAGTTTGTATTTTTTCCAGACGCATATGTATTTCCTTCCTTTCCGGTTATCTTCAGATAATATTGTAACAAAGAGAAAGAAAAATAGCCAGCCCTCATGGTAAAAATACTGGCGGAAATTTTGTATGCCGGATGATATGCAGTAATAAACATCCAACCGATAGGAAAGTATGTATCCTGACAGAAGCCACGTATCCCGGAAGATTCGCGGCTTCTTTTTCCGACATATGGATATGTGGGGATAAGTCGGAAACACTTAGCTGAAATATAATATTTCCATATTCGGCAGTTTTCTGGCAAGCTCTTTGCGGAAAAACAATTCGCCCTCCTGTCTGGACGGTTGATTATAGCCGTATTTGCCGCGGCCTCTGACCTGCATTTTATCTTTGTCGTAAAGGTCAGGGGCATCCGGGAATGCCTCCTCATTGATCTTGCGGTGGACAAAGCTGTAGCTCATGAAAATGATTTCTATAAATGCTGTTTTCTTGATCTTTTCCGAAAGCTTTTCCGATAGGACCGTGATCAATCCGCTGTACATATCCTGCCATCCGGACAGGAAAATAACAGGGGCAATGAGGATTCCGCAGGGGTATCCTGCTTCACACATCTGGTTCAGGGCTTCGATGCGTTTGTTTAAAGGGGAGGTGCCGAGTTCAATCTGCCGGATGATTTTTTCCGGATTTACGCTCATGCGGAATATGACCCTGCCACTGTGATGCAGGGAGAGAAGAGGCGCTACATTTGCAAATTTGGTCGGAAAGGTCAGGCGGCCTTTTTCATTTTCGGCAAAGCGTTCTATGGTCCATTCCAGATTGTGTGTGATGGTATTTTCCAGGACCAGATCGCTGTTGCTGCCGATTTCAAAGGTCAGATCTTCTGAAGCGCGGTTTGCTGTTTTCATGATTTTATCAAGCATTTCTTCCCGGTTTACGAAGAGACGCAGATAAGAGCATTTGTTATAGTTGCAGACCAGATAACAGTACAGACAGGCGGCAATGCAGCCGGATGAGGTGTAAGGTACCAGAAAATCAGAGACTTTGGCATTGGGTACATGCCGGTGTGTTTTGCGGATGCCGATAATGAGATACTGCTTCATTTCCCGGAAATCAGAGTTTGGGCGCGTGCGCAGTTCATCTATTTTATTGTGGCTGTCAATGGGAATCCAAGTTTTGTCCTGATATTTCTGCTTCAGGTATTTTCCCAGTTCATAGCCCATGGCTGCTTCTTCATAGTAGATTTTGTCTGGAAACATAATACGGACCTCCAAGTTAGTATAAACTTAGGATGGCAGTTCCGGTGAAAAATATTCCCTGATCTCGCTTCGTATCTTCTGCGGTGTATCGCCGTACAATTTTTTAAAGGTGCGCATAAAAACTTTGTAGTTACTGATGCCGTTTTTTTCCATGAGTACAGTGATGCTGTCGTCCGTATTTTTTAAATCTTCATATAAATGCATGGTGCGGACAGAGTTCAGGTATTCCAGAAAGGTCTGTCCCGTATACCGTTTAAAGAGACGGCAAAAGTATTCCCGGCTCACTGCCAGACTTGCGGCTGCATCGTCCAGAGTCAGCGGTTTTTGAAAATGGTTCCGTACCCAGTCCATGACCTGTGTGACACGTTCCAGGTCCCGGTTGGCCCCCGTTTCCGGTGCGGAAGGGGAGAGCGTGCAGAAGTTCCTATACAGATGGTACAGAAATTCATAGAGTTTGGCAGCAAAAAAGAACTGATAACCATTATCCTGACGGGTATAGGCATCCAGCATATGCTCCAGGCTCTGTCTGAGGCCGGAAAAGACCTCCCCGTTATCCGCAGGAGCAATCATAGTCTGAAAATGCAGTTCGGTGCCGGAAGGCAGAAAATTATGCAGATGCTCAGCGGAAATCTGCAGCAGAATATAACAGACAGAGCCATTGGCACGGGTCATATGGAGTTCTTTGCTGTTGATGATCATCAGATTGCCCGGGGTGAGCAGATAGGAACCCGCCTGTACTACTGCGGTCAGTTCTCCCTCCATCATATACAGAACTTCCAGATAATCATGCCAGTGGGCCGGAATGGTCAGGTCTGTACACTGGGAGAGCATGAATTTTGCAGGCAGACCGTTGTTTTCACTGATTTTCTCATAATAGTATGACATGGGCTTTTCTCCTTCCGGTCATGTGGTCTTGTCATGGTGTGTAATTTGAATTTATCAATACTGACAGAGAACCTTCTGGGAACATTCTAGCAAACCAGGTGAAAAATATCAATATCAGCCTATAAATAGTTAAAAAGAACCGTAGAAATTTCCTGTTTTATTCGTCATAATATAAGACAGGATAGCAGCTGGGAGTTACGGAACAGCTGCGGTTAATAAAGACAAGCAGTCTGGGAGGAATACCATGCAGTTAAAAAAGAAAACATTTACAGGAACAACTTCAAATGAAGTGACAGCCAGAGAGACAGAAAACAGAAAAATTGCCCGTCAGGCAGCAGCAGAGGGGTTTGTACTTTTAAAAAATGAGGACCATATTCTGCCCATCAAAAATGGTGCAAAGCTTGGACTTTACGGTGCCGGTGCAGTAAAGACCATCAAAGGCGGCACAGGCTCCGGCGATGTCAATGAAAGAGAATGCATCAATATCTGCCAGGGATTGAAAAACGCGGGATACGAGATCACAAGTGACGCCTGGCTGGAGGCTTATGCATCTCTCTATGAGGAGACACGGCTTAAATGGCGGGATGAGATATTGGGAAAACTGCCGGTATATAACAACAATTTTTTTGAGGCATATTCTACAACCCCGTTTTTCATGCCCTGCGGAAATCCCGTTGATGTGGAAAAGGCTGCTCTGGATGGTGCAGATACAGCCATTTATGTACTGAGCCGTATAGCGGGAGAAAATGCGGACCGTCATGACACGGAAGGTGATTATTATATTTCCGCGGAGGAAAAAGCGCTGATCGGTCAGTTATCAAAGGCTTATGATTCCCTTGTTCTGGTGATCAATACAGGAGGTCTTGTAGACCTGGCGTTTGCAGAGGAGTTTGACAATATTAAAGCTGTGCTGCAGTTTGTGCAGGCAGGGCAGGAGGGCGGCAATGCCTTTGCGGACGTGATATCCGGCAAAGTGACACCAAGCGGCAAACTGGCGGATACCTGGGCCCTTGATTATAAAGACTATCCGAGCAGTGATACGTTTAGCTTTAAAAACGGGGATGTGAATACAGAAAAATACCAGGAAGGCATTTATGTGGGATATCGGTATTTTGATACCTTTGACGTGCCTGTGCGTTATCCGTTCGGTTATGGTCTGTCTTATACGGATTTCTCAGTCAACACAAAAGGGGTTGAGGCTGTGAATACAGAGAGCGGAAAACCGGAAATCGCGGTAACGGTGGAGGTGACCAACACAGGTGATACATACTGCGGCAAAGAAGTAGTGCAGATCTATGTCTCCTGCCCTCAGGGAAAACTGGCTAAAGAATACCGCCGTCTTGCCGGATTTGCCAAAACAGAGGAATTAAAGCCGCAGGAGTCCTGCAGTATGACCATTACATTCCCGGTATACCAGCTTGCCTCTTTCGATGAGGAGAAGGCAGCCTGGATTCTGGAGGGAGGCACTTATGGTATCTGGGTGGGCAGCTCCATTCAGGATGCAGAGCCTGCAGGAAGTCTGTGTCTGAACAAAGATGCCGTTCTGGTACAGTGTGAACATATCTGCCCGCTGAAAGAGGAGCTGAAGGAGCTGACACCGGACCATGGCAGGATGATGGAGAAAGAAGCTGCCTGGCTGGAAAAAACAGCAGGGCTTCCCTGTGTACATATGAGCGCAGAGAATATAGGAAAAGAAATCGTGGTTTACTCAGAACTGCCGGAACATTTTACCGGCAGGGCGGGTGAGATTGTGGAGTCCCTGTCCCGGGAGCAGCTTGTGCTGATGGCGACCGGAGACCCGGGAAAAGGCCAGGATGCTGTACTCGGTTCAGCAGGGATCACTGTGCCGGGAGCTGCGGCTGAGACCTCCTCCGCTGCGTCCGGGGAACCCTGGAATCTGCCGTCCATGGCTCTGGCAGACGGCCCTGCAGGGCTGCGCCTGAACCAGAAATATCAGGTGGTTGACGGAGAAATCGTACCTGAGAATTTCATGAACTCTATAGAAAAAGGATTTTTCGCAGAGTCGGTAAAAGAGGAAGGAACCTCCTATTATCAGTTCTGTACTGCGATTCCGGTGGGAACACTCTTAGCCCAGACTTGGAATGCCGAACTTGTAAAAGAAGTGGGAGAGATGATAGGAAAGGAGATGGAACTTTTCCAGGTGACTTTATGGCTTGCACCGGGCATGAATATTCACAGGAACCCTCTCTGCGGAAGAAACTTTGAGTATTATTCCGAGGACCCTCTGCTGTCAGGTATCATGGCTTCTGCCATGACTCTGGGTGTACAGAAGGTACCGGGATGCGGAACCACCATCAAACATTTTGCTTGCAATAATCAGGAGGATAACCGTATGGGTTCCGACTCCGTACTCTCCGAGCGCGCGCTGCGCGAAATCTATCTGAAAGGATTTGAGATCGCAGTGAAAAATTCCCAGCCCATGTCCATTATGACCTCTTATAATATGATCAATGGCGTGCATGCTGCCAACTGCTACGACATTTGCACCAGGGCAGCCAGAGATGAATGGGGATTTGCAGGCGCCATCATGACAGACTGGACGACGACCTTTGCGTCCCCCAGAGGCGAGTGTACAGCGGCAGGCTGTATGCGTGCGGGCAATGATATGGTAATGCCGGGCATTCCCCAGGATCATGAGAACATCCGTCAGGAGCTGTCAGAGGGAACGCTTAACATACAGGAGCTGAGACGCTGCATCTGTAATACCGTAAATCTGATTCTGCAGTCCAACCGTTATGAGGATGCAGTCAGCTATCTGGAGCAGTTTACAGGGCTGGATTCATATCTGAAGGTGGAAAAGTAAAAAAATAAAATAAATTTCATATTTTTGAAAGGATTCCTCCGGTCCAATCGTTTTATTAGTATAAAGAGGAGTTTCCGGGCGTTCTGCCGGGAAGAAACCGCTGAAAATAAAAGGATGAAGAATCGGAGGAATAAAAAGATGAAGTTTGATAAAAGAAAAGTTTTAGCTGCCGCGGCAGCAGGTGTGCTCCTGGTTGGGACAATGAGTACCGTTGTGATGGCAGGAGGAAAAGGGGATCACAGCCGTCTGTGGTGCCGGGATAGTGTGTGCAGGGAACATGGAGCAGACTGCTCATATACGGAAACCTGTGCAGGAACAGATTGTCAGAAGAGGGAAGACTGTGAACATGGAGCAGGTTGTCAGAACCCGGGCAACTGCGTCTATGGTACTTCCGGACAGAGCCGGGATACTGTCATAAACGGAACAGGCAGCCGTGACCGTACAGGTGTTGTAAATGAAGCGGACAGCCAGAATCGTGCAGACACTGGGAATAAAGCAGGCAATCAGAGTGGTAAAGGCACTGCAAATGAAGCGGACAGCCAGAAACGTACAGGTACTGCGAATGAAACTGACAGCCAAAACCAGTTCGTCACTGTGAACTATGAGGACAGTGTGAAACAGACATCTGTCGGGAATAATCCAGACAGTCAGGCAGATGCCGCAGACAGTCAAAACCAGACAGATTCTGCGTATCATGCAGACGGTCAAAACCAGGCTAATACTGTCATCACCGACAGCATAAATAGAACCGACTGTCAGAATCCGGAAATCTGCATGAATGGAACCGACTGCCGGAACCAGGGAGTCTGCATGAACAATGAAGACTGTCAAATCCAGGAGAAGTGTGAGTACGGCGCCAACTGCCAGATTCATGAAGCCTGCAGGAACAGCGCAGCCTGTCAGAATTCGGAAGAGTGTGAGTACGGCGCCAACTGCCAGATCCATGAAGCCTGCAGGAACAGCGCGGCCTGTCAGAATCCGGAAGATTCTGTGAACGGCACAGACACTTTCGGGGGCCATGGGAAACATCACGGTAGCAGTCATGGAAATCATCACGGAAAATAAGACAGCATCAAGGAAAAGAAGACAGATAGTATCATATAAAGCCGAAAGGATTTCATTCACATGATGACAAAATGGGACATCAATGTAATAGTGGAAGAATACGCAGATACCATAACCCGTATCTGCTATTCTTATGGAAAGAATTATGATGACACCCAGGACATTATGCAGAACGTCTTTTTGAAGCTGATGCGCGCCAATCCGGAATTTGACTCTAAGGAACATGAAAAAGCCTGGATCATCCGGGTGACGATTAATGAGTGCAAGGATTTCCTGAAGAATATTTTCCGCAGGCATACTTCCCTGGAGGAAGCACAGGAAATTCCCATAGAGGAGAAGGAGGATTTATCTTACATACGGGAGGCAGTCCTGAAACTGCCGGACAAATACAAATCCGTTATTTATCTCTTCTATTACGAGGGATACACAGCAGTGGAAATAGCGGGAATCCTGCATAAAAAAGAGAATACCGTTTATACCTGGATGAACCGTGCCAGACAGATGCTGAAGGATATGGTAGGAGGTGACGTGGAGTGAGCAGAAAAATCAGAGACGCATTTGATTCTGTAAAAGCAGATGAGCAGATGAAGGAAAAAACAAAGGAAACCCTGATCGCCCAACTGGATTCCTGTTCAAAACGCCGCTTTTACCAAAGACCGGTATTTTACCGGACACTGGCAGGGGCTTTGCTGCTGGTACTGGTGTTTGCGGGGAGTATGAGGGCTTATGAGATAAAAGCCGAGGCAGCATATATCACTATGGAAGGCCCGGTTGAGATCGGTCTGTCCGTAAACGGCAAAGAAACGGTGATTTCAGCGGAGGGTCTGAACGAAGACGGAGAGAGCATAATCTCCCAGGTGGATGTGACGGGAATGCATTACCAGGAAGCGCTGCAGGCCATTATGGAGACAGATTCCTATCAGGAGTGCCAGGGGGATAAGGCAAAGGTGAAGGTTTCCTGCCATGATGACGAGCAGGAGGCAGATATGCAGCAGAGCGCCAATGAGGCCTGCCACTCATACGGTCAGCAGTACCGTGAACATCACAGCCGGGAACATGACACGGAGACAGAAGGCCACAGAGAAAAACACAGCGGCCAGGGCAATGGAAAACACGATGAGAAATCCAGGGGTGACCAGTCGGAAGAGAGTCAGGAAAATCAGCAGAGCAGTCATTCTTCCGGCGACTCAGACTATGAAAATACAGAACACGGGCATAGAAACGGGCATCACGGAGAATAAACACAGCATGACAGGACATAAAAACATCACCACAAAAAACGGCATCAGCCATTACGGCTATGCCGTTTTTTCGTCCATTTCCTTCTGCCTTCTGGCATCGGCAGCAAGTTTCTCATGTTCACACCCCTGTAATTGTGGTAAAATAGAGAAAAACCAAAGGAATGGAGGCATAATTATATGCTTATAGAAAATGGCGGTCAGACATTACGGGACTTTACAGAAAAAAATTACAAAGAAACCGTTTCTGAAGTGACAAAAGGGGTGTGGTTCGTATCAGGCTTCGGGCACAGCAACGCTGTCTTTGTTGAGGGGGCTGCCGGCGTTATTTTAATTGACACTCTGGACACCCTGGAGCGCGGGCAAAGATTGTCAGAAATCATTGAAAAGAATACTGGCAAAAAAGTAAAAACCATTCTTTATACACACGGACATCCCGATCACCGGGGCGGCGCAGGGGCATTTCAGGAAAGCGCGGAGGAAATCATAGCCTTTGAACCTGTAACTGCTGTATTGGAAAAAACGGAACTTCTGCAGGATATTCAGAATCTGCGGGGAAAACGGCAGTTTGGATATTCTCTCACAGACGAGGAAGCCATCTCTCAGGGAATCGGACCGCGGGAGGGCGTGGTCTACGGGGAACACAGGGCTTTTGTCCCACCGACCAGGGTTTGTCAGCAGGAGCGCATTGTCAGAGAAATTGACGGGGTACAGGTCGAGATGGTTCGTCTTCCGGGTGAGGCGGAAGAACAGCTCATGATATGGTTCCCTGAAAAGGAAGTGCTGTGCTGCGGCGACAATTATTTTGGCTGTTTTCCCAATTTATACGCGATTCGCGGCGGACAGTACCGCAATCTCGCAACGTGGATCCACAGTCTTGATGTGCTCATGTCTTACCCTGCAGAATATCTTCTGCCGGGCCATACAGCGCTGATATCCGGCAATGAAAAAATCCGGGAAGTGCTGGGGAATTTTAAAAATTCTATTGACTATATTCTCACCAAAACATTAGAGGGAATGAATGCAGGCAAAAGCCCGGAAGAATTGGCTTCTGAAATCCGACTGCCCGGGGAATATGCAAATCTTCCGTATTTGGCGGAGCATTATGGATGTGTGGAGTGGACGGTACGAGAGATTTATTCGGCATATTTAGGATGGTTTGACGGAAATCCGACGAATCTCCATCCCCTTGCTCCGAAAGCGCATTCCGAAAAAATGCTGGATCTGATAGGCGGCAAAACGAAAACTTTTGAGGCGGCCAAAAAGGCACTAAAGGAAAAAGAGTACCAGTGGTGCCTGGAGCTCTGTGATCTGCTGCTGGCTGCGGAACCTGACAGCAAAGTGCTGCAGTTAAAAGCCGCAGCTCTGGAAAAAACGGCAGAATACGAAACAAGCGCAAATGGGCGCCATTATTATATGGAATGCGCAAAAGAACTGCTCCGTGCAAACGGAGATATCCAAGGATAAAAATTATATTTCCCCCTTTTAAATTTATTGAAAAACATTATTGACTCTCACGTTCCGTGATAGTGTAAGATGAAATTATCATAGAAAAGAAATATGATACAGAGCTGCAAAAAACACATGGACAGAAGGGAGTGGAATCATATTAAGACAGTAAAACAGGTTTCTGAGCTAACAGGGATCAGCGTAAGGACATTACAGTATTACGACGAGATAGGGCTTCTGGCACCAACGAAGCTGACGGATTCCGGCTACCGCTTATACGATGACGCTGCACTTGGAACCTTGCAGCAGATACTGTTTTTCAAGGAGCTGGATTTCTCTTTAAAAGAGATCAAAGCAATTATCGAAAATCCGGCCTTTGACAAAACAGAGGCGTATAAGCAGCAGAAACAACTATTGGAGACAAAGAGAAAACGGCTGGACAAAATGATTCGTCTGTTGGGAAAATTAGAAAAGGGGGAAACGTGTATGAGTTTTGAAGAATTTGATACAAAAGAATATTTTGACATGCTGTCCGAATTCCGGAAGGAGCATGAGGATGCTGTCATAAAAAGCTTTGGAAGCATGGAAGCATTTGATGACTGGGTGAGTAAGTGGAAAGGAAAAGAGTCCTTCCTGGTTGACGCTGCCAAGAAAAATTATGACAGCATGGAAGATTTTATATCTGCCATGAGAAAGAACCTGGAACATATGCCCGAATTGATGGAAAAAGGACAGAAACTCAAAGAGGACGGCGGACTGCAGCGGAACAAGGAGCTTACAGAGGCTCTGGTATCCGATCTGACAAGAGACCCGGGCTCGGAGGAAGTGCAGGCGACCATAAAGGAATGTGTGGAGATCACGGAAAAACTGTACGAAGGAATGGAAATGGGCAAAAACTTCTGGGAAAACATGATTGACGGCTATCTGCATGAAAAACTTTTGATTGATACTATGGATAAAAACTATGGCAAAGGGGCCTCTGAATTTATAGGAAGAGCCTACCAGTATTTTATTCAGAACAGAAAAGCATAGGGGACAGTATCAGGGGGAAGTCCGGTAAACCGGGCTTCCCCTTAAATGTTATTCCACATCAGGCACTTTCTGCGCGGACATGATATTCCGTTTGAATTCAATGTAAGTTGCGATAAAGTAAATTATATACACACCGCCGAACAGCAGCAGTGCAAGCCCGAAGTAAGACCAGGACGGTGCCTGCACACCGGAGTATTTGACGAAATTATGGCTGATAAAGCCCACAATGCCTCCGCTGAGCAGTACCGCTCCTGCAAAGGGGCAGATATAGTAAATGACAAGCTGCCGGAAAATTATCTGGTTCAGTTCCTTTGTCCGCATGCCCAGTTTGCCGAGAAGCTGATAGCGGTATTTGTATTTTCCGGAATCTGAGAGCTGCTGGACTGCCAGCACTGTGAGCGCCACACAGAGGAACACAAGCCCTACATAGATCAGCGGAAAGATCAGGGTGGAGAGCAGAAATTTCATTTCCCTTGCATCGTTTTCTTTCAGAAATACCAGCTTATCAGACACATAGATGGCATCTGATCCGGTTCCCCGGTCCAGGCTGTCCATATAGTTATCCAGCTCTTCATAGGAATCATTTTTCATATTGATGCCCCACATGGACAGCACCTGGTCGTAGAAATCATCCGGAAGGCTGCCTTTTATACTGGCTGCCATGAGGGAGTAGTAAGGCGTCATGGAGGCCGCCGTTTCATCCGGGACGACCAGTATATAATCAGCACCGTTGTGTCCGCTTTGCTCAAAGGTATCGGTATAGATTCCGGCACAGACATAGTCCTGCCCCTGAATGTGCAAAGGGGTTTCGGAGAACGGCAGCAGTGTTTTTTTTAGCCTCTTTTTTGTCTGTATCAGATACTGGTCCTGCTGAAGGCTGACCGGCTCCAGATGCAGCATCTGCCGCAGGCGGTTGTAATCGCTTAAACGCATATAGGTGTCGTATTTAAAACAGGAGTAATAGTAAGTGTCGTTCTCAGAAAGCGCTTCCGTAAGATAACGATTGCAGGAATTGGTATGATCCTGATAAATCTCATAGGCCAGAAAATCTGTGATTTTCGCGTACTTTTCCGTCAGCGCTTTCTCTTCGGCAAAATCATAATCGGTATGTTCGTTGTATATGCAAACATCAAAGGGATATTTTTCCTGCACCTGTGTGTTTTGAAACTGGTTCAGCGTCAGGGCATCCGATACCCCCACCAGGGCCACCATAAAAAGAATCGTGAGTGTGCCCAGCGTAAACTGCATGGTTTTTACTTTGGAGGCAAGCTGCCTGAGAAGGAATATATTGGCTCCGTTATATACGCCGGCTCTTCCTTTCCGGATGTAGCTGATAAGAAAAGCGGAGAGCCCCATGTACAGAAAATAGACGGAGACAATGAGTGCCGCGATCATGGGATATACATTCCATTGATTAAAATGCCCAAAGTACAGCATCCAGCCAAACAATAGAATCGTGAATAGGGAGACAAAAAACATCCACTGTTTTCCCGATTTATTTCCGTTTTTCAATTCCTCATTCTGGCGGTCTAGGTACATCATCTCACGGATATTCATTTTCTTAAAACGCCGGTTGCTCCGGAACATTGCCAGCACATAGGAGCCGAAGAAAATCCCTGCAGTCATAAAAAAAGTCGCTATGTTCCATTGGATATGGATCGTGTAGTCAGCCTGCACAATGGCATAGATCAGGGTTGTGATAACCTGCTGCAGAAAGAGGCCGGGAAGCAGGCCGATGAAGAAAGCAGCCAGGCCCAGAAGCAGCATTTCTTTTAAAAACAGCCTTGCGATCTGCTTTTTGTGAAATCCGAGAAGCAGATAGGTGGCAAATTCCCTGCTTCGTTTTTCCGCCATGAATTTCATCATATAGTGCACCAGCCATATCATGATGAGCACGATAAAGAAGGTGGCCAGACCCAGCATGGCGCCCATCATTCCCGCCTCGGCGCATAGCTTTTTTACATCCTCTGAGAAGATCATGGAGTCAAAGGAGAACATCAGGGCAGCAGTGAATACCATGGTCAGAAGATAGATGAGATAGTCTCGGAAGGAGCGTTTGGCATTGCGAAGAGCCAGCTTATTCAGCATCCCCATCACCTCCTGTCAGGGAGAGCACATCCAGGATCTCATCCAGGAATTCCTTCCTGCTTCTGGAGCCCTTCTGCAGTTCATGAAAGATTTTTCCGTCCTTTAAAAATAAGATGCGCTTGCAGTAACTGGCAGAAAAAGCGTCGTGGGTGACCATTAAAATGGTGGCATTCATCTGTTCGTTCATATGGGTAAAAGTCTCCAGGAGCATCCGGGCAGATTTGGAATCCAGAGCGCCTGTAGGCTCATCCGCGAAAACAATTTTCGGATGGTTGATCAGTGCCCTGGCACAGGCACAGCGCTGCTTTTGTCCGCCGGATACCTGGTAGGGGAATTTGTCGCAAAGGGGCAGGATATCCAGGCGCTCCATGATTTTTTTCGTCCGTTCCTGGATCTCCTTTTTGCTTTTCTTTGTCAGTGACATGGCAAGGGAAATATTCTCCTGAATGGTCAGCGTGTCGAGCAGGTTGAAGTCCTGGAAGACAAATCCCAGATTGTTTTTCCTGAAATCAGCCATTTTATCCTCGCTGAGCCTTGTGATGTCCTCGGGACCGTAATAGATATGGCCTGAGGTAACCATATCCACAGTTGCCAGCAGATTTAAAAGTGTTGTTTTGCCGCTTCCGCTGGCTCCCATGATACCGGTGAACTCGCCCTTGCTGACAGTAAAAGAGATGCGGTCCACAGCTTTTATGAGATTGTTTTTACTTCCGTAATATTTTTCCATATCCTCCACACGGATTAATTCTTCCATCTTGTTATCCTTCCTTTCCGGCTGTTGTACAGGGGAGTTTCCTGTTCTTGGTTCTATGATACCGGAAAGCGTCTGTGTTTCATATCAATGTAGTCTGCAGTAAACTTACAATTTTGAAAGATTGGCGTTACTGTTCACGGCCAATGTTCCGCGAGGTGTTTTCCCCAAGGGGATGCTGCGCGATGCGAAGCAAAATCCCGAGTTGGCCAGCGCCAAAATGCAATTTATTGCATTTTGTACCCTAAAGGGCAGAACTGTGCATCGCGAAGCGTGTTACTGGGCACGCAGTGAACAGTAACAGATTGGCTCAGGCTTCTGCATTTTGTCCGTCTCTGGAGAAATGACTGCTGCCGTCAGGAAAATGCAGCAGTATTTTTGTGTATTTTCCTTCCTCAGAACGGGCTTCTATGGAGATTCCCAGTTTTCTGCAGAGCTTTCGGCACAGATACAGTCCGATCCCTGTGGACTGCCGGTTATGTCTGCCGTTGGTTCCGGTAAATCCCTTGTCAAAAATGCGCCCGATCTCACTGTCCTGAATGCCGATACCGTTATCTGAAACGATAAGTGCAGTGCTGTTATTTTCCCTGAGAGTATCAATGGTTATGCGCAGGCTTTCCTCTTTTTTATACTTGACGGCATTGAGAAATATCTGGTTTAAAATAAATTCCAGCCATTTATCATCGCAGTATACCATTTCCTCACAGCCGTGAAGCTCTACCTGCGCTTGATTCTGTATCAAATAAGGGCGGATGCGCTGGATGGCAGTCAGAACCGCGTCTTTCAGCACGATCCGGTGTATGAAGTAGTCCTGATACACCGTGTCAGATCTGGCATAGAAAAGTGCTTTTTCTACATCATTTTCCAGCTCTGAGAGCTGGGCTTTGATCTTTCTCGTCTCTGCTGTTTTGTTGTTGTCACAGATGAGGTTCATGGAGGTGATGGGAAGTTTTACTTCGTGTATCCAGTTCTCTATAAAGTCTTTATACTCTGTGCGCTCGGATTCCAGATGATGGACTGTGTCGATGACGGATTTGTTGGAGCTTCTGAGGATCCTTTTATAGAGCCGGTCCTCCAGGCGGAAGGAATCCGGCATGACCTCTGATATGAGATAGGGCTTGTCCAGCGAGTCTGATATGTGGAACAGCTCTTTAAAGTACCGGCTTCTTCTGTACCAGTCAACGGTGAACCAGACAGCCAGAAGAAAGAGCCAGGCCAGATAAAAAAGCAGAAGCTGGTTCTTTTTCATACCGCAGGTGTACAGGTAGATAAAACTGCCTGTCATGCACAGTATCTGCATCAGTATGGTCAGTATTTTGTCTTTGATATATTCCGGAAAATTCATATGCGGTACCCCTGTCCTCTCCTTGTCTCAATCAGATTTTCCACGCCGATCCTGCGCAGCTTGCCGCGGATACGGGTGATGTTCACACTCAGTGTATTGTCATCAATGAATATCTGATTATCCCACAGATCGTCTATAATGTCTTCCCTGGGTACGATTTCACCGCACCTGGAAAAGAGATTCCAGCAGATGCGCAGCTCGTTTCTGGTAAGCTCCACTGTCTTATCCCCGCAGGCCAGGGTGCTGTTCAGAAGATTGAGCCGGCATCCGCGGCAGGTCAGGATACAGGCATCCGTGGCTGTGTTTTCCCTTCCCGAGCGTTTCAGCACCGCGGCTATTCTGGCAAGCAGAATGGGGGCCACGTAGGGTTTTGTGATGTAGTCATCGCCACCCATCATGATGCCGTTCAATTCATCCATGGAGGAGCCCCGGCTGGTCACAAAGATGACAGGCGTGTCTTTTGTTTTGCGGATCTCCCTGCACAGAGACAGACCGTCAACTCCCGGAAGCTGGATGTCCAGCAGGATCAGATCAGGGGAGAGCGCGTCCACCTGAGCGGGAATATGGGTAAAATCCTCTATGACATCTGTCTGATACAATGCGTTTTCCAGCATCAGCTTCAGTTCACTGCGGATATCCGTATCATCTTCAATAATTAATATATGGTACAAATTCAGGCCTCCTGCTGTTTTTCTTATATTATAGTATTCCCGGCGGCGGTTTGCAATGAAAAGGAAAATTCATTGCGTTAATTGACAAAAACGAGTATAATTTTAAATTAAGAGAAAAAATGGAAAAAGGAGAGCATTATCATGGACTTACTGCTGGTCAGACACGGGGAACCGGATTATTCTGACGTTGATAAGAGAGGTTATGCAGGGCACGGCCGTGATCTGGCAAAGCTGACAGAAAAGGGAGTGCAGCAGGCAGAACAGGCGGCTGGGGACAAAAGACTTCCGGGTGCGGATCTGATTCTCTCTTCCCCCTATACCAGAGCGCTTCAAACCGCGTCTGTCATATCCCGGGTTACCGGTATTCCCCTGACCGTGGAAACAGACCTGCACGAATGGATGCCTGATTTGACCTTTACATACACGGGGCCGGAGGAAATCCCGGCTATTCTTAAGGAGATGGAACGGTATGAAGGAGAGTGGTGCAGCGAATGTAAATACCACTGGGAAAGTCTTTCAAAGGTTGGAGAAAGGGCCTTTTTGGCAGTGAAAAAATACATGCACTGTAAAAAGATAATTGTGGTTTCCCATGAGACGGTCATACAGCGGTTTATAGAGAGGAAATCTGTAGCCAGCGGCTCTGTGATACAGATGGACTTTCAGCAGGAAAGCAGGTGGCTGGGATTTTACCGTTAAAGCGTGTAAAAGAAAACAACAGCCCCCAAATTGAGGAGAATATGGTTCACTATGAAGTGTAATGAAACACACGGATGCATGGACAGAAGAGGGATGGAGACAGTGAAATGACAGGAATACGCAGGACAGAAAACACGAACTTACATATCAAGGTAAATAAAACATTTTATTACAGCTTTTTTTCTATATACGCGGCACTGGTGCTGCAGAACGTTATCACGCTCAGCGTAAATCTGGCGGATAATATGATGCTGGGAGCTTACAGTGAAACATCACTGGCAGGCGTGGCAGCGGTCAATCAGATCCAGTTTGTATTTCAGCAGATTCTTATGGCACTGGGAGACGGGCTTGTGATCTTCTGCAGCCAGTATTGGGGGAAAAAGCAGACGGAACCCATGAAAAAGATTGCAGCCACAGCTATGCATGCAGGGCTTGTGGTGGCGTTCCTTTTGTTTGTGCTGGTCAGTCTGTTTCCCTTCCAGGCAGTGGGTGTTTTTACCACTGACAGACACATCATCGAGGAGGGTGTGCAGTATCTGAATATCATACGGTTCACGTATCTGTTTTTTGCGGTTACCCAGCTTTTGCTGGCAGCGCTGAGAAGTGTGGAGGTGGTAAAGATTGCGTTTGGCCTCTCCATTATGACATTTTTTATCAACTGCGGAATCAATTATGTCCTCATATACGGACACTTCGGTGCACCGGAAATGGGAACCGCAGGCGCAGCGGTGGGAACGCTGACAGCCAGAATCGCAGAGTGCGCTGTGCTGATCCTATACATAGCAAAAAAGGAAAAGAACCTGAATCTCAGATTAAAAGATTATCTGTCATTCGACAAAGTTCTGTGCAGGGACTACTTTAAGATCACAGCACCCATGGTGGTGGTACAGAGCCTCTGGGGTGTCAATACTGCTCTGCAGACAGTGATTCTGGGGCATATGACATCCGCGGCGATTGCCGCCAACAGCGCGGCGTCCACACTGTTTTTGATGGTGAAATCCACAGCAGTGGGAGCAGCCTCCACGGCATCGATCATCATAGGAAAGACCATCGGAACAGGAGACATAGCGCTGACGAAGGTGTACGCAAAGGTGATGCAGAGAATGTTCCTGGTGATTGGAATCTTATCGGGAATCCTTTTATTCTTTATCCGCATTCCAATTCTGAATCTTTATGATCTGTCGTCTGCAACTAAAGATATGGCCAACACATTCCTGATCATATTGAGTGTAGTCTGTGTGGGCATGTCCTACCAGATGCCCACCAACAACGGGATCATCCGGGGCGGCGGCAATGCTATGTTTGTAGTGAAAATGGACCTGATCAGTATCTGGGGCATTGTCATACCTCTGTCATTTTTTATGGCGTTTGTGATGAAAGCATCACCGGCAGTTGTGGTTTGCTGCCTGAACGCGGACCAGATATTCAAATGTGTACCGGCGTTTCTGGAATCCCATTATGGGAACTGGATACGGAAGCTGACAAGGGAGGAGAACACATGAAATTTCAACCAAACAGTACCTTTTTGTTTACCCTGGCAGGACTGGTGATCCTGTTCGTTATTGCCCAGTCCATATTTTTCCTGGTGCGGGCTTACAGGCGGGGAAAAAGCTTGGGAATCGAGACAGCGCAGATGAAAAAGACCATTCTGTCCACCGCAGTATTTACCTTGGCTCCGGCTGTGTCCATACTGCTGGGCGTCATCACACTGTCTAAGTTTTTGGGGCTGCCTCTGCCGTGGCTGAGGCTCAGTGTCATCGGAGCCATTACATATGAACTTCCGGCAGCCACGTCCACAGCCAATGCCCTGCATATCTCCCTGTCGGAGACCGTGACAGACCCGAAAGTCTATACAGCCATCTGCTGGGTCATGACACTCGGCATCTTTCCGGGGCTTATCTGGGTGCCCCTCTTTATCAAAAAGATTCAGGGAGGCCTGCTGAAGATCAAGAATAAGGACAGCAAATGGGGCGATATTTTTATGACAGCCATGTTTTTGGGCATGATATCCGCATTTCTGGGAATGGTGTTCTCTGATATCCGCAATGGACTGAAGGGCTGGATCCCAATCTTTGTCCTGCTGTTTTCCGCTCTTCTTATGGGTATCTGCGGGATTCTCATAAAAAAGTGCGGCTGGAAATGGCTGGAGAATTATGCGCTTCCTGTCAGTATGCTGGGAGCTATGATCTTTGCGGCGGTTATCACACCCATGATAGGAGGTTGACAGGATGAAGAAAAACGGCAGAACATATGAAGACATGACACACATTTACGGGCGCATCTGGATTCTCTGCGCGCTGGGCATGATTTTCGCCTATCCCATTGTCACCTGTATCTATTATCAGGCGTGGCCGGGCTGGAAACCGGTACTCAAAGGACTTCTGGGTGTGGCGCCTATTTTTTGGACGGTTGGCCTGATCGAGGTGGTGACCTTTGTTCCAATGCTGGGGACAGCCGGGTCTTATCTGGCCTTTGTCACCGGTAATCTGACCAACCTGAAAGTTCCGGCAGCCCTCACCGCCATGGAGAATGCAAAGGTAAAACCGGGAACAGAGAAGGGAGAGGTGATTTCCACCATAGCGGTTGCCACCTCCTCCATTGTCACCACCATAGTCATTGCCCTGGGCGTGGCGCTTCTTGTACCGCTGACCCCAATACTGAATAATCCGGCAGTAAAGCCTGCCTTTGACAATATACTTCCGTCCTTATTCGGCGGTCTGGCGGTGGTGTATGTGAGTAAAAACTGGAAGATTTCCGTGGCGCCGCTGCTTTTTATGGTCATACTGTTTCTTCTGGTACCGTCCCTTTCCGGGTCTGTGGGCGTGCTGGTACCTGTTGGGGCGCTGATCGCCATTGGCTCGGCAAGATTTTTATATAAGAATGGAAAGTTATAGGAGGGATTTGAAATGCTGCAGATGATATTGTGGATTCTATTGGCGGCAGTCATTGTATTTTTGGCTGTTATCTTAGTGCGGGCGGCGATGTTCAAGCCGAAGCCGGGGCCAAAGCCCTCCGGGGAGCAGGTCACAGTAGATGAAGAAAAGACGGTACAGGACATGGCAGAAATGATACGCTGCAAAACCGTATCGTATAATGACGAAAGTCTCATAGACAAGGCTGAATTTAAAAAATTCCAGGAACTGCTTCCGAAGATCTATCCTGAGATCCACAGCCGTCTGACCCGCCAGTTTATCGGGGTTAACGGCATGCTGTATCACTGGAAAGGAAAAGAGGAGGGGCGCCCGGTTGTCCTTATGTCCCATTATGATGTGGTGCCTGTGGAGGAATCACAGTGGGAGAAGCCGGCGTTTGCAGGCATTGTGGAGGATGGTGTGCTCTGGGGCAGGGGAACACTGGATACCAAAGGAACTCTCTGCGGAATCATGGAGGCTGCGGAGCAGCTTCTGAAAGAGGGATTTGTGCCGGAACATGACATTTACTTTGCCTTTTCCGGACAGGAAGAGATCAATGGGCCGAGCTGTCCGTCCATTGTGGACTGGTTTGAACAAAACGGCATTTCCCCGGCTATGGTAGTAGACGAGGGCGGCGCCGTGGTGGAAAATGTATTTCCCGGCGTTTCACGGGAATGTGCCCTCATCGGTATCGCTGAGAAGGGTCTTACAAACATTGAATTCCACGCAAAAAGTAACGGCGGCCATGCCTCCATGCCTCCGGTCCATACCATTGTGGGAGAGCTTGCCAAGGCTGTGACAGAGGTGGAAAACCATCCCTTCCCCCGCCAGCTCACCAAACCCGTGAGGGAAATGCTGGACATACTGGGGCGCCACTCCGGTTTTCTGTATAGAGTGATCTTTGCAAATCTCTGGTGCTTTGAGGGGCTGTTTGACAAGGTGTGCAAAAAGTCCGGCGGTGAGCTGAATGCCATGATGCGGACCACCTGTGCCATGACAAAAATGGAGGGCGGAAAAGCCTACAATGTGATTCCGCCCATGGCCTCTGTGGGTATGAACCTGAGGCTGATTGGCAGAGATACCGTGGAGTCTGCCAGGGATTATCTGTCCCGCACCATACAGAATCCGGATATAGAAGTGCGTGTGGTGGAGGGAAGAAATCCTTCCGCAGAGTCGGATACTTCCTGCAGGGAATGGGAACTTTTATCCCAGGCAGTATGCGACACCTGGACAGAGGCACTGGTTTCCCCGTATCTCATGATGGCATGCAGCGATTCCTGGCATTACTGCAGGATCACGGACAGGGTGTACAAATTCTCTGCGATGAAGCTGTCTAAAGAGGAGCGAGGTATGATTCATGGAAACAATGAAAGAGTTCCCGTGAAAACCCTGGCAAAGACCGTTGAGTTTTATATTCGCCTTATGAAGCGCTGTTAGAAGAACGGCGGAGTATGGGCACTATTGGTGAAAGAAAAAGCTGCCGTGAATGGATGGAATCTTCCATTTGCAGCAGCTTTTTTATCCCCGTTTTCGATCATGAACCGGGAAATAAATATCAATCTCAGCATTTTCATCTTCCGGTCCTGTAAACCGTTCTGTATAACATTCAAAATCATCCCGGGCGGCAAGCTCAAACCCGCTTTTGGGAAACCAGACACCCCAGATATAATGATAGGTTCTAAGCAGAGTATCCACAGTTCCTTTATGCGTGAACTTTGCGTATGTGCCCCCGCAGAGCTTTTTCTTTTTCATATGGTCCGGCACAGGATACGCATCCGGAATTTCAACCCCCACAAAGGCGGAAGTTTTGCTGTCTATGTGAAATCCGTCAGAAGAGCAGGTTTCCCCTGCCTCGTATACGCCAAACTGTCTGTTTGAGAGAAGCGAGGCGGGAATCTGTCGGTTAAACTGCTCCCACATGGCAATTGATTCATTGCCGCTGACCGTTGTATTGAACCGAAATCCCATAATATTTATGGCAGGCATGGAGACAAATTCCGGGGTTAATCCGGCATGGGTGACAATGGTCTCATCAGGGAGCCGCGCTGACTGGCGGTTTCCGATCAGAACATCAATTCCATGTTTTCTGTATTCGGAGGGTGTCATGGAATACCTGTCTTTAAACGCCCGGGTAAAGCTCTCTGCTGATTCAAAATAAAGAGAAAGTCCGATGTCAATAATCTTTTTATCGCTGTGGGTCAAGTCCCACGCAGCCTGCGTCAGGCGTCTGCTTCGTATGTAACTTCCGATGGTTTCCCCCATGACAGCGCTGAAATAGCGGTGGAAGTGATAATAAGAGTAGGAGACCGCTTCTGCGGCGTCACGTGCCGTAATCGTTTCATACAAATGATTCTCAATGAATACAATAGCCTGTCCGATGATTTGATGGTCGTTCACAGTCTCCTCCCTCCTTGTATGGTTCGGTCAAAGTATATTATAGAATACCGGCCCTGCTTTTTCCTGAGGCAGCAGTGCCGGTATTTCCCCGGCATCCAGCATGCCGACGGAAAATGTCTGCCATGTATTTACCTGCGGTGAGCCGAATGTCATCTCTATGGTCTTATCTGTCACATCAAATACCATGGAGCGCAGTGTTCCGAAAAATTCTTTATAGTAGTGGCAGCAGAGGCCTTCAGGATAGGGAGCGGACAACAGATGTTTCATGTCTTCCTTGGAAATACGCCTGTCCTGTTCAAAGAGTTTTTCTATATTGCGGTTACGGATCAGGGAATTTTCGATAACCATTTTTTCGTAGGGCTTGATTTCCTCAAACAGGGTGTGGTTTGTGGACGTGAGATATGTTTTTTCACTGCTGCTGTCCAGGATTTCATATGCCTTGTGGCCATCTATGCATTGTAATAATGCTATTCTATCATAGCTGTCAGCCAACATCAAATTGATATTAAAACCAATAGGGGCATCCATGGTCCACCGGATTGCTTCCTCCACGGTTCTGCAGTTTTCCAGAATACTGCGCACAACGATCCAGAGCTGGAATCCCGTTACCCCCGGCTTTTGTGCACCCTCAAAATTGCCGACGGGAAGTCCGTTCCCCGCCTGG
Source organism: Blautia sp. NSJ-175 (assembly GCF_022867815.1). NCBI lineage: Bacteria > Bacillati > Bacillota > Clostridia > Lachnospirales > Lachnospiraceae > Blautia > Blautia sp. NSJ-175. The sequence goes on from NZ_JALIFQ010000006.1 coordinate 215,163, forward strand.
CACACTGCGAGGCCATGCTCATTTATTCCGTCACCTCTGCCGAACAGATGCAGGGTGGAGCCGATATAGCAGTATTTTCCCTTGATATCAGTATAGGCAAAGCACATCTCCTCCATTTCATCGTGGAAGTCATAATTTCTGGCCATCATGGTGTGGCGGTTTTCTGTTTTGGATGGAAGGGCTGCCATCAGGCTGCATCCGCGTTCCAGATAGGTCATTGCGTAGAAGAGGATCTGTTCCGCATGAACGCCGACGGTGTCTGAAAAGCCCAGAATCTCCTCGTTGATACCGGGACAGTATTCATCCAGCAGAGCGGTGATCTGCGCAAATTTATCATGGGGATAGGTATCGGGCGGCAGCAAGGCCCTCTGCAGCAGAACCGGCGCAGATAATATCCAGTTCCCAATCTGTATTCCCACTTCATAGCTTGTGCCTGTAAAATTTTTCAGATATACGTTTGTTCTTTCCATATTTCACATCATTCCTTTCTGTTATAAAAAGATTATAATTTGAAAGAAAGAGAGAAACTTGATGTTTTTTGCTGTCCGGCAGATCAGTCTGTTTGGCGTGCGTGGTAACTTGGTACCCGAATAGGGCAACTGGGGCCCCATGCTATTGCGCATTTAAACAGAGTCTGTTAAGGTTTAGGCAGAAGGGAAAGGAGATGGCTGCGTGAAGATAACCGTGCACACGGACACAGATGAAAAAGAGACTCACATCCACGTAACATGCCCGGAAATGACACCGGAGATCGAAAGAATACTCTCCATGCTGCATATGCTGAACAAACAGCTTGCCGGGTATAAAGCAGGGGAGATGTATCTCATCGAGGCAGTGGATGTGCTGTATATTGATACCGCGGATAAAAAAACATTTCTCTATACAAAAAGTGAGGTGTATGAGACGGATCTGAAGCTTTATGAGCTGGAGGAACAACTGGAGGACGCTGATTTTTTCAGGGCAAACAAGTCCTGCATCATTAATTTCCGGCACATTGCTTCTCTGAAGTCAGAGCTGAACCGGCGTCTTCTTGTGACTATGACAAACGGGGAAAAACTGATTGTATCCAGACAATATGCAGAGTATATGAAAGAAAAACTGGGGGTTCGGTAGAGTATGGAAAGAGAGAAAACGATATTTGATTTTTTGGGAAATGTGTTTTGTATTTACGGGATCACTGCCACTATACTGATTCTGATCGCCTTTTTTTTCGGCGAAACGGCAAAGGAAATTTCCGGCATATTCAGGCTTGGAAGGCAGGGGATTCCTCTGGAGGTCATGGCGGAGTTTTTGCTGACTTCTTTTCTGGTGACCTGTATGCAGTACCTGTTCTTCTCGGAAAAGTTGTTCAAACGCTTGTCAGGGACCGGGCGGACCGTATGTATGCTGCTGTCCATTCTGACGATCACCTGTATGGCAATCTGGGGATTCGGCTGGTTTCCCGTAAATATGTGGGAACCGTGGGTATGTTTCATTGTCTGCTTTGCCATCAGTGTTGCTGTGAGCATAGGTGTTATGCGCCTGAAAATGAAGGCTGAGGACCGGAAACTGGAAGAGGGTCTGAACCGCATGAAGAAAAAATGGGAAGGGGAAGAGAAATAAAATGGATTGTGAAAACAGTATAAAAATAATGGAAATCACCCAAAGGTTCGGAGACAAAACAGTTCTGGAGGACATCAGCCTGACACTGAAAAAAGGTGAAATCTTCGGCCTGCTTGGCCCGTCCGGAGCCGGGAAAACAACACTGATCAAGATACTTACGGGACAGCTTGTACAGACAGGAGGAAGGGCGGAAGTATTGGGGACGGATACCAGAAAACTTACCAGCAGTATTTACACAAAGATGGGCATGGTGCTGGATAACACCGGACTGTATGAACGTCTGAGCTGCCGTGATAATCTGGCATTATTCGCGGAAATCTACAGGATACCAAAGGCAAAAATACGGGAAATCCTAAGCGCTGTGGGACTTTTGGAGGCAGAGAAGCGTCCGGTCAGCAAGCTTTCCAAGGGAATGCGGCAGCGCCTGGTCATGGCAAGAGCCCTGATGCACAGCCCGGAAATCCTTTTTCTGGATGAACCCGGCAGTGCGCTGGACCCCTCCACAGTAAGCGAGATCCATAACCTGATCCGTCAGGAGCAGGCAAAAGGAGCCACAGTCTTTCTCACCACCCACAATATGGAGGAGGCAGAAAAATTATGTGACCATGTTGCGCTCTTAAACCAGGGGAAAATCGTGGAATACGGAAAACCGGAGGAAATCTGCAGGAAATATAATGAGCAGAACCGGGTCAGGATTCTGCTGAAGGATGGCCGGGAGATCGATCTTCGAAACAGCAGGGAATCTGCCGGAAAGATTCAGGAGCTTTTTGCATCGGAACAGGTGGAGAGTATCCACTCTACAGAGCCAAATCTGGAAACGGTATTTCTGGAATTGACCGGAAGGAGGTTTGAGTAGCATGGATGGAAGAAAGATATATGCAGTATGGAAAAAACAGGTAAAAGATACCCTGAAAAATAAAGTGATACTGATTCAGTTTGTTATGTTCCCGCTGCTGACGGCTGTGATGCAGAATACCATAGATATGCAGGGAATGCAGGATAATTTCTTTGTGATTTTATTTGCCACCATGTATATCGGTATGGCTCCTCTCACCTCCATGGCGGCAATTATATCAGAGGAAAAAGAATGCAACACTTTGCGCGTACTGCTTATGTCTAATGTAAAGGCAGGGGAATATCTGCTCGGAACAGGCGGTTATGTGTTCATGATATGCACCATTGGCGCACTGTTTTTCGGGATCATGGGAAATTTCAGGGGAGAGGAACTGGCCGGTTTTGTGCTTGCCATGTGTGTGGGAATCGTGCTCTCCCTGCTTCTGGGAGCAGCGATCGGGGTGAGGAGCAGAGGGCAGATGGCTGCCACTTCCATAGCAGTTCCTGTCATGATGGTGCTCTCGTTTCTACCCATGCTGGCGGCCTTCAATGAGAAAATTGCAAAGGTGTCAAAGTACATCTTTTCCCAGCAGGTCAGCAAAATCATGGAGGGGATCGGAACCCATGGAGCAGGTACTGAGAGTATGGTGATCATAGGAATCAATTTCTTTGCTGTTGTTTTGTTTTTTACGTTTTGTTACAGGAGATATGGTTTGGAATAAGTGTTGTGATCACAGAAGAGACTCTCCGGGCAGGATGTGCACTTCACACAGCCGGAAGAGGGCTGCATGCAGTTCCGCGTCAGTAAAATGAGGAAGGCCGGGATGGGTTTTGTTTGAGGAGGAGAAGGTATGAAGCTGAATATGACCATAATTTCCGATTATCTGGACAGTCAGGACATAAAAAGAAAGCAGACGAACCGCCTCTTTTCTTTTTACCTGGAAAGCGTGGAGGTCTGCACAGGAGAAAGGTTCCGGGAATCCTGTCTTTACATTGCAGATGCAGAAGATCTTCCGGATGTTCCGGAGGCGGAAAACAGTATATCACTGATCTGTATAGGAAAACTGCCGGAAATTTACAGGCAGATACCCTGCGAATACCTCTGTGTGGAAGAGGGGACAGATATCACCGGACTGTTCCAGAAAGCAGCAGAAATCTTCCGGTGGTTTCAGGACATTGAGGTGAGGATTCTAAGATGTCTTGTGGACCATGCACCCATGAATGAGATAGGGAGGATTCTCTTTGAGGTATTGGAAAATCCCGTCTCTTTCGCGACCCCTGTATTCCGGATCATGATGTACGTGCCGGGAAAGAAAAACCATGATAAGAACTTTTCCCTGGCTGAGAATGCTTATCTTCCGGAAGATGAATACATGGTTGTTGTCTCTGACCCGGAGTACAAGGAGACGTTAAAGACAAAAATTCCCGGTATCTTTTCAGAGAAAATGTACGGGTTTCGGAAAATCTACTATAACATTTTTCACCGTCAGGAATATCTGGGAAGGCTTGTGGCAGATGAAGTTTACCGCCCCTGCAGGGAAAGTGATCTGTCATTTCTGATGCTCATATCCGATTATGTGAAGATGGCGTATCTGGACATCTGTCCCGTCAATCTGGGAGAGACAAAGGAGTTTGACCACATGGTGAAGGCGCTTACCGTTTCGGAACGGCCTTATCTGGACGTCTATGATTCCATACTCCGGTCTTACGGATGGGAAAAGTCAGATACATATCTCTATGTCTATCTGTCCAGTTTTTCAGAGAATAACCGGCATTCCAGGCTGGCGGAACACATGTTGTATCTGCACCGGATCCTGGACAGTAATTATACGTTTGTCCATGGAAATCATATTCATCTCATTCTGCGCTATCCATCCGGGAAAAATAAGAAAATATATGAAATACTGGAGAGCTTTGCCGGCCGTCATGACTTTTATATAGGATGCAGCGGCTGGTTTTCTGATTTTGAAAAAGTAGGCATGTATTACCATCAGGCAGTTATCGCTTTTGAAACAGGCAATCAGACGGACAGCACTGAAAGAGTGTATCTGTTTGAAAAATATATTCTGGAATATATGGTAAGGACAGCCTGCCTGAAACACAACAAAGAGTTTTATATTGCCCCGCCCCTGGCTGCACTGATGGATTACGACAAAAAGCATGGGACAGAGCTGCTGTATACCCTGAAAATATGTCTGGAGAACAGCGGCAGGGCAGTCATTGCCCAGGAAATCCTTCACGTGCACCGGACCACCTATCTGTACAGGATAAAAAGGATTGAGGAGATCACCGGCTGGCAGTTAAGCGATTATCGGACAAGACTGTATCTCATGCTTGTCTTTGAGATGATAGATACATGAGGGCCTGCCGGTTCCTACAAAATAGAGTAAAGAACCGGAAAAGCTTTCGGTGTTATGAGCATATTTTTTTACACTTGCCGGTGCTATGATGAAAGCATAAAAGAAGATCTTCTTTCAGGCCAAGAGATTAGAGCGTGTTTAAAAATGGAGAAAGGGAGGATTCACATGGTAAGTGTAATAGGAATCGTGGCAGCCATTGCTCTGCTGGTATTCCTGGCTTTTAAACAGTGGAATATGCTTCTTGTCAGCCTGATCTGTGCTGTTATTGTGGGGCTGACAAGCGGTATCGGACTGTGGGCGGTTTTCAGTGATTACTACATGCCCGGTCTGGTGGGATTTTTCGGTTCGTGGTTTTTGATCTTTACCATCGGTGCCGTGTATTCAGAGTTCATGTCACGTTCCGGTTCGGTCTCAGCCATTGCGTATAAGCTGGTGGATGTATTTGGAAAAGAAAAGATACTGCTGGTCATGTTCATTGTGTGCTGTCTGCTGAATCTGGGCGGGGTAAATCCTTATGTACAGATATTTATTGTATGGCCAATGGCAGTGGTTCTGTCAAAGGAATTTAATATAAACAGAGGAATCTGGCTCTCTGTATTTTATCTGGGATTGTTCACAGCACAGCTCTTTCCGGGAAATCCCAGTATGGTGAATACCGTGGTATCCCAGATGCTGCAGGTGTCTGCCGGGACGGTGCCGGTGATCTGTCTGGCAATGTTTGTCCTCTATGCAGCAGCGGGATATTTCATCATCAGAAGGACGGAAAAAAGATGGGAAGAAAAAGGACGCAGATACGTGGAGACGGAGTCTGACAGGCAGATGGTGAAGCCTGACAGGGAAAATCTGCCGGGTCTGGCAGCAGCGCTTGCTCCCATGGTACTGGTGATTCTTTTGTATACAGGACTGACATCGGGCTGGTTTTCTTTTATGGGAATCGGGAGACTGGAAGCGTCCAACAGTATACTGGCCTCCATGGGAATCGCGTGTATTGTATGTTATCTTCTGAACCTGAAGACGCTTCGGGGCAGTGAAAAGGATATTCTGTTCAAAGGAATGGCCGGAGGATTAAATCCCACCTTTGCCGCTGCTGTTATTGCGGGTTTCCTGGGTGTTATTACAGGTTCCCACGGTTATCAGCTATTCACCGAAGCGGTTCAGAATGTAGGAGGAAACCCGTATATGCAGTGCCTTATAGCGGGAAGTGTAACGGGATTTATAACCGGGGGCGGAGCTGTGACCGCGCAGACGGTCCTTGGAACTTTTGGGGCAGGATGGCTGGCGAATCCGTCAGTAAATACGGGGCTGCTGCGGCAGATAACCGTTGCGAATACAGCAGGCGGCATCACCTTATCTCCACATTCGGGCGGACTTCACGGGGTAATGGGATTTGCGGGAACGGATTTGAAGGAATCATATCCGGTGTGTATCACCTGCGTGATCCTTCCATCTATTGTGATCAATATTATTTTTTCTGCTATTGCAGTATTGATGTAACGGTTCAGACAGGTGTGCGCATTCACTGCGCTGACCGCATGAATGCGTGGCGGCAGTGAGTATCCGGCCCATGGCAAAGCGATTTTAAATGGCCGGATGCATGTAACTGTTCAGTTATCTGAAGGATTACGTTTTTGTAGAAGGAGGAATGGATTATGGCAGATAATATGGTACTGGACTGGATGAAATTCAGCAGCTCAGTAGGCGGCGAGGCAGACGAGAAGGAAAATTATCTGAAGGTTATCCGGGGAGAGGAACCGGACTGGGTGCCCCTGTATTTTGACGCCTGCGACTGGGTATTTACGGGTTTTATGCTGGACTATGTAAATAAAGAGAGAAAGTTTGATATTTTCAACGTGGAGTGGGAAATTAACGATGCGGGCAAGATGCCAAAACCGGACAGAAAGCTGTTGGAAGACGTGACAAAATGGAGGGAGTTTGTGAATTTCCCGGATACCTCCAAAATTGACTGGGAGCAGATGGCAGCAGAGGCTCTGCGCATGCATAACCCCAATAAGGCCATGGGATACCGGACAGACGGCTGCGGGGGTAACTTTTTCATTCCTCTGATGAACATGATGGGATTTGAGGAGGGTTTATGCGCGCTTCTGGAGGAACCGGAGGCGGTGGATGAGCTGTTTGATGCAGTCACTGTGCTGACCGAGGAGGCTATGCGGCATCTGATCCCCATCTATAAACCGGATGTGGTGATCATTGATGATGATATGGCTGCTGCCACGAATCTTTTTATTTCCACAGAAACCTTCCGGAACAGGTTCCGTCCTTTTTATCAGAGGCTTATTGATGTGGCAAAGGAATTTGGGCTGCCGGTTGAACTCCATATGTGCGGGTGCTGTGAAAAGATCATACCTGATTTTGTGGAAATGGGTGTCAATATCTGGCAGCCGGCCCAGGTCATGAATGATCTTAAGGGAATCAAGGCCAGATATGGAAACCGTCTTGTATTAAACGGCGGCTGGGATTCCCAGGGAAAGGCCGGAATGCCCGGAGCGTCCGAGGAGGTAGTGCGGCAGTCTGCGAGAACTGCCATAGATAACTTCGCAGCGGGCGGCGGCTATGTATTCTGGGATCTGAGCCCTGTAGGCAATTCGGATGATATGCTGAGAAAAATAGCCTGGGTGGAGGATGAGGCCAGAAAGTACGGCAGGCAGTATTACCGCAGGAAAGATCAGGAGTGAGCCTGTCTTTGTCATTGCCCCGTGGGGATACCGGAACCTGCGATTTTTAAAAACTCCTCCATGGCTCTTGTCACATACCGGGAGCGTTTGTGGTAGAAATAAATATTCCGCTGGGAGATGTCCGGCGGCAGCTTATAAAAAACAATTCTGGAGTCATCAGGCACATGCCGGATCAGGGTGTCTGTTACAAAGGCGATCCCCATGCCGTAACAGGCAAGATGATAGGCCGTGACCTGCTGGTCCAGCTTCAGAGGCACATGGGGCGCAAGACCTGCGCTTTTTAAAAGCAGGTCAGAGCGCTCACGTGTGTCATTTCCTGCTCTGAGAAGCAGGAAAGGGTCATGGGCAAAATGCTGCAGGATATCAGGGCAGACACAGCACTCTTCATAAGAACCGTTTTTTATGGAGGCAGCGTCCAGACAGCAGGTATCCGGTCCTTTTTCGCGGGCCAGTCCTGCGGGGACTGCAAGAAGAAGCTGTTCCTTGCAGAAAAAATGGCGGTCATAAATGGTATCTGAGAAAGGATAGTTGTCAATCACCAGGTCCAGACTGCCGGAAAAGAGTTGTTTTTCCAAATCGCCTGTGGTGGACTCCGTCATTTTCACCTCTATGGAGGGATATTTTCCCATAAAGCCGGAGAGCAGGGGCGGCAGGACGTAGGAGGCAAAGAGATTGCTTCCCCCTACAGAAAGATGTCCGGTCCTGAGGGCCTCAAAGTCATTCAGATAATTTTCAAATTCATTTTCCATATCCATGAGATGTTCCACGTAATGTATGTATTTTTCCCCGCACTCTGTAAGCATGATAGGGCTGGTGCTTCTGTCAAAAATGGGGGTTCCGAGACGGGCCTCAATCTTTTTTATGGTAGCGCTTAAGGACGGCTGGGAGATATAGAGGTTAGCGGCAGCTTTTGAAAAGCTCCTTGTTTTATAAACTTCATAAACGTATTTTTTTCCTTCAAACATGAAATCCACCTGCATTTCTGGTAAGCGTTCAGCCGGGTGAATACTTACCGCTTCTTTTTTTATCTTATCATGAATTTCCCTGTATATAAACAATTATTTATAATAAATATATACATATATGTATTAGCTTCTAATAGCAGGCGAACTTATAATATAGATAGCAAAAGACTGTGGTATACAGAACTGCTTTATGCGGCAGTATATTAACAGTAAAAAGAAGAGGCAGGCAGTGGCGAAAAACGCTGTAAAATACATGTAAGGCGGCAAGAACGGCCTGCAGGAAAAAGAGGTAAGGAAAAGATATGGATACAAAAGAAAAAATGGTAAAGACAAGACTGGAACATGATTCTATCGGCACAAAAGAAGTACCGGCGGAAGCCTACTACGGAGTACAGACCCTCCGCGCTGCAGAGAATTTTTACATAACAGGCATGAATATGCACCCGGAACTGATCAACAGCGTGGCGCAGATAAAAAAGGCGGCAGCCATCACGAATTTTGAGGTGGGACGGCTGGATAAAAAAAGAACGGACGCCATCGTGCGGGCCTGTGACGAGATCATATCCGGCAGGCTTCACGACCAGTTTATTGTGGACCCGATCCAGGGCGGTGCAGGGACATCCCTGAACATGAACGCCAACGAGGTGATCGCCAACAGGGCCGTCGAGATTTTAGGAGGCAGAAAGGGAGATTATTCTATTGTCAATCCCAATGACCATGTAAACTACGGGCAGTCCACCAATGATGTCTTTCCCTCCTGTGGAAGGCTCACAGCCCTGAAGCTTCTGAACCGGGCAAAGGAACAGTTAGAGCGACTGTATCAGGCGCTTATGGAAAAAGCGGAGGAGTTTGACGATGTGATCAAAATGGGCAGGACACAGCTTCAGGACGCGGTGCCCATCCGTCTCGGTCAGGAATTCAGGGCCTATGCAACGGCGATCCGCCGGGATATTACCAGATTTGAGCACGCAAAGGAGGAGATGAGTTCCTTAAATCTGGGCGGGACAGCCATCGGCACCGGCCTGAACGCAGATGTGCAGTATCTCCAGAAAGTAGTGAAGAATATCGCTCTGGTATCCGGCCTGGATCTGGTGCAGTCCTATGACCTGATCGATGCTACACAGAATCTGGATGGATATACTTCGGTATCCGGCGCTGTGAAGACCTGCGCAGTCAATCTCTCCAAAATGTCCAATGACCTGCGCCTCATATCATCCGGACCGAGAGCCGGCCTTGGGGAGATTAATCTTCCGGCCAGACAGAATGGCTCCTCCATCATGCCGGGAAAAGTCAATCCGGTCATCCCGGAGGTAGTGAATCAGGTTGCCTTTAACATCATCGGCAATGATATGACCATTGCTATGGCAACAGAGGCGGGACAGCTTGAACTGAATGCTTTTGAGCCGATCATCTTCTACAATCTTTTCCAGTCCATTGAGACCCTGACCTTTGCCGTGCATACGCTGGTGGACAACTGTATCAAAGGGATCACAGCCAACCGGGAGCACTGCAGGAATATGGTGGAGAACAGTGTGGGCATCATCACTGCTATCTGTCCTCATGTGGGATATGAAAAGGCAGCCGTTCTTGCAAAGGAGGCTATTTCAACGGGGGCTTCCGTGCGGAGTCTGATCCTGAGAGATAAACTGCTTGGGGAGGAGGAGTTAAATGTTATTTTAAACCCCTACTCCATGACGGAACCGGGAATTTCCGGTGAACAGTTACTGGATAACATTTGACAAAATGGACAAAAAGTGGTATGTTTTTCTTATGGATTTAGTGAAAATCACTATAGTCCGGGTATTGCAGACAACATGACAAGAATGGCGGCAGCAGCGCTGCTGTCAGAATCAAAAGACCGCGCAGCCAGCCGGTTTGCCTGCGTATGAGGAGAGGCAGATTTCACCGTATGCGGACAGAGCATGGATACTGACAAACGGCGAAAGGAGGAAGCATGAACACGGAACAGTTGAATCGAATGCGTTCGGGAAAAGGTTTTATAGCAGCCCTTGACCAGAGCGGCGGCAGTACGCCGAAAGCGCTGAGACTCTATGGTATTGCTGAGGACAGCTACCACGGGGAGGAAGAGATGTTTGACCTGGTCCACTCTATGCGTACAAGGATCATGACCAGCCCGGCATTTACTTCGGAGCATATTCTGGCAGCCATTCTCTTTGAAAAGACTATGGAGCGGGAAGTGGAAGGAAAACTGACGGCAGATTATCTGTGGGAAGAGAAACACATCCTTCCGATTCTGAAAGTGGACAAAGGACTTGCACCGGTGGAGAATGGTGTACAGTGCATGAAACCCATTCCGGGACTGGATGAACTGCTTGTGCGGGCAAAAGAGCGTCATATCTTCGGAACCAAGATGCGCTCCGTCATTAAAGAAGCCAATGAGGCAGGCATCCGTGCTGTTGTGGAACAACAGTTTGAACTGGGGATTCAGATCGCAGAAGCCGGACTGGTTCCCATTTTGGAACCGGAGATTGACATTTTCAGTACAGATAAAGCGGAGTCTGAAAGAATCATGAAAGGATATCTGCAGGAGCATCTGGCAAAACTGGATGACAGTATACAGATTATGTTCAAGCTTTCGATTCCGGATGCGGATGGTTTTTATTCTGACATTATGGAAGACACTCATGTGGTTCGTGTGGTGGCTCTTTCCGGGGGCTACAGCAGGGATGAGGCAGACCAAAAATTAGCCCGGAATCCGGGCCTGATCGCCAGCTTCTCCAGGGCACTGACCCAGGGGCTGAATGTTAATCAGACGGAGGAAGAGTTCAATAATTTGCTGAGGGAGTCCATAGACGCGATCTATAAGGCTTCTATTACCTGAGTGTAGTGATATAATGACAGTATTTCCTGCAATTGCAGGGTATATTCTATGATGAGGTGCTGCGTAGTTTGCAGCACCTTTTATAGTTTATAAAATATAAATGGAATTGTTGCTGCCTTTTTCTTTGTGTCTTATCTGAAATTCATAATATATTCCGGGAAATTCATTACAAATGGAAAACAGCGGAAAATTAAAAGTAAAAAAGTGTTGTTAGAAACAGCAGGGATACAGAATTGATATAAATTATTGGAATAATTACTGTAAAGTTTACCTGTTGATGGAATTCGTTTTCCATGCTACAATATTCTAAAATATATTAAAAAAGTTAGCAGGGAATAGCAGCGTAAGGAGCGAATATGACGAAAAAAAAAGCAGGGATCGTTGATATAGCAAAAGCCAGTGGAGTATCTGTTTCCACTGTTTCAAGGGTGTTGGGGGGGAGCACACATCCGGTCAGTGAAGATTTAAAGGAAAAAGTGATCGCTACAGCGAGAAAGATGGATTACGTGCCGAATCTGATGGGCAGACAATTGAAAAAGCAGGGAAGCAGTGATATTGCAGTTATTGTGCAGAATTTGGCAAACCCCTTTTATCCAGATGTTTTAAGGGGGATAGAAGATTATCTTTGGGATGATAATAAATATAGTGTGATGATTTATAATACTTATGGTAATACACAGAGAGAAAAGAAATATCTGGAAGATTTAAGACAGAGACAGATTAAAGGATTGATTATCTCTACGTCAGCATATATAGATGAAGATGATACTATTATTGATTCCCTGAAACATATGATGGATATGGGGGTGAGCGTTGTAGTCTATGATCAGGAAATCAGCGGTTTGGAAACCAGTGGAGTATTTTTTGATTCCAGACATGCAGCAAAACTGGCTTTAAATCATCTATGTGACCTGGGACATCAAAATATAGCTATTGTTAATTCACCTCTGATCAGGCCCAGCAGAATAAATTTATATCATGATTTTAAAAGTGAACTTGCAGCAAAAGGATTAGAATTGCCTGAAGAGTATGATATCAAGCCTTTGTCTGTAAAGGACAGAGAACCTCAGAGATATGAATTTGAAAATGGTAGATATCAGGCAAGGAAACTGATGGAACTTTCATCCCCGCCTACGGCTATTTTTGCAACAAATGATTTGACTGCCTATGGCGTTTTGCAGTATCTGTCCGAGATTGGAATAAAAGTGGGAGAAGAAGTTTCACTGATAGGTTACAACAACTTATTTTTTTCGTCGATTACCTGGCCTGGCCTTACTACTATAGAACAGCCGCTTGCACAAATGGGAGAAGAGGCCGTAAAAATATTGTTGGAGGATATGGAAAACAAGAATTCTGTAATAAAAAATTTATATCTGAGACCAAGTCTTGTGATCAGACAGTCAACAGGTCCAAAAAGATAAATGATAAATCACGAAGAGTTCTTGCATTTGAAATAGAAAGATGTTATAGTGGAAATGGAATACGTTTTCCCTTACCAGAAAATTAATAACACGCATTTATGATAATGCGTTTTGTTAAGGCTAAAAAGATGGAAAGGGGATATTATGGCGGCAACTATAATTAAAAATGCCAGAATTATACTGGAGGACAGTGTCATAGATGGCGGGGTGACAGTAGAAAATGGTGTGATTATAAGAATTTTTGAAGGAGATCCTGCCTTTTCTGCTGAAACCGTGATAGATGGCAGGGGGTTGTATCTTTCACCGGGATTCATAGATACTCACTGCCATGGAGCCGGTGGCTGCGATTATATGGATGGATCTGTTTCGGCGATGGAAACTGCAGCCAAGACACAGCTTAGATTCGGAGCGACAACGATTGTACCTACGGCACTCTCAGGTACGGAAGAAGAAATACTGAATTTCATAAAATATTTTAAAATATTAAAAGCAAATATGCAAAATGGTCCTCATCTGCCAGGCATACACCTGGAAGGACCTTATTTTAACCGGACTCAATGTGGGGCACAGAATCCTAAAATCATCAGAAATCCCATGCAGGAGGAATACACAAAAATTATAAAAGAGGCAGAGGGTGATATTTGTCTGTGGTCTGCAGCGCCTGAATTGGAAGGTGCAATGGAATTCGGCAGATATTGTTCCATGAAGGGAATCATCTGTTCGGCAGGGCATAGCGATGCGCTGTGGGAACAGATGGAGAAAGCCAGACTGAATGGTTTTGGACGGATTACTCATTTATACTCAGCATGTTCAACTATCAAACGAATAGACGGATACCGACATCTGGGTGTAGTGGAAAGTGCATTTCTTTTAAAAGATGTAATTGTCGAAATTATTGCCGATGGGCGTCATATTCCGCCGGAATTAATCCGCTTGGTTTACGAAATAAAAGGCGCAGATCATGTGGTATTGGTGACAGATTCTATGAGAGCGGCAGGAACAGATACTTATACATCTGTGTTAGGGAGCCTAACGGGAGGTTTGGAAGTGGTTATAGAGGATGGTGTGGCTAAAATGGCAGACAGAAAAGCCTTTGCCGGCAGTATTGCCACTTGTGACGTGTTAGTGCGGACGGCGCTTAAATGCGGAATTCCCCTATGTGATGCAGTAAAAATGGCAAGTCTTACACCTGCGCATTCCATAGGAATATCTTCTGTGACAGGATCTGTATCTGTAGGGAAATACGCTGATTTGATTATGTTTGATGATGATATTCAGGTTAAATGGTGCATGGTAAGCGGAAAAATAGTAAAATAACAGAAATTATAGTATAAAATGGGGATACAGTCTTTGACTGCATCCCCATTTAAAATTGATTTATTGTTTCAGTGGCTCCAGAATGCTTCTTTTTTGATTAGGTTTCCACTGTTGTCGAATTCCATTTCCTCGGGAGATCCAAGTATTTCGATGCAGGGATTGGAGGCTGCATCTTCCAGCATACTTTCAGATATATATATTTCACCGATTTCCAGTGTGTTAGGAATTCGTACCATGCGGATATTGTCTATATCCACTTCATTACAAGTCTTAATACATGCCGCGATAGCAAAATAATCGTTTTTTAACATCATAGGCAGGTGTATACCGGTAAATACAGTACTGGTTATTGCATTGATATAACTCTCCTCTAATCTGGCCTGCTGCAATACGCGGCTGGTACAGACATCTACGCATCCTATCCCTACCATTATTCCGCGAGTTTCCTCTGAAAGGTCCAGAACACATATTTTTTGTATCTGAACATCATTGGCAGCATAGGGGGTGATAAATCTTCCTGTAACATTGGGATCCTGACCGTCACCACTATAGTTTTTTCCGATTTCATCTATAGCCAGGACCGCAATATTATTGAAAAGAATGCTGCCCATTTTAGTGCGGGCGATTTCCAGAAGTTTTGGCTCTTCATCGGGTATTTTGTCGCCGGTCAATGCTTTGACCATAAAGGAGCGTCCATACGCATTCTCAATAACTGATAGTCCAAAGAGAATGTTGCATTGCTTTAAAATGACATTTCCAAATAAAGGTACCAGGTGTGCCATATTTTTGAAACCGGCCTGGTGGCAGATGCTGGCTCCGTACTGTTTGCCGAGACCAATAGTCATCATTTTCATCATGCCGCTTTCATAGCTTCCTCTGAAAGCTGTGTGTGGTTTGATCTTGCCTATCAGAATAATTCCATCTGCTTCATATGCGCGTTTGTCAATATGTACACTGTGACCTTCGTTTGTTTCCCCGACTTTTACGGTTTCCATACTGGAAACTATAGGACATCCCACATAATTTTCTACTATTTGGGCACTGGCAAGTATTTCTGCCTGCCCTTTGGCCGTGGCGCCCCCATGACTGCCCATAGCAGGGACGATAAATGGAAATGCCTTTTTCTCTTTCAGAACAGATACAACTGTTTTCACGATATCTTTATGATGACAGATGCCGCGGCTGCCTACTGCAATAGCAATACGCATACCTGATTGTATTGTATCGTCGATATCTTTCTGCTGCATTTCCCTGCGTACAGCCTGTTCAATATCTGTAATTTCCACAGCGTCAAATTTTTGACGGACGCGTATCATTCGTGGAATTTTTATATTACCAATAATATCATATAAATTTTCAGCCATAGCTAGTATCCTTTCTTTATACGGAGGAGAAAAAGAAAACGTTATCCATAAGAAAAGTATAAAGCAGAGCAACAAAAAAGGCAAGAATGAATTTTAGTATTTCTAAAACCGGATAACTATATTGGTAAATACTGGAAGAAAATAAAAAATTTCCAAATAAAGACTTTTTTCGACGTAAAAGTTAGAAAATATAATTGACATAAGAATGTTGTTGTGATACCATGAAATTACATTACGGAAAACGTATTCCATGAACGAGAGGAAAAACTAAAAGGAGGATGAAAGTGTATGAAAGTAGGTTTTATTGGACTTGGCATGATGGGCAGCGGAGTATGTATGAATATTGTAGATGGTGGATTTGAAACTACAGTATATGACATGAATGAGGAAGCTATGGTTCCGTTTGAAGGAAAAGCCAGTCTGGCACAAAGCATTGAGGAAGTATTTGAGCATTCAGAGATTACACTGATGTCGCTTCCAAGTTCCGTACAAGTGGAAGCAGTAACTAATACATTTTTGTCGATGGGGGTAAAAGGTAAGACCGTGCTGGATATCAGCACCAGTTTTCCGCTTTCCAGCAGGGCCATTTATGAAAAATTTAAAAATGCCGGTGGTGAATTTGCGGATGCATCCCTTACAGGGACACCGGCACAATCTGCTGCGGGGGAACTTATTGTGACTTTTGGAGGTGATGAAGCAACTTTTGAAAAAGTAACACCGGTTGTAAATACTTTTTCAAAAGCATTTCAGTATATAGGCAAAAGCGGCGCTGGTAATATTGCCAAATTGATCAATAATTATCTGGCAATTATGTACGTAAACCTGTATGGCGAAATTTTCCCTTTGGTAGAAAAGCTGGATATTGATGTGGAGAAATTATTTGATATTATTGGAGAAAGCGGCGTTGGATGCCCTATGTATAAAGGTGCCGGTAAGAAGATAGTATCGAAAAGCTACGAACATGGTTTCGCATTGGATTTGGCACTAAAGGATGCAGGGTATGTAAAACAGCTTTTTGACAGTTATGGAAGTCCTTCCTTTATACTGGATGGCGGCTTGTCTGCAATGAAAATTGCGAGGCAGAAGGGCCTGGGGAAAAAGGATATCAGCGAAGTTGCAAAGGTGCAGCGCGAATTACTGAATCTGGAAGACTGAAAAGGTAGAATTATGGACAAAGCAGATATTCAAAAAGCAGAAAAATATTATGTGAGACATTTAAAAGAGGTCATTCTTCCGTTCTGGATTCCGGATTGTATTGACCGGAAATTTGGAGGCTATTTGAACTGTTATGATAATACCGGTAAAGAGTTATTGTCATATAATAAATTTACATGGTCTCAGGGACGTTTTCTTTGGGTATTTTCGGAATTATCTATGTGTGAAGACAGTGTTGTAACAAAAGAAGAAAAAGAAGTGTTTTTGGAATACGCAAAAATCGGTGTGGATTTTCTCAGTGAACATGTATTTCTGAATGAAAGTAAGGTATGTACTTATTTGATGGACAGAGAGGGAAATCCCATACCTGCAGATGAAAGCGGTATATTATCATCAAGTATATATGCGGACTTTTTTGTAGCAGCGGGATTTGCAAAATACGCAGATGCAGCAAAAGACTATAAAATATTTGAACTTGCCGAAAAGATGTACCAGAGTATCAGGAAGAGAATAGAGCAGGGAACGTATCTTACTTTGCCGTATCCCATACCAGAAGGACTGCGTATGCATGGGATACCGATGATATTTTTGAACCTATCAACCGAGATGTATGTTTCCGCGGCTGGACTTGGATTAAAAAATGATGTTTACAGCCGGGATATGCAGATGTTTTATACGGATATACTCACCAATTTTGTAGATCAGAAACATGTATTGAGAGAAATGATAACAACAGATAATTGTCAGGTGGATAATTATTTGGGAGAGTACTGTAATCCAGGACATACAATGGAAGATATCTGGTTTATTCTAAAAGCTGCCCATTATTTGGGAGACCGGTCAGTTCTTCCGCTTTGCACAGAAATACTGAAAAATGTATATAAAATTGGATGGGATAAGGATTATGGTGGTTTTCGGTTATTTGTCCATCACGATGGAGGAGTTCCTCATGGTAAATCAGCAGGTTTAGAGAAGGAACCCATGTTCAGGCAAATTGAAGAGAATCACAATAATAAGCTTTGGTGGCCGCATTCGGAGGCCCTTTACAGTTTCCTGCTTGCGTATTTTCAATCAGGGGATGAAGAATTACTTGCTATCTACAGGGAGGTATTTGATTATACGTTTAAATTATTTCCGAATCCTGACTCAAGTGTTGGAGAATGGATTCAAATCCGCCAGCGGGATGGCAGACCGGATGACAAAGTAGTGGCACTGCCTGTGAAAGATCCTTATCATATCACCCGAAATCTGATCTTGATCATACAGCTATTAAATGAGCAGGCACATAAAGCTGATTTTGAAGGAGAGGAGGAAAATTTTGCAGATAAGAAGATACGATAAAATAAAACTTAAAATATTTGAAACAAGAAAAGAGATGGGGCTCCATGCCGCAGAAGATGCAGCTTCCTGTATGAGAAGTTTGTTGGAAAGCAAAGATGAAATCAATTGCATGTTTGCAGCAGCACCTTCTCAAAATGAGTTTTTGGAAGCTCTTGCAGGTATTCAGGATATAGACTGGGGACGTATCAATGCTTTTCACATGGATGAATACATAGGATTTGAGATTGGAGATCCGCGGTCTTTTAACGGATACCTATCTAATAAGATCTTTGGAAAGGTTCCGTTCAAGAGTGTAAATTTGATGAATGGTAAAAATGATTTCCGAAAAGAGTGTATCCGTTATGAAGAACTGATTCGTAATCAAAAATTGGATGTAGTATTTTTAGGAATTGGTGAAAACGGGCATATTGCATTTAACGATCCGGTTAATGCCGATTTTAAGGATACAAATCTGATAAAAGTTGTGGAACTGGATGACGCATGTCGTAGACAACAGGTAAATGATGGGTGTTTTCCTGATATAGATGAAGTGCCAAAATATGCGTTGACTGCAACAATTCCGTGCCTGATGGGGGGATCATTCCTGTTCTGCATAGTGCCGGGTGAATTAAAGGCAGCTGCTGTCAAACATACCCTGACAGGGCCGGTAAATGAAACGTGTCCGGCCAGTATTATGAGAAAACATGAAAATGTTGTTATGTATCTGGATGATAAGTCTGCGAAAGATTTGTAGGAGGAATTTGTATGAAGAAGAAAAGAGTTAGTCTTTTACTGGCAGTTTCTTTGGTTGCTTCCTGTGTTTTTACTGCCTGTGGAGAAAAAGAAGATGTGGATAAGGCAGATGATGTACAAGATTCAAATAATACTAAGACGGAGAGCACAGATTCGGATAAGCCGTACAGCGGAACTACCATACGAGTATTGACCGCAAATCAGACCTGTGTAGAAAAAGTACTTTATCCCAATCTCAGTGAGTTTGAAGAGAAAACAGGCATTAAAGTTGATATGGAGATTATGGGGACTGATGATTATTCAAATAAAGCTACAGTAGAGCTGGCAGCTAAAAGTGATAATCTAGATGTTATTTTTCTAAGACCCCTCAATGAGTTGAAGCAGTATACACAAAATGGCTGGCTTACAGATCTATCCTATCTAAATGAAGATACAGAATTCGATATGGGTGATTTTTTTGAATCGTCGATTCAAAGCTGTACTTATAACGATGCTTTGTATGGAGTGCCCATACTGGCGGAAAGCCAGATTATGTATTACCGGAAAGATTTGTTGGAGGAAAAAGGAATAAAAGTGCCGGAAACCCTGGAGGAACTGGAAAGTGCTGCCAGTGAACTGCATGATCCGGATCATGATTTTTACGGAATTGCACTCAGAGGAAAAGCAAATGCATGCATTACACAGTTTTCAACATTTTTGTATGCCTTTGGCGGAAGATTTAATGATGAGACAAAGAGTTTGATGGGAACGGAAGAAGCTCTTGAGGCGGTGCGCTATTACGGCGGCCTATTAAATAAATATGGTCCTGCAGGTGCTGTGAATATGACCTGGACAGAATGTGCAGCGTTATTTGCACAAGGGAAAGTGGGATTTTTTATTGATTCTGATGCGATTTATGGAAATATAACAGGAGACAGCAGCCTTGCAATTACAGAAGACCAGGTTGGATTTGCAAAAGTTCCGGCAGGTCCGGCGGGAAATACACCGTTTTATGCAACAATTGGGGCATGGGCAATTCCGTCTTTTTCCAAGAAGCAGGAGGCAGCTGCAGAATTCATTAAATGGTCGTTATCTAAAGAAATGGATCTGAGAATGGCAAAGGAGGTACAGAATGCGAGCTGCAGAGCAAGTACATGGGAAGTACCGGATGTAGCAGAATCATTTCAGCCGGAAATGCTCAAGGCTATGACGGAATCCAGAGAAGTTGCGGTTGCCGGAGACCGTCCGACGGTAATCGGTGTTTCGGAGGCGCGTGATATTCTTAGTGTTCCTATACAGGAAGCAATTATGGGTAATGACCCCGAAGATGCTTTAAAAAAGGCGGATAAAGAGTTTCAGGAGCTGATTGACAGTGAACAGTCGGATTGATTTACTATCGGGCAGTTAATATACCAGGGGTTTGAAGATAATTCAAACCCCTGAGCCATATAGCGAGGAATGATGTTATGAAAAGTAATCGAATGGAAAAATGGGCCCATTATTTTATGGTGTTGCCATTGGTCATTTTTCTTATTTCCATGGTAGCGTTTCCCTTGGTATATACCATTTATTTAAGCTTTACAGATTGGACAATGGGAACTGCATCACCTAAAATAATTGGCTTTGAAAATTATAAGGATATTTTAACAGACAGTAGATTCTGGGCCGCAACTAAAAATACACTGGTGATTGCATTTGGTTCAGTAATAATTGAAACGGTTTTGGGAATAGCGCTGGCCTTACTGCTTAATCGGAAGTTCAGGGGGGAAAATTTGGTTAAGACACTTTTTCTCCTGCCAATGGTGGCAACACCTATAGCAATCGGAATGGTTTGGCAGCTTATCTATGAACCGACCATCGGTATCGCAAATTATATGCTTAAATCTGCGGGATTATCCCCCATCATGTGGCTGGTACAGAAGAACAGTGTGATTCCATCTCTGGTTATCATTGAAGTCTGGGAATGGACACCTATGATTATGCTGATAGTTTTGGCCGGTTTATCGGGTATATCTGATGACCTATTTGAAGCGGCGAAGATGGACGGAGCCAACCGCTTTCAGATTGTACAAAAAATTACACTGCCTCTTATCAAGCCCACGGTTGTAGTTGCAGCTTTGCTGCGAATCATAGATGCACTCAAGACTTTTGATATTATTTATGCCACAACAAAAGGCGGACCTGTTAAGGCTTCAGAAACTGTGAATCTTATGGCTTATGATTCTATATTCAGTTATTTCAGAATGGGTTACGGGGCATCTACTATAGTGATTTTTTTACTTGAAATTGGTATTTGTATAGCCTTTATATTTTATCTCAGGATGAAAGCGAGGGTTGATGAATAATGGAAAAAACTATAGATCAAGCAACAAATACAAAAAGAATTAAAAGAATTAAATCGGCGGGTGAAAGATTTATTTTCTATTTAGGAATCATATTTATAACCACAGTAGTTGTTTTTCCGTTTTTATGGATGGTTCTTGCTTCTATTAAAACGAACGCACAGGTACTTGACCCGGAGCAGTTTTTGTTTTTTGAGCCTTATTGGGGAAATTATAAAGATGTTTTTGGTAGATATGACTTTGTAAAACCAATTATCAACAGTACAATAGTAGGAGTAGGATCAACATTGATCGGCCTTTTGTTGGGGCTTCCGGCTTCTTATGCTATCGCAAGAACTAAAATGAATAAATTAAGTACAATGGTTTTGATTGTACGTTTTTTCCCGGGAATTGCATTTTTGCTTCCGTGGTATATGATATTTGAAAAAATTGGCATATCTGATACGCATTTGGCATTGATTTTAAGTCATTTATTAATTAATCTGCCATTTATTGTGTGGGTTATGATTCCTGCATTTGAAAGCCTTCCCGCCGATTTGGAGGAAGCGGCCAAGATAGATGGATGCTATACATTTCAGGCATTTATACGTATTATGCTGCCTTTAGCAAAGCCTGGAATTGTGACGGCTTCCTTATTATCTGTAATTTTTTCGTGGAACAACTTCATGTTTTCTCTTGTTTTGGCTGGAGGAAAAACAAAGACGCTGCCGTTGGCACTATTGAGTTTTATCTCTTATGCGTCTATTGACTGGGGGGCGTTGATGGCGGCTGCAGTGACAATTACTCTGCCAATATTAATTGCATCGATTGTTTTGCAAAAGCATATTATTGCAGGATTGACAGCAGGAGCAGTGAAAGGATAGGCAGAAATTACAATATGAGCCCGAAGCTGATATTAGACATCAGCTCCGGGTTTTTTAGCATAATCGGAAAGTACGTTAGCCCCCATCACAATCTCCGGACTAACGCATTCCCCGTCCTCCTGCACACATAAGAATATACTCTTCCGCCCAAGAAATGGCTGCAGATTCTTTTTTGTCCTCTCCTCATCCAGCACCACCGCGCCTGCGGCTGATCCTGTACCGAGCAGGCAGATTACCAGCTTAGATCTGGCGTGGAACCGTTTCAGGGTATCTGTAAGGGTGTCCAGGGATTTATTTCCGGGCAGGGATTCATAGTTTTCCAGCCCTCTCCCAAGCTGCAGCATGGAAATTGGCACCACCTGGTTTACAAGCACCTCGTTCTCCTTCCAGTGCAGAAGGTTGAGCCGGACATTCTGGAAGACCTGGCTGTGAGAGCGGAGCACAGCGGCAATCTCTTTTGTCATGGATACGGCACATTCTTTGGAAAGCGCATAATCCAACACAAAGGTCATTTCCAGAATACCGCCTGTATAGTTATGGGGAACATGAAGCACACGTTCCACTGCATTTTTAAAATTTTTCCGGAATATCAGATTCATTTTCACAAGACCTCCCGTGCAGTTTTATGATACAGTCCGGCATGGAAATCATCCGGACAGCCAGACACTATTATACTACATTTCCTGCAGCCTGCAAGCTATATATAGATTCCATACGCCATACCGGGTCATTGCTGTCTCATTTTATAAATACCCTTGTTGTATTTATATATTACCCATCGCACATCATCTGTTAGATATCAGAGTTCTGAATTACCTGGAAAGTAAGGACACATGTCGAATTTCCGGATTTACCTATAGATTATATGGCTGTCTTTAAAATTATCTGTAAAACAAGCAGAAGACATGGTCTGGTTCTTGAAGATTACCTATAAAAACTAAAGTTTTTTAATGAATTATCTGCAGAACAAGAAGAAATCATTGTCGGGCGCCCTAAGATTACCTACGAAAGCTAAAGACATCCTTCAAATTATTTGTAAAACAGACAGAAATCATTGCCAGGAGTCCTAAGATTACCTATAAAAACTAAAGCTTTTTAATGAATTATCTGCAAAACAAGAAGAAACCATTGTCGGGCGCCCTAAGATTACCTACGAAAGCTAAAGACATCCTTCGAATTATCTGTAAAACAGACAGAAACCATTGCCAGGAGTCCTAAGATTACCTATAAAAACTAAAGCTTTTTAATGAATTATCTGCAAAACAAGAAGAAATCATTGTCGGGCGCCCTAAGATTACCTACGAAAGCTAAAGACATCCTTCGAATTATCTGTAAAACAGGCGGAAACTATTGCCAGGAGTCCTAAGATTACCTATAAAAACTAAAAATTTTAATAAATTATCTGTAAAACAAGAAGAAAGTATTGTCAGATGCCCTAAAATCACCTACGAAAACCAAAGATTTCTCTAAAATTAGCCGTAAAGTGGGGAGAACTTGCTGCCAGGCGCTTAAGACTATCTACGAAAATAAGAGATTTAGATTCCTTTCAATTTGTCTATAGAGCAAGGAAGATCAGAGTCATCCCTCGCAGTTGCCCCTCCCATGTCATGCTATCATGCAGCCCCCGCCTACGGCCATTTTCCCGTCCCCATTTTCCCGTCCCTGCGAATAAAAACATTGCGGTTTTCTACCCCGTCCCTTATAATAAAAAAGAAGAAAATAAATTGCTAACCGTTCAGCCGTATCTGTACATTTACCGTGCTGAACTTGTATAAATCAGCGGCAACATCAGTAAAAATACTGACTGCACACAGAAAGGTCTTATTGCTGCCATGAAAAGTTTTAAAGAAGAGAAATGTGAAATCTACCTTTGGGGAGAGGAGATAAAAGAACCGGTTCCTGTTATCTGGTGCCACATTTTTTCCCGGGAGGAAGGGGAGAAGATATGGCAGCAGATCACGAGGCCGTGTGTCCTTGCGGGCGTTTCGGGAAGAGACTGGAACGGTGATTTTTCTCCCTGGAAGGCAGAGAAGGCTTTTGCAAAGAGCACGGATTTTACAGGCGGAGCCGGGGAATATCTGCGGTATTTTGAGCAGGAGCTTCTTCCCCGGGCGGAACAGAATCTTTCATTTGAAGTGAAGGACAGAGGAATCGTGGGATATTCCATGGCCGGATTATTCGCCGTGTATGCCATGTACCATTCGGACAAGTTCAACAGAATCGGCACCATGTCCGGTTCCCTCTGGTTTGACGGCTGGGCAGATTATGCCATGTCCCACAGTATGAAAGCCGAAAATCCATTGATCTATATATCTCTTGGCAGCAGGGAGCATAAAGTCCGCAATGTGAGAATGGCTTCCGTAAAAGTGTGCACAGAACGTCTGGCTGCCCACTGGGGGAAATTTTGTCCGGTTATCTGTGAGAGTAATCCGGGCGGTCATTTTGATGACCCGGAGGGACGCGTGGCAAGAGGGATTTCCCGACTTTTGGCTTATGGGGGAAAATCTCCCACAGAGTGTGACGTACAGCCGGCCAAAGAAATTTTCAAACACATTCTGTAAAGTCCATAAACAGAAATACATAAGACAGAGAGGTTTTATACATGGAGAGAGAAGTTCTTGCAGAGGACTTAAAGAAATTATATAAAGCGGGAGATATGGTGAAGGCTGACTGCGGGGGCTGCCAGGGATGTTCCGAGTGCTGCCGGGGCATGGGGGACTCCATTAAACTGGACCCCCTTGATGTCTACAGGCTGGAGACAAACCTGGGCCTCACTTTTGAAGACCTGATGAACAGCCACATAGAACTGCATGTGGCAGAGGGCAGTATTCTGCCGAATCTGCGGATGACAGGAGCAAAAGAAAAGTGTACCTTCTTAGATGAAAATGGAAGATGTAAGGTCCATGCCTTCCGCCCGGGGCTCTGCCGGTTATTTCCCCTGGGGAGATATTATGAGGAAAAAGGTTTTTTCTATTACCTGCAGAATCAGGAATGCCCGAAGAAAAATAAGACTAAAATAAAAGTGAGCAAATGGCTGGATGTGCCGGATTTGAAAAACTATGAAGATTTTGCTGCCAAATGGCATTTTCTTTTGAAAGACATCCGGAATCTTCTGGAAGAAAAAGAGGAAGAGCAGCTCACGAAAGATCTGAACATGTATGTCCTGAATCTTTTTTATACACAGCCGTTTGAAAGCGGAAGAGACTTCTATGTACAGTTTGAGGAGCGCCTGGGACAGATGAGGAAGCTGCTGTCAGTGCTCAGGCAGGACTGATGCCTCCCGGAAGAAATGCTGTGTACCGTATGGGAGCTCCCGGAGCCTGGCTGCTGCCGGGCTTTTTCCGACTCTCCCGCAAAGTAAGAGAACCGAAAACCGTGATCGCATAAAATTCAGGGAGGGATGTCAGCATGAATGATGAGCTTCAAAAATGGATACCAACAGACGAGGTGGCAGGTTTTCAGGTATGCCCGGGGCTGTACGGCAACTACGGTGCCACAGTTTTACAGACTGCCGTTAATTTTACCGTGCATTCAAAGGGTGCGGCGTTCTGTGAGCTGCTGCTTTTTCACAGGACAGAGGAGGAACCGTATGCAGTTCTCAGGTTTCCGGAGCATTTTAAGATCGGTGACGTGTACTCCATGATGGTGTTCGGTCTGGACATCGGAGAATTTGAGTATGCTTACCGGCTGGGCGGTGTCTGGGACAGGGAACAGGGCCTTCTCTTTGATGAGAACCACATACTCCTTGACCCCTATGCAAAGGCAGTGACAGGCCAGAGTGTATGGGGCAAAAAGGTGAATGAAAAAGGATATCGGGCCAGAGTGGTGAGAAATGATTTTTTCTGGGGAAAAGAGCGGCAGCCGAAGGTTCCCATGGATGAGCTGATCATTTATGAGATGCACGTCCGCGGATTTACGAAGATGGCAGAAGATGTTGAGCACCCGGGGACATTTGCAGGCATTAAGGAGAAAATCCCCTATCTGAAGGATTTGGGAGTTAATGCAGTGGAGCTTATGCCCATCTTTGAGTTTGATGAGCTGCGGGAGCGGAGAATGGTGAATGACCGGCAGGTCATCAATTACTGGGGCTATAATACCGTGGCATTTTTTGCCCCCAACACCAGTTATGCGGCCTCAAAAGAGTACAACCGGGAGGGAATGGAGTTAAAGGACCTGGTGCTGGCGCTCCATGAAAACGGAATAGAGGTCATTCTGGATGTGGTGTTTAACCACACGGCTGAAGGAAACGAGGAGGGGCCTTTTATATCGTTTAAAGGATTTGACAACAACATTTACTATCTTTTGACGCCGGACGGCCATTATTATAATTTCAGCGGCTGCGGCAATACACTGAACTGCAATCACCCGGTGGTGAGGAGAATGATTCAGGAATGCCTCAGATACTGGGTTTCCGATTACCATATTGACGGTTTCCGGTTTGACCTGGCGTCGATTCTGGGGCGGAACGAAGACGGTTCACCCATGGAACGGCCGCCTCTTGTGGAGTCTCTGGCCTATGATTCCCTGTTAAGCGGCACCAGGCTGATTGCGGAGGCATGGGATGCAGGAGGACTATACCAGGTGGGGCAGTTTCCGGCCTTCTGCCGCTGGTCAGAGTGGAACGGAAAGTACAGGGATGACCTGCGGGAGTATCTGAAGGGCGGACTCTGGTCAGCCCAGGCGGCTGCCATGCGCATCGCAGGTTCTACGGACATTTACAAGCCCAAGATACGGGGGAAAAATGCCTCCGTTAATTTCCTGACTTGTCATGACGGCTTTACACTCTATGACCTGTATTCCTATAACTGGAAACACAATGAGGCCAACGGATGGGAAAACCGGGACGGTTCCGATGATAACAGGAGCTGGAACTGCGGGGAGGAGGGAGAGACAGATGACCCTCAGGTCAATGCGCTGAGAATGCGTCTGATCAAGAATGCCTGCGCAGTCCTCATGTGCAGCAGAGGGACGCCTATGTTCTACGCAGGGGATGAATTCTGCAACACCCAGTATGGGAATAACAATGCCTACTGCCAGGACAACGAGATATCCTGGATTGACTGGAGCAGGCTTGAGACACACAGAGATGTGTATGAATTCTTCCGGTTCATGATACATTTCAGGAAGAGCCATAAGAGCATCAGCGGCAATCTGGGCAGCAACCGCTTCGGCCTTCCGGAGATCAGCTTCCACGGGGAAAATCCCTGGGTGGAGAATTTCGGGCAGGAGGCAAAGGTTACGGCAGTGATGTTCACAGGCTATGATGAGGATAACGGCAGGGATGACATTGTCTATCTCCTGGTGAATGCCTTCTGGGAACCTGTTTCAGTCAGACTGCCTGAGCTTCCGCGGCCCCTGCTGTGGCATGTATCCGTGAATACCGGAGAGATCGGTTCGGAGTGGAAAAAACAGCCTGTCCGCCTGGACAGTGACAGTATACTTGCCGGCCCCAGGAGTGTCATAGTCCTGACCGGGTGTGAGTTCTGTTCGGTTTACGAAAGAAATCAATAAGGAGACGCAATATGAGATATATAAAACCCGGCTATTATGACGATTTTGTCTGTATTGCCGGAGCTTGTCCGGCTACCTGCTGCGCCGGATGGCAGATTGTCATTGATGAGGAGTCACTGCAGACCTATGGAAATGTGCAGGGAGAGTTTGGCAGAAGGCTCAGAAATTCCATTGACTGGATGGAGGGATGCTTTTATCAGTATGACAGGCGCTGTGCGTTTTTAAACGAGGAAAACCTCTGTGACCTTTACAGGGAACTGGGCCCGAAGGGGCTATGTGCCACCTGCAGCATGTATCCCAGGCATGTGGAGGAATTTGAGGATCTGCGGGAACTTTCCCTTACGCTGTCCTGTCCCGAAGCTGCCAGAATGATTCTTTCCTGCAGGGAGAAGGCGGAATTTATCACCTGGGAGACAGAGGAGGAAGATGAGTTTGAGGACTTTGATTTTTTCCTTTTTACCCTGCTTTCGGATGCCAGGGATGTGATATTTCAAATCCTTACAGATAGGGAAAAGGACCTGCGGATCCGGATGCGGGAGGTGCTTTTTCTTGCGGAGGATTTCCAGGCATGCATAGACCGGGAAGAATTTTTCGCCATAGATCAGGTGATTGAAAAATACCGCCATCCCACCGGTGCAGAGATAGAAAAGGAAGGGCGGTACGCCAGAAGAAAGCAGGAATTTTCCGTGTTCCGGAAATTGGAGCGGCTTAGGAGCGAGTGGGGCACCTTGCTTTCGGATGCCTGGAAGAATCTCTATGAAAACGGGGAGGAGCATTATCTGGATCTGTGCGGGGAATTTGAACGCAGCTTTGGGTATGAGAGCAGCGTACGCGGGGAGTGGGAACGGATGGGAGAACAGCTTATGGTGTTCTTTGTATATACCTATTTCTGCGGTGCGGTGTACGACGATGCTGTCTATTCCAAGATGGCTCTGGCTGTATTTTCCACGGAATGGATTCAGGAATTTGTTATGCTGGTATGGCTGAAAAAGGGGAAAAAGCTGGAATTTCAGGATGTGGTGGAGACTGCGTACCGATATGCCAGGGAGGTGGAACACTCTGACATGAATCTGGAAGTGCTGGAGAGATGGCTGGAGGAACATAAGACTTGAATAAGACCGGGAGGAAGACAGAAAATACTATGAGATTTTATCTTGCGCCAATGGAAGGAATTACAGGATATATCTACCGCAATGCCCTGTATTCATGTTATAATAACATAGATAAATATTTTACCCCGTTTATCATGCCGAACCGGAACCGCTGTTTTAATTCCAGGGAGTTAAAGGATGTCCTGCCGGAAAATAACCGGGGAATGTACACAGTGCCCCAGATTCTTTCAAACAACGCAGAGGATTTTGTGAAGACAGCTCTGGAACTGCAGAGTATGGGATACGAGGAGGTCAATCTGAATCTGGGATGCCCTTCCCGGACCGTTGTGACGAAGATGAGAGGCGCGGGATTCCTGGGAGAGCAGAAGCTGCTGGAAAAATTTCTTGATGAGATTTTTGACACACTGGATCTGAAGCTTTCCGTTAAGACGAGAATCGGTATGGAGGATGCAGAAGAGTTTTACGAGCTGATAGAGATTTACAACAAATATCCCATGGAGGAGCTGATCATTCACCCGAGACTGCAGACAGATTATTATAAAAACAAACCGAATCTGGATGTTTTTGCAGATGCCCTGTCCCTGAGCAGGAACAGGGTCTGCTATAACGGGGATATTTTTACGAAGAAAGACTATGAGGCATTTACAGCACGGTTTCCCCAGGTGGAGACAGTGATGCTTGGCAGGGGAATGCTCACAGACCCGGACCTTGCGGGACATATTACGAAGGGCACACTGCCGGATAAAGAGAAATTTCGGGAATTTCACGACATCCTCTGTACTGAATATGAGAAAGTCATGTCAGGAGACAGAAATGTGCTGTTTAAGATGAAAGAACTCTGGTTCTACATGATACATATGTTTCCCGACAGCGCGAAATACGCAAAGAAAATAAAAAAGGCCCAGCATCTGAATGAATACAGGGCAGCAGTGGATGCCCTCTTTTGCGACAGAGAACTGCGGATGCCGGGCGGAAATGAGGGATGACTATGAAATTGAGACTGCAGCAGGCGATACAGGAAAATGAGTATTATTTCAGAGGGTTTGTCCGCATGGCAGACCTGGCAGAGCTTTTCAGGGAATATCCTTTTGAGGAGGAGACACTGGAGAAGGCTGCCATACACAGACGCAGTATGGAGCGTGGCATATCTTCCTTTACCGTTACGCTTCGCGCCATGCCGGATACGGGCCGGACGACAGAGGGGGAAGACCTGTTTTTTGCAGATGCCATGTGGGAGATTCGGGATGGAAAAAGCAGAGTGGCCGCTTTGAGCAGAATGACAGAGGAGGAACTGGACGGTCACGAGGCAGAGGTTAAGATTTTTCTTCTCACAAAGGAAAAAATGGAAAACATGGAGCAGAACCGTTTCTGACAGAATAAACAAAAGAAAAATGTGAAATACGCCTAGTTGTACAAGGAAATATGAGCGGAGGAAAGAGTATGGTACATGTATGACGAAAAAAAGGAAACATACACGGGCAGAGCAGACACTGTGGGTGTTTGCGGTATTGGCAGTTTTTCTTGCAGTGGCAGTGCTGAATTATAATCAGAAGACAAGCCGCAGGGTGAACGAAGAGATTCACGCGACCCTGGAAAGTTATGCGCAGCAGCAGGCGGATCATGTGAGAACTGTACTTTCCGGCCAGTTTGATTCCCTGGGCGCCTTTGCCAGTTATCTGGGGCAGGCAGGGATGGAGGATACAGAGACCTTCCTGAACGCAGCCGATGCCATCCGGCAGACCCAGGAGTTTTATCGCATTACCATGGCGGATTTGGATGGAAACGGAATGACCAATGAGGGAATACAGAGGAACATCAAAAATCTGAAAGAGTTCCAGGCAGCTGTGAAAGGGGAACAGACGATCTCAGAGCCGTTTATCTCCAGTATCGAAGACGGATACCTCTGTGTTCTGCTGGCTGTTCCCATCAAAAATCCTCAGGGGGAGATCACAGGCGTGCTCTGCGGCTCTTATACGGCAGAACAGTTCGGGACCCTGTTCCTGCATGACAATTTCGAGCGAAATGATGCCAGTGTTCTCATCAACGGACAGGGAGATGTCATAGTGGCCTCCAAAGATGAGGAGATGGTGGTAGGGGATAAGAGCCTGGAAAACATATATGAAAAGACAAAGAACGAAGCCTTTCTGGACGGTCATTCCGTGGAGGATATGCAGCAGGCAGCCAAGAACCAAGAGAAACTGGTATCCCTTATACAGGAAGGGGAACAGGAGTATTATGTGACACAGACACCCTTCGGATATAACGGATGGACACTTTTATCTGCCATGAAGCGGGGGGAGGTGGATTCCTCCTATGCTTTTGTCAGAACTTATGCGGCGAGGCTCAATATTGCCTTCGCAGTCTCTTTTCTGCTTGGTTTTCTGCTGATCTTTTATCTCTTCAGAACAGAGCGGAAAGCTTTGCGGGCACAGACACAGAAGCTTCTGGAGGAGAAGGAAAAGCTGGAAGTCTCGGAGGAGAGATTCCGGCTTTTGGCCAGGGATTCCGATGTGCTGGTATTTGAACTCAACAATTTGGACCATACACTGGAGTTCAACGAAAATTTTGAAAAGATACTCGGCATAAAGCCGGATTACCAGTCATTTCTGGACGGGAAATGGGTGTATCCGGATGATGTCACCGCCTTTTCCAGGATACTGCCTCAGTTCAGCAGCAAAAAAGGGGTTATGACGCGGAACATTCGTTTCTGTAACTTTGCAGGCGTCTATATCTGGTTTTCAGTGCTCACCAGTATCTTTGCGGATGACAGAGGAAGAGTTGTGCGCATTCTGGGCAAAATGATGAACATAGATGAAAATATGAGGGAAAAAGAGGCACTCAGGCTGCGTGCCGAGACAGATTCCATGACAGGACTTTATAACAAAATGGCCACAGAGGAACTTGTCACCCATGCCCTCAGAAAATACAAAGGCAGTGTCTGTGCGCTCCTCATTGTGGATATGGACAATTTAAAACGTATCAATGACACGCTGGGGCATACCCAGGGGGACAGGGCGATCGTCCGCTTTGCGGATGCTCTGCAGAGGACATTCCGTTCCACGGACATTGTGGGCAGAATCGGCGGAGATGAATTTATGGTCTTTCTCATCAATGTGCAGAGCAGCCATCAGCTCATCCTCATCCTGGATGCCATTGTAAAGAAGTGGGATTCCCTCTATACAGGGGAAAAGGATGACTATCCGGTACACGGCAGCATCGGAGCTGTCATGACTAATGGCAGCGAGAATTTCCACGAGCTGTACCGCAGGGCGGATACGGCTCTCTACAAAGCAAAACGGAGCGGAAAGGGCGGATATGCCCTCTATGTCCCTGAAACAGAAGAGAAAGAATAATACAGGCGCCGCAGATTCACATCCTATCTGCGGCGCCTGTGTTTTAACTTTCCTGCTTTTTCCTGCTGTCAAAATAAATAAAATGGTCGACAGCATCCAGGATATCCCTGAAGTCCTCCCTGGGAGCCAGATCTATATAGCGTTTCAGAAGTTCCTGTTCCTTCTCTTTGTAAGGTCCGTAGAAGATGTCAAAGAGATTATGGCCCCGCATATAGATCTTAAATTCCTCCATATGGTTTTTCAGGTCTTCTTCTGTCTGTATCTCAAATCCGAGCTCCTCTGTCAGATGGCGCCCGCTCTTTATTTTATAGAGATAGGCTTTCCATTTTTCCAGGAGGATTCTGTAAAAATCTTCTTCCTTTTCCAGCACGCCGATCTGAACCATGACAGCGGGGTTGAGAAAATAGTTCTCAAAAGAATAGTATTTGAGGATCAGCACATTTTTCGGGGTGACTCTCGGGAGATGGTCCACATCCTCCAGATTCCTGGCCTCATAGTAGCGGCAGAGCTGTGCAGCCAGCTCTGTCCTGTTTTTGCCGTCTCCGTCGCGGATCATGAGGAACTGGTCACGGAGATAGATCTGGTTCATATATTTCAGGTTGGCATAGGTCTTGATGTTGGTGCAGCTATTGGTGGTGATGATGGCGATTCTGGACAGTCTGCCGTCCGGGGCGGTGATCTCCGAGTAATATTTCCGGAGAAGCAGGGGGAGTCGGCTTTTATCCTGTTTGCCTTCCACAATGAAGACAAAGCTGACATTCATAAGGTCGCTGGCATTGAAACCCAGATCATCCAGTATCCGGTTCATATCAGTCCGCTCCCGTAAAATGGTATAATACTGTTCGTCCAGCACAACCTGCCGTATCTGGTGGCTGCTGAAGTTAAAGATCATGTCCGGCGAGTGGGTGGAGAACAGGATCTGATTCTTTTTGGACAGACGGTACAAAATTTCCCCGGCTTTTTTCTGCAGTTCCGGGTGAAGGAACGTCTCAGGGTCCTTGACCAGGATCACACTGGGAATCCTGTTGTTGTCCTGGGTGTAAGCCTCCAGAAGAGAGAGCATATAGATGCTGCGCATACCTTCTCCCATATGTTCCACCGGGGTGTATGTGCTGCGCTTGGTGTTGTAGGCTTCTGCCGTAACGGAGCACATTTCGTCGATGTTGCAGCGCATGGTGTAGCGGATCTCATCAAATCCGCCGTTTCTGTGGAAACTGGTATTGACACGCCTTGCAAAGTCCGTCAGATTCATCTGACAGAGTTTGTATTCCAGAAGCTTTGCGGTCTCAAAGGCGGTCAGATCCTCCGGGCGTTTCTGGTTGATCAGGCCGATGCACTGGAAACAGCGGCTGCAGTGCTTGCTGCTCTCGAACAGGCAGACATCAAGGCGCATTCTCTTTAACTGTTCATCCTCCTCAAAGGCCAGCAGATCTTTCTGAAGCTGCTCCAGCCGTCTGTCGGTTCCGATGTAGTAAATCTGGGGCAGTACCTGACGGATATATTTGTTGTGCTTTTCGCGGCCGTCGCTCAGGCGTTCCTGTCCCAGCACATTGACTGTGTAGGTAAAGGTCAGACTTCCGTTTTGGTAGGAGGGGAGCTTTTTGCAGAAATCCTCATACCAGGCAGTATATCTGCGGTACACGCTCACGCGTCCGTGGTGGTGCAGCATCTGCAGGTCTTCCCTGGAGATGGACAGAGTCATGGTAATCTCTATCCTCTGCTTTTTTTCATTAAAGTCACATTCACGTATCCGGTAAGAGCCGCTCACCGCCCGGACAGCATCCAGAACGGAGGTTTTTCCCGTATTGTTCTTCCCCACCAGAATCAGGGCGTTTTCAATGTTCCGAATCTCCATATCCCGTATGTATTTAAAATTCCTGATGTGAAGGCTGCTGATCTGCATAATAAAGTCTCCTTTTGGTTACTGTTCACGGCCAATGTCACGGGAGATGTTTTCTCCAAGGGGATGCTGCGCGATGCGAAGCAAAATCCCGAGTTAGCCAGCGCCAAAATGCAATTTATTGCATTTTGTGTGCATCTGCCCGTCTCTCTATTGCTATAAATCCATTCTATCACGGGAGGAGGGGTTCTGAAAGAGGTTTTCTTTTATTTCCTTTACGCATTTGCCGGACTCTGCTAGAATAAAAAAAGACAGATAGAGGAAAGCACGAGCATGCACAGGGATGAGCAAATGGAAAAGATATGGAGTAAAACGGCAGAGAGGGACTGCAGTCTGTCAGACTTTCTGCTTCATGATATGGAACTTACAAAGCGGCAGATAAAACAGGCAAAGTTCAGGAAGGACGGAATCCGGGTAAATAGTAACAGGGCGAGAGTTACCCATGAACTGAAAGCCGGGGATAAAGTGGAAGTAAAGCTGGAGGAGGCGCACACAGGCTCCTCCCAACTGGTGCCGGGAAAGGGAATACCGGATATTTTGTATGAGGATGAGGATCTGCTCTGTGTGAACAAACCGGCAGGTCTTGTGGTGCACCCCTCCCATGGGCATTACGCGGATTCCCTTTCCAATATGCTGGCCTTTTATTTCCGGGAAAAAGGAGTGCAGGCCAGGGTCAGAAGCGTGGGGCGGCTTGACAAGGACACCTCAGGCATTGTGGTGTTTGCCTTAAACCAGGCGGCAGCAGGGAGACTGGCAAAGCAGAAACAGCAGGGGGCATTTGAAAAAGAGTATCTGGCCCTTGTGGAGGGCGTTCCCAAAATGGATGAGGGGATCATTACGGAGAAGATAGACAAAGCGGAGGGAGAACTGATGCGCATGTGTGTCTCCCCTCAGGGAAAGACCGCGGTGACCAGATACCGCGTTGTGGAAAAAATGAGGGACTGTGCTCTGGTACATCTCTGCCTTGCAACAGGGCGCACGCACCAGATCCGGGTGCATATGGCCTGGATGGGGCATCCCCTTTTGGGGGACCGTCTGTACGGAGGAAATACGGAGCACATGAAGCGGGCTGCCCTGCATGCCTTCCGGGTGACACTTATCCAGCCCTTTACCGAAGAGGAGATACGGATACAGGCTGCCTTTCCCGACGATATGCAGAAGTGCCTTGAGGCAAAGAGGAGTGAGATAAAATGAGTGTTACGGTGGAAGACCTGTTAAAGCTGCCCTCCCTTGGAGGTGCCAGGGTGGCAGCGGGGAAGTCAGGACTTAAAAAAGTGGTCACATCCATTTCTGTCCTGGAATACGCCAATCCCCAGATGCTGAATGATGACCTGTTCCCCGGCGATTTTTACGGCGGTGAGATTGCCATTACGGGATTTATCAACGCAAGGGAGGATGTCCCGCTGCAGCTTGCCACCATACGGAGGCTATATGAGGGCGGGGAAGTGGGGCTGATCTTATACTATGTGGGAATTTTCTTAAAGGACATTGCTCCTGAGGTTGCGGCACTTGCGGACGAACTGGGCTTTGTCCTTATCTGTATGCCGAAAAACCGCATGGACCTGCGCTACAGTGAGGTGATCACAGAGGTTATGCACGCCATCATCAGTGAGCAGAAGCGGGATACCTATCTTGTGGGGGAGATGTTAGAGCGGTTCGGTTATCTTCCCGAGAGCCAGAGAACCGTGGAATCTGTGGTCAGGATGCTGAGTGACAGGCTGCGCTGTTCCCTCTTTTTAGTTGACAGCCGCTTCCGCCCTGTGAATCTGGCTGTGTGGCCTCAGGCGGGAGAATCCTCTATGGAGGAGCTGGAGCAGTTTTACGGCGGGGAGGCACCGGGCGCGTCAAAGGAGATGGAGCGGCTTCCCTCCGGGCGCTGGGTGTTCTGCGCGCCGGTGAAAGACGCTGACAATGCGGGGCTTACTCTTTTCCTTGTCCGTGAGGACAAAAAACTGCATGCCCAGCTCTGCCTGCAGGCCGCTGAGGCGGTAAGGCTGTTCATCGGTGTCTGGAGCAGAGGTTACGGCAATGTGGGAACTGGAGAACTTTTGAAAGCTATTTTAAATGACGAACCGGTGAAGATGCGCAGGCTGGCGGAAATCTTCCGGATTGATGTGAAATCCATTCACCACATGCTTCTCCTCCTGCCCAGGAAAAAGAAGGCGGAGCGGAATCTGGAAAAGGAAGTGAGGCACGCAAGCACATTTCTGGAACAGTATTATGATATCTGCATAGCGGGCATCCATCAGGGAAGGGGAGTTGTCTTTACGGGACAGGAGCGCACCAAAATGGAGCAGGAACAGATTCTGGAGGCTTTCTATGAGGAGGGGGACAAAGAGATACGCCTCATAAGCTGCCCCGGGCTTGAAAATACGGCACAGGTGCGCAGCGCTTTTCTTCTGTGCACAGAATACGCGGAGGAGGCGGGCTGCATCTTTCCCTGCCGCCATATTTTGACGGGGAGTGAGCTGGAGTTTGCAGGCGCCTGCAGGCAGATTCTGGACGCAGGGGAGAAAGCAATACTGGAGAAGACCGCCTGTCTGAAAGGACTGGAAGAGCAGGACGAGGAGCTTTATAAGACACTGGAAACTTTTCTTCTGGATGCAGACAGCAATATTGCCCGCACGGCTGAC
The DNA here is from genome assembly GCF_022867815.1 of Blautia sp. NSJ-175. NCBI lineage: Bacteria > Bacillati > Bacillota > Clostridia > Lachnospirales > Lachnospiraceae > Blautia > Blautia sp. NSJ-175. Next base: position 251,482 of record NZ_JALIFQ010000006.1, read on the forward strand.
CTGTTATATGTACATAAAAATACCATCAAATACCGGGTGGGAAAGCTCCACGAGTTCTTCCGCTTCAGAATACAGAAAATGCCGGAAGCGGGGCGTCTCTATGAGGCGGCGGCAGTTCTGCGCCTGCTCCGTGACTCTTCTTTGTCCAAAAGGACAAAAGAGAGCGGGGAAGTTTAACCCAATCCATAATTACAACGGCAGAAAAAGCGTTTATAATAGAAAAAAACAAAACGCACGGCAGGTGATATGTGTGCCGCTGGATTGGAGATGGGATTTTGAGAAAAATAGGATTAGAAGAGATTGAGGATATCGCCATGGGTGCTGCCCTTTTAGGCGCGGGCGGCGGCGGAGACCCCTATATAGGCAAGCTGGTGGCTATGGGTGCGGTGAGGGAATGCGGCCCGGTCACACTGTTAGACCCCGGGGAGGTGCCGGATGACGCGCTGGTCGTGCCCATTGCCATGATGGGAGCCCCCACCATTCTGGGGGAAAAGGGAATCGGCGGCAAAGAGTACCGGGTGCTCTATGATATGGTTTCCAAGTTCTTCGGAAAAGAAGTCTATGCCTTTATGCCTATCGAGGCAGGCGGTGTGAACAGTATGCTTCCCATCGCGGCCTCCGCCAGAATGGGGCTTCCCATGGTGGATGCGGACGGTATGGGACGGGCTTTTCCGGAACTGCAGATGGTGACATTTACCATGGGCGGCATGAGCGCCAGCCCTATGGCTCTCACAGATGAGAAAGGAAATTCCGCAATTTTCAATACGATCACCAACAAATGGACAGAAGAACTGGCCCGGTCAGTGACCATGAGCTGCGGCGGTTCTGTTTCTGTGGCCCTGTACTGTATGAGCGGCGCGGAGCTTAAAAAATATGCTGTAAAGCATATCGTCACCAGAAGCCAGAGGCTGGGGGAGGCAATCCGCTGCGTAAAAGATATGGAGCAGGGGACTCCGGAGGAAAATTTCCTGCGGTTTTCAGAGGGCTTCAAACTTTTTAAAGGAAAGATTGGTGATGTGCTCCGGGAGACCAGGGGGGCATTCAACTTCGGAAAGGTGTGCCTAGAAGGGATTGGGGAATACAGAGGCAGACAGGCCTATGTGGAATTCCAGAATGAGAACCTGACAGCAGTGGTGGACGGGGAAATCCTGGCTACCGTGCCGGACCTTATCTGCCTTGTGGACACGGAAACTTTTGCCCCGGTCACCACAGATGCGCTGAAATACGGCAAGAGAGTCATGCTGGTGGGGCTGAAATGTTTTGAAATGTGGAGAAGCCAGGCCGGACTGGAGCTGGTGGGACCGCGGTATTTCGGCTGCGATACGGATTATATTCCACTGGAAGAACGCTGCAAAGGAGGACGCACAGATGTATAAGCTGGGAATAGATGTGGGCGGAACCAATACGGATGCGGTTCTGATCAATGAGGATTTACAGGTAAAGGCAGAGATCAAGCATCCCACTTCGGAGGATATCTACGACGGCATTGTGTGTGCCGTGCGTGAGATCTTACAGGTCTCCGGTGTGAATAAAGAAGAGATATCCATGGCTATGCTGGGAACTACCCAGTGTACCAATGCCATTGTGGAGAGAAAGCATCTGGCGCCTATCGGCATTCTGCGCATCGGAGCGCCAGCCACACTGGGGATTCCCCCTATGGTGGACTGGGCGGAGGATATCAGGGCCATTGCAAAGTCCGTGGCAGTCATAGGCGGCGGATTTGAGTATGACGGAAAGGAATTGGCTCCTTTTGATGAGGAGGCAGCAGCAGAATTTTTCCGTAAGATAAAGGGAAAGGTGGAGTCTGTAGCTATTTCCTGCGTATTTTCCACTGTGCGCAATGACCATGAACTGCGGGCGGCGCAGATCTGCAGGGAGATCATGGGGCCTGATGTCCGCATTTCCATATCCAGCGAGATCGGTTCCATGGGCCTTATTGAGAGGGAAAATGCCACGATCTTAAACGCGGCGCTCTGCAGGGTGGCGGAGCGGTTTACCGATGGGTTTGCCAGAAGTCTGAAGGAGGAGGGCGTGACAGGCGCGGCACTCTATCTGTCCCAGAACGACGGTACCCTGATGACCATGGAATATGCCAAAAAGTATCCGATCCTCACAGTGGCCTGCGGACCCACCAACTCCATCCGGGGCGCCAGTTATTTGAGCCGGATCCAGAATGCGGTGGTGATCGATGTGGGCGGTACGACCACGGATTTAGGCGTTATCCAGAACGGATTTCCGCGGGAATCCAGTGTTGCCGTGACTATCGGAGGCGTGCGGACCAACTTCCGTATGCCGGATGTATTTTCCATCGGCCTTGGCGGCGGTTCTGTCGTACATGAGAAAGAGGACGGCACGGTGACGGTAGGGCCTGACAGTGTGGGGTACCGCATTACGGAAAAGGCCCTTGTGTTCGGCGGTGATGTGATGACAGCCACGGATATTGCCGTGCGGCTTGGAATGGCCGAGATCGGAGACAGGGAGAAGGTATCCCATATTGACCCGGATTTTGCGAAAAAAGCTATGGATGTCATCAAAGAAATGGTGGAGGAAGGCATTGATGCCATGAAGGTATCCAGTCAGGATGTGGAGGTCATCATGGTTGGCGGCGGCTCCATCATTCTTCCAAAGGAGCTGGAGGGAACCAGCCGCAGTGTAAACCCGGAACATGCCCAGACAGCCAATGCCATCGGCTCTGCCATCTCTAAAGTGAGCGGAACCTATGAAAAGCTTCTGGACTTTGATGTGGTTCCCAGAGAGGAGGCGCTTGCACAGGCCAGGAAAGAGGCCATAGCCATGGCTGTGGATGCGGGCGCTGTGGAGGAGACTGTGGAGATCATTGATGTGGAGGATGTCCCTCTTGCCTACTATCCGGGAAATACCAACCGGGTGAAAATAAAGGCGGCAGGAGATCTGGGTTAAAGCTTCTGTACCTGTGAGCATTCTTTCATAATGCGTATAAAACTGCGCAGCACCGGATTATTCTGGAGGGTTTTGTAATAAAGCCCAAAGGAAGCCGGTGCTGCATTTTTTACGGGAATATAGCAGAGATCATCACTTCGCATGAGAGGCATATCCGGCAGAATGGTAAAGCCCAGGCCGGCCTTTACAAAAGCCAGGGCACACTCTATATTTTCACAGAAAAACATCTGGGAGGGAGGCCGTGTGCTGATGAGGCTTCCCTGCATTTCCGTGATCACGGGGGAGGATTTGTGAGGATCGCAGAGAACCAGGCGGCCTTCGTGCAGTTCGTCCAGGGTGACCGCGTCTTTTTTTGCCAGGGCGTGGTCACCTGCTGTCACGCACACCACAGGCGCTTTGATCAGTTCCACATAAGTGCCTGTTTTTTTCTTTTCTTTATCCTCCCCGAAGCCCAGCATCACATCCAGGGTTTCCTCCTGCAGAAGGTTTCGCAGGGCCTGAGAGGGGACCATCTTAATGTCAGGATGCACCTGGGGATATGCCTTGGTCAGCCGCCGCAGCGCCTCCGGGAGCATAGTCAGTTCAAAAGAGCTGTGGCATCCTATGATAAAAGGCTGTATCTGATCTTCAAAATGTCCGGCAAGTCTGTTTTTGGCCTGGGCTGTCTTTGCCAGGATATCCCTGGCGTATCCGAGAAAAACCCATCCCGGGGACGTGAGCTCCACTGTCCTGGTGGTCCGCTTGAACAGTTTGACATCCAGTTCGGTTTCCAAAGAATTGATCTGATGGGTTACGGCGGGCTGTGTTATATGAAGCTGTTCGGCGGCTCTGGCAAAGTTCAGGTTCTCCGCCACTGCCATATAGCATTCTAATTGTACGGTATTCATAAAAATTCCTTTCTCTGCAGATATTTCCCGTGTTACAGACCGGACAGATGTGTCTGCGTGTACCGGTCCGGCGGGCTGTGCTTCTTATAATAAAAAGAACCCAGATATATTAATTAATATACTTTATTAATGATAACATTTTTCTAATTCACATACAAGGAAAAATGGTGTAAAACTAGTTTGTAAGGAAACAGTCAGCAAGCGAACTTGTTTCAGATAAGGAGACAAAATATGCAGAAGGTAAAGGACGAAAATGTGATGCGTCTGCTGAAAAAGCTGAATCTGACGATGGAGTCCATAGGTAATTCCATGATGGTCAGGCACGGGATGTCGGCGGCTCAGTGCAATGTGCTGTGCTACCTGACAGACCATGCGGACCAGGATATCTGCGCCAGGGATCTTCATATCTCCCTGGGGCTGTCAAAAGCCAGCGTGTCATCTCTCCTGAAAAAGCTGAAAAATGCCGGATACATAGGTTTTGTGCCGGACCCTGCGGATGAGAGACTGAAACATATCCGTCTTACAGAGAGGGCAGATGAACTGAAAGGAGAGATCGATCAGGGGTTTCGTGACCTGGAGGAATGTATGTACCGGGGTTTTACAGAGGGAGAAAAACAGCTTTTGACGGAACTGCTGGAACGAATGCTGAGTAATTTAAAGCAATAAGGAGGCTTACAACATGATCAAGACATTACTTGCGCAGGTGAAGCAGTATAAGAAGGCTTCCCTGCTGACACCGCTTTATGCCGCCCTGGAAGTGGTGATGGAGGTTCTGATACCATTTATCACAGCGGCAATCATTGATAAGGGGATTGAGGCCGGCAGCATTGCCAAGGTATATCAGTACGGTGCACTCATGCTGGTGTTTGCCATGCTCAGTCTGCTCTTCGGAGTTCTGGCAGGCCGCTATGCGGCAAGCGCTTCCTCAGGTCTGGCCTGTAATCTGAGAGAAGCCATGTATGACAATATACAGACCTTTTCTTTTTCCAATATTGACAAATACAGTACAGCAGGTCTGGTCACCCGTATGACAACAGACGTGACTAATGTGCAGAACGCGTACCAGATGATCCTGAGAATCGCGGTGCGCGCTCCCTTTACCCTGATCTGCAGTATGTTCATGTGTTTTTTCATTAATGTAAGGCTGAGCCTGATCTTTGTGGTGGCTATTGTGATTCTGGCTGCAGTCCTTATCTTTGTCATGAGCAGGACAACAAAGATATTTGATGTGGTATTTAAAAAATACGATGCATTAAATGCCAGTGTACAGGAAAATGTCTCTGCGATCCGTGTGGTGAAAGCCTATGTGCGGGAAGAATATGAGAATGAAAAATTTACAAAAGCTGCAGACAATCTGTACCGTCTCTTTGTAAAAGCTGAGAAATTCCTTTCTCTGAACGGTCCGGTGATGATGTTTGTCATCTATTTCTGTATCATTGCGCTTTCCTGGTTCGGAGCAAAATTCATTGTTGTGGGGGATCTGACAACAGGTGAGCTGACTTCCATGTTCAGTTATATTATGGGAATCCTCATGTCCCTTATGATGCTCTCCATGATATTCGTCATGGTGACTATGAGTGCGGCAAGCGGCAGACGTATCGCCGAAGTCCTGAATGATCAGGCGGATCTGGTCAATCCGGAGAATCCTGATCCTGTGATACCGGACGGCAGAATTGATTTTGACCATGTGAATTTTTCCTACAAACACGGCAGCGGCAAAGAGACACTGACAGACATTGACCTGCATATCAAAGCAGGGGAGACCGTGGGAATCATCGGCGGAACCGGATGCGGAAAATCAAGTCTTGTGAATCTCATAAGCCGTCTCTACGACGTGACGGGAGGGACTGTATCCGTAGGCGGCAAGGATGTGAGGAGCTATGACATGGAGGAGCTGAGAAATCAGGTGGCTGTGGTGCTTCAGAAGAATGTCCTCTTCTCAGGCACCATACTGGATAACCTGAGATGGGGAAATGAACAGGCCACTGAGGAGGAATGCGTGGAAGCATGCCGCCAGGCCTGTGCAGATGAATTTATTGAGCAGTTCCCTGACAAATACGAGACCTACATCGAACAAGGAGGGACCAACGTGTCCGGCGGCCAGAAACAGAGGCTCTGTATTGCCAGGGCGCTGCTGAAAAAACCAAAGGTACTGATCCTGGATGATTCCACCAGCGCCGTGGACACTGCCACAGACGCGAAGATCAGAGATGCTTTTGCCAAGGCAATTCCGGGAACCACCAAGCTGATCATTGCCCAGAGGATTTCCAGTGTGCAGGACGCGGACAGAATCCTGGTCCTGGATGACGGAAGGGTAAACGGATTCGATACACACGAGAATCTGCTGGCCAATAACAATATTTATAAGGAGATTTATGAGACACAGATCAAAGGCGGCGGAGACTTTGACCAGGCCGGAAAGAAGACAGGAGGTGCAGCATAATGGCAGAAAATGTAAAGGCAGTAAAAGGCCCGGGCATGAACGTCCGCGGTCCCAGACCCAAGGTGGACAATGCGGGAAAGATCCTGAAGCGGACGCTGGGATATATGATGAAAAATTATAAATGGCTTTTCGCTGTGGTAGTGGTCTGTATTGTAGCTACAGCGCTGGCTACCCTGAGCGGAACCCTGTTTATGCAGAAATTGATCGATGAATATATCATTCCCATGACCAAAGCATCGAATCCTGATTTCGGGCCGCTGAAAAAGGCGCTTCTTACGCTGATCGGGATCTACGCGGTGGGGGTGCTGTGTGCATTTGCCTACAACCGGATCATGGTATACATCAGCCAGGGAACTTTGAGACACCTGCGTGTGGATCTGTTTACACATATGGAGTCTCTGCCCATCAAGTTTTTTGATACCCATGCCCACGGGGATATTATGTCTGTCTATACCAATGACGTGGATACCCTCCGCCAGCTGATCAGCCAGAGTATTCCCCAGGTGGTCAACTCAGCGGTGACGATCGTGATCACATTTACCAGCATGATCGTGTTGGATATCCCCATGACCCTCTTGACACTGGTGATGGTCGGGATCATGATGGTCACCACGAAAAAGTTAAGCGGCAAATCCGGCAAATATTTCGGTGAGCAGCAGAGGAACCTGGGCCGGGTAAATGGTTATATTGAGGAAATGATGGAGGGCCAGAAGGTAGTAAAAGTGTTCTGCCATGAGGAGAAGAGTGTAAAGGACTTCAGAAAGCTGAACGAGGAGCTTCGTGACAGTGCAGATAAGGCCAACACATTTGCCAATATCATGATGCCGGTGAACAGCAACCTGGGCAACATCAGCTATGTGCTCTGTGCCGTACTGGGCGCGGTCCTGGCCCTGAAGGGATTTACCGGGCTGACGCTTGGAACCCTGGTATCCTTCCTGTCACTGAATAAGAACTTTACACAGCCTGTCACACAGATCAGCCAGCAGATGAACAGTATCGTTATGGCCATGGCAGGCGCGGACCGTGTCTTCAGGCTTTTAGACGCAGAGCCGGAGGTGGATAACGGTTATGTGGAGCTGGTCAACGCAGAAGAACAGCCGGACGGCAGCCTTACAGAGAGCGAAAAGCGGACCGGTATATGGGCATGGAGGCATCCGCACAAGGCGGAGGGGACCGTGACATATCAGAGGCTTGAGGGGGATGTCACCTTCAACGATGTGGATTTCGGATATAATGACGATAAGATTGTGCTGCACAATATCAAACTCTTTGCCACACCGGGACAGAAGATTGCATTTGTGGGAAGCACCGGTGCCGGTAAGACGACGATTACCAACCTGATCAACCGTTTCTATGATATACAGGATGGAAAGATAAGATATGACAATATCAATATCAATAAGATCAGAAAATCCGACCTGCGGCGTTCTCTCGGCATGGTGCTTCAGGATACCCACCTGTTCACAGGAACCGTGATGGAAAACATCCGCTATGGCCGCCTGAAGGCTTCGGATGAGGAGTGCAGGGCAGCGGCAAAACTGGCAAACGCAGATGGTTTCATCCGACGTCTGCCGGATGGATATGACACCATGCTCACCGGGGACGGCTCCAATTTAAGCCAGGGCCAGAGGCAGCTTCTGGCGATCGCGCGGGCCGCTGTGGCTGACCCGCCTGTGCTTATACTGGATGAGGCAACTTCCTCCATTGATACCAGGACGGAGACACTGGTGCAGCAGGGTATGGACCGGCTGATGAAAGGCAGAACTACCTTTGTCATCGCCCACAGGCTGTCAACGGTGCGGAATTCTGACTGTATTATGGTCCTGGAACAGGGAAGGATCATCGAGAGAGGAACCCATGACCAGCTCATGGAGGAGAAAGGGAAGTATTATCAGTTGTACACAGGGAATTTTGCGGAGGAGACGGCATAAAGAATAGATAGAAGGGGCAGCATTTGACGTATCTGTCTTTGCTAACAGACGGATAGGGGATGTGCGGTGCACATCCCCTTTTGTAAGAAAGTCAGATAAGATGACTGCGGACTTCATCGAGCATTGTTGTCATCCGGCGAATATCATCCTCCTGTAACTGCAGTTCCAGGGCTTTGGCATTATCAAGAATCTGTTCCGGTTTCCGGGCGCCGCACAGGATGTTCAGGTTATTTATAGCAGAAGCGGTATAACGAATGACCAGGTTTGCCGGGGAACAGCCGTATTTTTCCGTAAGGGGCGTCCATTTCTCCATCATATCAAGAATGAGCTTTCTGTTTTCAGGTTTCCAGAAACGGTTTTTATTTCTCACATCCGTGGAAGAGAGCACTGTATCCATAGTCACCTTACCGGTCAGCAGTCCCTGTTCCAGAGGAGAGTAGGCCTGGATGGACACCTGGTTTTCTTCACATACAGGGACCAGTTCCGAGGCAATGCGGGTATCCACAATGCTGTATTTTTCCTGAATCACATCAAGCTGCCCAAAACGGCAGTATTGGCGGACGATATCCGCGTTTACATTGGAAGCTCCGATGGCACGGATTTTCCCTTCTTTTTTCAAATCCATCAGTACGCCTACGGTCTCTTCCAGAGGATAGAGGGCGAAGTCCGGAGACTGCCAGTGGGTGTAGTAGATATCAATATAATCTGTCTGCAGGCGGCGCAGGCTGTCCTCCAGATTTTTGCGGATGCCTTTGGGGGACAGGTCCCGGTATACCTTACGGCCTTCCATGACTTTGTGGAAACAGGGTGTTTCATAATCCCATTCCAGTCCGCATTTGGTAGAGAGCAGAACTTTGTCACGTTTTCCCTTCAGGGCTTTTCCCACAACCTCCTCGCTGTGGCCGATGCCGTAGACCGGAGCTGTATCAAACCAGAGAATCCCATGCTCCATGGCCTCCGAAATGGTACGGATGGAGAGGGCATCATCGTTTTCACCCCACCAGGTACCGCCGCCGATGGCCCAGGTTCCCATGGCGATGTATGGAGAGCATATATCTGATTTTCCAATAGAGAGTGTCTTCATATTTTCCTTCTTTCCCGCTGTGTGAAGCAGCGTATTGTTATATCTGTGCATCGGGGAGCGTATTGCCGGGCACAGTGTAAACAGTAACGTTATTATAAAAATTTCCTGAAGTCCTGTCAATGGGTATGGCTTTTCCGGTGAAAGAAAAGTATAATGGAGATAGTCAGCTGCAGGGCTGTTTTACGGAAATCCTGTTTACAACTGATAAAAAGTTTCAGTGATGATTGGGAGGAAAAAACATGTATAAAGCATTTAAAATGAAACTATATCCCGGCTTTGAGGAGGAATATGAGAGACGCCATAATGAACTCTGGCCTGAAATGAGAGAGATGATCCACACCCATGGAGGTAAGAATTACTCTATTTTTCTGGACCGTGAGACCCTTACCTTATTTGGGTACATAGAAATTGATAATGAAGAACTATGGGCAAAAGGGGCAGACACTGTGATCAATCGGAAATGGTGGGATTTTATGGCGGATATTATGGAGACAAATCCTGACAACAGCCCGGTTTCCGTGGACTTAAAACCTCTGTTCCATCTGGACTGATACAGCCTGCCGAAAGCGATTTTTTAAACACGCTCCGGAAGAAGCAGAAAATCCTGAAATCAGGGAATCATAAATGCGGAGGACACGCCAATGAATAACGATAAAGTATATCAGATGAGTTTTTCAAAGATTTATTCGCTTCTGGTCAATAAAGCACTGAAAAAAGGACGGCAGAAAGAAGAAGTGGATGAAATCATCTGCTGGCTCACAGGATACAGTCATGACGAAATCGATGCGATGACTGAGAATCCCATAACTTATGCCGCCTTTTTTGAAAATGCGCCGAATATGAATCCGAACAGAAAATTGATCAAAGGAACCGTATGCGGTATCAGAGTGGAGGAGATTGAGGAACCCCTTATGCAGGAAATCAGATACCTTGATAAACTGATCGATGAACTTGCAAGAGGAAAGGCAATGGATAAAATATTAAGAACATGAGGGGTTCTGCTGATCCCAAATGCCATACGGGAACTTTTGAGGTACAATTAGATATAATTTAAGGAGTTCCAGTACCCGCACATCAAATTTAACAAAAGGAGAAAACAGATCATGGCTTTTATCCAAATGAATTTATTATCACAAAATTTAATGCGTACAGTTCCGGTGAATGTGATCCTGCCGGCAGACAAGCAGCAGATGCCGGGAATGCCGGCCAGAGAGGAGAAACCATACAAAACGCTTTACCTGCTCCACGGAATCTTCGGAAACTATATGGATTGGGTGACAGGGACTAAGATCATGCGGTATGCGGAAGAGCACGATCTGGCGGTGGTCATGCCTTCAGGAGATAATTCTTTTTATGTGGATCACCCGGAAGCCATGAACAATTACGGGAAGTTTGTGGGAAAAGAGTTAGTGGAGATGACCCGGAAAATGTTTCCTCTTTCACGAAAAAGGGAAGATACCTTTATCGGCGGGCTGTCAATGGGCGGAGCCGGAGCTTTGCTAAACGGGCTGAAGTATCATGAGACATTCGGATATATTGTGTCTCTTTCCGGAGCGTTCCTGATAGAGGAGCTGCCCCACAGGACAAACGATACCGTAAATGTGCTTGAAAGAAGGGATTACGCGGAGAGCATCTGGGGAAATCTTGATCAAGTGGCTGAAAGTGAGAATAACCCCAAATATCTTGTCAGGCGAATAAAAGAAGAGAATGCAGAGTTTCCTGAAGTGTACATAGCATGCGGAGAACAGGACGGCTTGAGAGACGTTAATCTGGATATGTATCATTTTCTGAAAGAAAACGGGGTGAATGCAGTATATGAAAGCGGTGCAGGAGCTCATGAATGGGATTTCTGGGATACTTATATCAAACGTGCCATGGAATGGCTTCCCACAGAGAATACAGGGTTGGGAAGAAACAGCGGGAATGTCGGTATATAGCTGGCAGGGATAAGAAGATTTTTCTATTAAGAAGAAGCATGCCGGGAAATACCTGATGATACAGGAATCCTGACATGCTTCTGTTTTCGTTTGCGGACAGCCGTTCCTACTTATCTGTGAAATCCACATGCGTGCTGTAAAGGGCATGTTCCTCTAAATATTCCGCAAAAGTTTTCGTTTTCCGTTTTGTTTCGTAGTCCTCAGCCCAATAATACTGCACCAGCCCTGACCAGAATTGTTCGTTTTCAAAGAGAAAGATTGAGACCGTATCCGTATTCCGCTCATAAGTCTGGTATGTATTTCTTGTATTTTCTCCCTGGAAATCCAGGAAATCGCCGTTGGCGTCACAGATGACAAGAGCATAGTCGTATGCTTTCGTACCTTCCGGATGAACGTAAGTGGCAGTTATCTCGAAGGGCGTTTTAACAACCTCCTTAATGCCGACTCCTTTGTCATTCACGTCATTTAAAGTGACTGTCTGTATCTGTGCCGGGTCGATTTTAAGATCAAATTTGAAGTTCCAGTTACCCTTGTAAACTTTGGATTCCTGTCCGTCTAAGTGTCTGCAGATCCCTTCCTCCCCTGTCACGGGATCGATGTAGGTATCCTCGACCCAGCCACTGTAAATATAGCCGGATAAACTGCTGATATTCAGTTCATACTGGAAGGTTTCAGGCACCTCAGTATCCTGTTCCAGGCGGAAATTGGCAGCTCCGGTCTCTGCACGTATGATTCCTATAAAGGTATGCGCATCCTTATAATTCCCCTGTATCTGAAACGGTTCATAAGAACTTTTGGGACTGTCGAAACTGAAGGTGTCAATGCTGTCCATACGAAGTACATCATATCCGTCAATATAGTTTTCATCATATTTTGTAGCCATAAAGTCATCGGGAAATGCTTCTTCATTATAAATCTCCACAGCCAGGTAGACGGCCAGATTATTGCAGTATGTCTCAGTGACGGAGATGGTGATTCCATTGGATTCCTGTATATAAGGGGAGTCTGTCCGGCTGCCTTTATCCTCCGGCAGCAGAATATTGGCCTTGGAGCTGAAATTTCCTTTGTAGCTGACGTCCTTCTCGATTTGGGAGAACAAATGTCCGATGGCAGGCAGCTTACTGGCCATTACAGGATTTTTGAACCCCCATACAAGCAGAAGCGTAATGGCAGCGGCACAGGCACCGGCGGTGAGACAGACTTTGCAGAATACCTTTCGCCTGTGAATTTTCTTGACTTTCCGGAGACTGTTTTCAACAACCTGCCCCAGTTCTTCCGGTATTTTTATTCTGTTATCTTCATACATACAGGTAGTCCTCCTTCAGATATTGTCTGAGCTTTTCCTTAGCCCTGTGGGAATAAGCTTTTACGGAGCCTTCCGGGATGTCCAGGGCAAAGGCAATCTCACTTATTTTCAGGTTCTCAAAATACTGCAGGATAATGATCGTTTTGTAACGCGGCGGAAGAGCGTCCACTGCCTGGTATAAATCTATTTTTTCCTCCGGTGATATGCCCATATTCGGGCTTTCTGTTATTGCCAGACAGGCGTCTTCATATACGGCGCATACTGGGTTTTTCCTGTAATAGTCGTTTATGGCATTTAACAGGATTCTTGTCATCCAGGTTCGGAAGTATTTCGGTTCCCGCAGACGGCCTATGTTTTCGTAGCCTTTTATGATACATTCGGAAACCATGTCCAGTGCAGTCTGTTCATTTTTTACATGCAGAAAGGCGACACTGTATAAATATTCCTGATATAGATGAATCAGCTCTCCATAGGCTTTTGTATCTCCGCGCATGGCTTTTTTCGCCATTTTTTCTTTGTCCACACATTTTCCTCCCACGTCAGTTTTCATTCATGCATGATGATTATACTGATTAGACTTTAATATAACATAAATGGTTACAACAAAATAAGAGTTAAATCTTGCAAATGCTTTTAGTTAGAGATATGTTTTATCTGCATTTCCGAAAATACATTATGGACATTAGACTTAATTGGAATATAGATATAAAATATAGGTGTCCTCTAAAGGGATGCCTATATTTTTTCCAAAACGAAAATTTAAGACAAGGGCATTAACCTCTAAATAGAAATAATATCGTATAACTGCGAAGGGAGAAAATGATGCAATACACCAAATTGGGAAATTCGGATTTGAATGTATCCCGTATCTGTATGGGTTGTATGGGATTTGGCGAAGCGGGAAACGGTCAGCATTCCTGGACGGTTGATGAAGCGTATTCCCGCCAAATCATTAAGCGGGGATTGGAATTGGGTGTTAATTTTTTTGATACAGCCATTGCCTATCAAAACGGCACCAGTGAACAGTATCTCGGACGTACGCTTCGGGACTGTGCCAGACGGGATGAGATTGTCGTTGCGACAAAATTTCTACCCCGTACACAGGAGGAAATCGCCGCGGGCGTCAGCGGCCAGCAGCATATTGAGAAAATGCTGGATGCAAGTTTGACAAATCTGGGCATGGAGTATGTAGATCTGTATATTTATCATATGTGGGATTATCAGACCCCTCTTTTTCAAATCATGGAGGGCCTGAACCGTGTAGTAAAGGCAGGGAAAGTCCGCTATATCGATATTTCCAACTGCTTTGCCTGGCAGCAGATTGTCAAAGCGTCCGGGAGAAACCTCCAGGCGTCTTGCCGAGGACCATTACGCCCATTTTAAGTATGACAGGACAGCGCAGCAGGATCAGAAGATCATAGACCGTGTTGCAGAGCTGGCAGAAAAGCGAAACGTTTCCATGACGGAGATTTCCCTGGCGTGGCTGCTGACAAAAGTGGCAGCTCCCGTAGTGGGCGCTACCAAACTCCACTATATAGAAGGGGCAGTCCGAGCAGCAGAACTTGTCTTGACGGAGGAAGAAACCGCTTATTTGGAAGAACCCTATGTGCCTCATGCGCTGGTCGGAGTCATGGCGCAGAACACATAAGCTTTTCAGGAACTTTTTTCAGGGTGCTCCGTGATATCCCGGACAAAATGGCATTTGGGGTAATTCGAGCACCCGTAAAAATGGCTGCCGGCCTTGGCTCCTCTCTTTGCTGCGCGCATTACAAGATTCCCGCCACAGCGTGGACAAATGAGAGGATTTAAAGAATTCTCCTGTGTTCCGGCAGATACATCTGTCTTTTTGTATTTTGTATTAATATTCTCTACGTGAGCTTCCTTTACAGCATTATCAACATGGGTTAGTGCTTCAAGCCTTATGTAAATTTCACCGACTTTTTCCTCATTGAGCTTATCTTCTGCATGGTCCCAGATATTACGAACAGTAGCGTAGATTCTGTCTCTTTTTATTACATGGATATCAGGACTGTCAACGGTTACTTTTTTTAATTCACATCGTTCTGAAAAAGCGACGATTGAAAATAATGGAATATCCTCATTAAGATATTGCCCAAGCCATTTTATGTGGGTCCTGTTTTGCTTGATCGGATTATAAAACTTGTTTTTCTCCCTGTTCGGCAGCATTGCTGTCCAGTATGAGGATTTTTCATCACCGAATATCCAGCCGGAATAGTTCTTACTCTCTATAACAAAAATGCCCTTCTGTGTGATAAATATTACATCAATCTCAGAGGTCTCATTGTTATCCTTTGGTACATAAATATTTCTTAGAACCTTACCGCGGCGGCCTAATAGTTTTACGAGATTAAGTTCTCTTTCCGTTAATTTTTCACCGCGGCGGCCAGTCCAGTTTGCATCAAATATGTTATCCAATACGAAATCTATAAGTCCCTTTGCCATTTTTTTACCTCATATTCAGAAAAAGTCTGTTGTTTCTACAAATCAGTATAGCAAAATAAGGCTGCCGTTTCAATGTGTTTCAGATTTCTGATCAGACGTATCTAAGATATAGTACGTCTGTATTTCTTAGCCGAAATATCGGCTTCTTTTTTAAACACCCTGCAAAAATAATTATAATCACAAAACCCCACTTCATCCGCAATAGCTGTCACCGGATTGATACAGCTTTGTTTTGCTGATTTCGAGGGCGGAGCAGATGGCATTTTTCAAAAGAACATAAAAGGTACAAGCTTCCATGATCTTGGCAGTAGCCTTTATCTGTGCATTTGATTTGAGCGGTATATCTGTAGCATATTCTGCTATTTCGTCCGGGGAGGACAAGGTGAGGTGTGCATTTTCTCTGAGGACATTTATCAGTCCGTCCATATCTTCCTGAGTGGTATAGGATAAGCTCGCTTTTCTGCTGGCATATCATGAAAGATGCACGGTCGCTTTCATCGCATAGTATCCGGGTATCCTTCTGTGATTTCATCTTACTGCAGAACTTACAGTGATGCTTTGGATATGAGTAGAGTTCATGGTAGTCGTGGTCAAAGGCGGGGCACATTCCCGTGAGTGGATGCAGATGAAAGCAGGTATTTTGATTTATATCAGTGGTTCAATAGATATTTTTATTTATACGATACTGCTTCCAAACATTTTCAAAAAATGCCTCTTCATCAGGCAGTGGGCGGGGATTTCGCCAGGTGATAGAGGTTTGATTGTTTTGACAGGTGATTTCCTGTATCTTTTTTTCCGCCTCTTTGTGTTCAAGAGTAAACATAAAGGAATCAGGCAGAGAATCATAAGGTTTGTGTCCCCGAAAATCCTGGTATAGGGCACTTCCGCGGCTGTGACCTCCATGTCGGATATAGTCTGTCATGGCATGGAGATAGGTTTGCTGGCATAGAAGAATATCTCTCAGAAGATAAAAATTTTGTATGTCTTTTCGGGTTTTGGCGCGGCAGAGACTGGGGAGCATATTTAAATTACTGGTGACAGTTTCCAGCAGGTTTTCCATGTCTTTGAGATTCCGAAATGCAGCTCCATAACGGCTCATTTGTTTTTGCGCGTCTTTTATAAGAAAACTGATATTCTCAGGTCCTTTTTGGAAAATATGTTCGATCATATCAATGATCCGGGTTATCTGCGGTTTCAGCGTTTTCAAAGAACAGTATGGGCTGGGAGCGTGTTCATCAGAAGTACGAGCAATATACTGAGCAGCCCGAAGCGCACCTACCTGGCCTGCATTCAAGGCTGTTCCTCCGGGGCGGTAGATGCCATGACTGGCACTTGCTTCACCGATGCAGAACAATCCGCTGATATTGGTCTGCCACCACATATCAACAGAAAGGCCGCCGTTATTGTGCTGTGCGCACAGTGCGATTTCCAGCGGTTCTTTGGACAGGTCAATACCTCTGTGGCGATAAAAATCTATGGCAGGCTCGTTCATCTGCAAAAGTCTTTCATAAGGCGTTCCGAAGCATGCGTGTCCCCGCTGCAGATAGAGTCTTGATTCATCCGGCAGGCTGTCAAAATCAATGCCGCCACAGGGATTCTGTGTGTAATCCAGATAAACCCTGCGTCCTTTTTGTGTCTCCAGATAAACCAGAATATCAATAATAGAAGAGCCGCCTTCTATTTTCCGGACATCAAAAGGCCACTGATATCCTTTCAGAAATACCTTATGCAACAGTTCATATCTGTCAGTGAAGAAATCTAAAAGAAATTCCCGTTCGTCTTCCCCATCCGGTGTTCTGGAGATAAAGCGTGGTAATGCCTGCATATACGTACCCGATACGTTCCAGCGGGGATGGACAGAGGCAAGACCATACTGCCACTCTGTCAGATTCTTACCGACTGCCCCCGCTTCAAAAGCCAGTCCGGTAGAACCGTGATGTCCGTGAGGATAAACACTGTCATAGTACATCCCGGCAGGGCCTCCGGTGGCGTAGATCAGATTTCTGCATTGAAAAATTGTAAACAGAGGCGATTCATTTTCCGAATCTGAAGCTGTATTCAGACACAGGATGCCCTGAACTTTCTTCTGTGAGGTTAATATACGGATGACCTGCATCCTGTTGAAGATGGGGATATTCTTCTGAAGAACACTCTCCTCAAGGGCTTCTGTCATCATTTTGGAAGTATAGGGACCTGCACTTGTTGCACGCTTTCGTGGGTCATGGTCTGTCTTATACCCGACATATTCGCCGTACCGGTTGCATGGAAACGGCACTCCCAGTTCTACAAGGTGATAGAAGCACTGTGTGGATAAAGCTGCTTCACAAAGTGCCAGGTCACCGTCAACGCACCCCACGGACATGAGGGTTTCAGCCATTTCTTTGATACTGTCTGCACAGTCTCCCGACAGGGTAAGCTTATAATAAGTCTGTTTATCTGAGCCTGTATTGCGTGATGTTCCTGACTTGATATGTTCTGTAACCAAAGCTATGTTTCTGTGATTCAAAAGAAAAAGGCGCTCTGCGGCTGAGAAGCCGGCAGCGCCGCTTCCTACAATGATAGTGTCAAAAACATAGACAGGAATCATCTGATTATTAACTTCAAATATGTAATCCATAAAATTTCCTCCTAAGACAACATGAATTTTCAGCGGCGCAATAAGCGGCCGGTATCATAAATCTGTTATAGCATAAAAGAAATAAAAAGTAAATCACCATATGAATTTTAAGCGAAAAACAATGAAATGCACAAAAAACACATAGAAATATTGTGAAAAAACATGGATTGACGAAAAAAACATGATATGATACGGTAAAAAACATATGATGAATTGTGAAGTAGGAGGATGAATATATGCCCAAAATAATCGGAGCAGATGAAGCGGTACGTTTAATCAAGGATAACCAGACAGTCGCGGTCATGGGGTCAGGAGGTGCACTGAATGAACCGACACTACTGCTTAAGGAAATAGGGAAACACTATGTAAAGGAAAAATCCCCCAAAAATCTGACGTTGTTTCATGCATGCGGTCTGGGAGATAAGGATTCCTGCGGGACAGACGCACTGGCTTATGAAGGACTGGTAAAAAGGGAAATTGCAGGGTACTGGGGAATGGCTCCTAAAATGGCCCGTCTGGCACTGGAGGAAAAGATAGAGGCCTATAATTTTCCTCAGGGCGTTGCCGCCCAGATGTACAGGGCAGTAGCTGCCAACCAGCCGGGGGTGATTACAAAAACCGGTCTGCATACTTTTATTGATCCGCGTATAGAAGGCGGGCGCATGAACAAAAGGACTACAGAAGACCTGATAAAAGTCATAGAGCTGAATGGGGAAGAATGGTTGTGGTATCCTGCAATAAAGTTTGAACTGGGACTTGTCCGCGGTACGACTGCAGACTGTAACGGCAATATAACATGCGGGGAAGAGGCGGCGCTGTTGGATGGATGTTCTTTGGCGCAGGCAGTGCACAATTGTGGCGGTACAGTGATTGCACAGGTTAAGTATCTGTCTGAACAGAAAGCCCATCCCAAGTCCGTAACGATTCCGGGAATCTATATAGACTATATTGTTGTGGATTCAGAGCAGAAGCAGACATGTGAAACAGATTACTCTCCTGTTCTGGCGGGAGACCTAAAAAGCCCATTAGACAGCGTGCCCAGAATGGATATGGGGCCCCGAAAAATTATAGCCCGCCGGGCGGCAAAGGAACTTCCCGAAGGTGAGTCAGTCATCAATCTGGGAGTAGGTATGCCTGATGGGATCGCATCAGTTGCTGCGGAGGATGGATATCTGGAGAGACTTCATCTGACAGTGGAATCCGGGCTGATCGGAGGAATGCCTATGCCGGGAATTATTTTCGGAACTTCCCGCAATCCGGATGCCATGATTGATATGGCTTCCCAGTTCGATTTTTATGATGGAGGCGGTTTGGACGTTTGCTTTCTGGGAATGGCACAGGCGGACAGAACCGGCAGCGTAAATTCTTCAAAAACCGGCAGAATGCTGACTGGCTGCGGTGGTGCAATTAATATCTCTCAGAATGCAAGAAAAGTGGTGTTTTGCGGGACTTTTACTGCAAAGGGTCTGGAAGCGGAGGTCATTGGGGGCAGACTGAAGATTGATCGGGAAGGGGAGATCAGGAAGTTTGTACCTTACGTGGACCAGATTACATTCAGTGGAAAATACGCGGATAGTGTGAAACAGCCGGTGATGTACATAACGGAGCGGGCAGTTTTTGAACTGCAAAATGGTGTTATGACGCTGACGGAGATAGCGCCGGGGATTGATCTGGAGCGGGATATTCTTCAACAAATGGATTTTGTTCCGCGGATTTCGGAAAACCTGTGTTTGATGGAGGAAGATTGTTTTATAAAATGATAAAAGGACATATGAATTTTTTTGATGCTCTTTTCAAGATGTAATACATATGGTGAATTTATGTAGAAATTTGTAAAAAATATACAAAAAACTAAGCGTATATTTGACTGTAAATGCGATTGACGTTAAAATATTAGATGTGATATCATTTAAACACCGGATGAATTTGGATAAAATCAAAGTAAATTTATCTGATGAAATTATCAGGAGATAGCACCGCGGGCTATCTGTAAATCGAAAAGAAAAGGAGAAATTGTAAATATGAAGGCAGGAAGGATTTTAGCAGCATTCGCATTATGTACAGCTGTGATAGCTTCCATGAGCGGATGCAGTATTGCGGGAAACGGGAAAAAAATCATTCATATCTCAAACGGACAGCCAATGTCGCATCCGGTTAATATTGGGCTGCAGGCATTTAAGGAACATGTGGAGGAGAAGCTGGGGGATAAGTATGAAGTCAAAATTTATCCAAATGAACTGTTAGGCTCAACATCGAAAGCAATCGAGCTGGTCCAGACAGGTGCGATTGAGTATGTGGTGGCTAATACAAGTAACCTGGAGACGTTTGACAATATATACCAGATATTCAGCCTTCCGTACCTGTTCCATGGACAAGAGGGGTTCAAGACAGTTGTGCAGGATGACGCGTTCATGAATGGCATATATGAATCAACAGACAGGGCAGGATTCCGGGCTGTGACATGGTACGATTTGGGAGTCAGAAATCTTTATACAAGAAAGCCGATCCATTCCCCCGAGGATTTAAAAGGAATGAAGATTCGCGTTCAGCCAAGTCCCACAAATGTCAGCATGATTGAGTTAATGGGAGCTGCGGCAGTGCCTATGAGTTACAGTGAGGTATATTCAGCGCTGCAGCAGGGCGTCATTGACGGCGCTGAAAACAGTGAAATGGCATTGACCACCATGAAACATGGGGAAGTCGCGCAGTATTATACATATAACCAGCATCAGATTATGCCCGATCTATTGGTATGTAATTTGAAGTTTTTAAATGGCCTTTCACCGGAAGAGCGGAAAGTTTTTGATGAGGCCGCAAAAATCAGTACAGAGGTAGAGGTGCAGGCATGGGCTGAACAGATTGAGGTTGCGAAGCAGCAGTCAGAAGAGATGGGAGTGGAGTTCATCGATGTAGATGTTGAGGCGTTCCGTCAGGCTGTGCTGCCGCTTCACGAACAAATCCTGGAATCCAATCAAAAACTGCAGCCGATTTACGAGGAAATCCAGACAATCCAGGAAGGAGTGGCTGATAATGGGGAAGGAGAGACGCAGCATGAATAAAATCCGTAATATCATGGATAAAATTTTGAGCACTATGTGTTCAGTTATGTTCAGTTTTATGACAATCCTGGCTGTATATCAGGTGGTGACCCGATATGTATTTAATAATCCCAGTTCCTTTTCAGAGGAACTTCTGACCTATAGTTTTGCGTGGATGGCTATGTTCGCAGCAACGCTGGCGTTCGGAGAGAGGGACCATTTAAAACTTGATTTTTTCGCAAATAAAATAAAAGGGAAGAAAGCGGTGGTTCTGGCCATAGCAACGGAATGCATCATTTTTGTGTTTACGATATTGGTGTTGATTTATGGTGGTATTGCACTTACAAAGCTTACCATGACACAGCTGACAGCATCCCTGGCGATTCCTATGGGATATGTATACTGCATTATGCCTGTCAGCGGTGTACTCACAAGTATTTATTGTATTCTAAATATTTCAGATTTGTACAGCAAACTGAAGGGACAGGAAAATCTCAGTAATAACACAGAGGAAAGGAAATAGCTGATATGAGTACAATCTTATTAACAGGACTGATTATAGCAGTGGTATTGGTTGGAATGCTTTTGGCAGGTATTCCGATTGCCATTTCGTTGGGAGTGTCATCCATACTGGCAATTCTGCCAACACTTGATTTTGAAGCAGCTGTGCTGACAGCAACACAGCGTATTTTTTCAGGAATCTCCATCTTCACACTTTTGGCCATACCGTTTTTTATCCTTGCAGGAAATATTATGAATAAAGGCGGCATTGCCATTCGTCTGATCAATTTTGCAAAGGTTCTCACCGGGCGCGTGCCGGGTTCTCTTGCCCATACAAACGCAGTCGCCAATATGCTCTTTGGGGCAATATCAGGTTCGGGAGTTGCGTCAGCTTCCGCAATGGGAACGATCATAGGCCCCATTGAAAAGGAAGAAGGCTATGATGAAAATTTTTCGGCAGCAGTAAACATTGCAACAGCGCCTACCGGCCTTCTGATTCCGCCGAGTAATGTCTTGATCACATATTCACTGGTAAGCGGGGGTACTTCTGTGGCAGCTCTTTTTATGGGAGGCTATATTCCGGGGATTTTATGGGGGCTTTCCTGTATGGTTGTGGCCTATTTCTATGCAAAAAAACGCAGATACAGAACCTCAGAGAGAGTAAGTCTGAAAGAGGCCCTGAAAGTTGCTCTTCAGGCCCTGCCAAGCCTGATGTTGATTATTATCGTCATCGGCGGAATTATCACAGGTATTTTTACTGCAACGGAAGGTTCAGCGATTGCGGTGGCATACAGCCTGATTCTTTCCCTGTTTATATATAAAACCATTACTTTAAAGGAACTTTGGAAGATACTGGCTGAGAGTGCTAAGATGACAGGAACAATAATTTTCCTGTGCGGTACCTCCAATATTATGGGATGGGTGCTGTCATTTACCGGGATTCCGGAAGCCATATCATCAGCACTCCTCGGAATCAGCAGTAACCCGGTTATTATCCTTTTGATCATCAATGTTTTTCTGTTATTCGTTGGTACATTTATGGATATTATCCCTGCAATCATGATTTTTACACCGATTTTCCTTCCGATTTGTCAGTCTTTCGGAATGACTTCCCTGCATTTTGGAATTATGATGACTTATAACTTATGCATCGGATGTATTACACCACCGGTAGGAAATATTTTGTTTGTTGGTGTCAAGGTGGCAAAATTGAAATTGGAAACAGTCATTAAACCATTGCTGACATATTATGTGGCGATTTTTGCAGTATTGATGCTTGTTACTTTTGTTCCGGCTATGTCTACCTGGCTGCCGGGATTATTGGGATATTAAGGAAAGGAAGATAAAAATGGCTAAGATTATCAGTGCAGAAGAAGCTGTAAATTTAATTCAAAGTAATCAGACAGTGGCGATTCTCGGTTCAGGAGGATGTGTATGTGAGCCTTCACTGGTCCTTACAAAACTGGGAGAACGTTACCAGGCAGAAGGACAGCCCCAAAACCTGACGCTCTACCATGCGAACGGAATTGGAGACAAGGATTCTCTGGGAACAGACGCTCTGGCTTACGAAGGCCTGGTGAAACGTGATATCGCCGGACATTGGGGGATGGCTCCGAAAATGGCCCAGCTTGCTCAGGAGGAAAAGATAGAAGCTTATAATTTTCCTCAGGGAGTGCTTTCCCAGATGTATCAGGCAGTTGCGGGAAACAAACCGGGAGTGATCACCAAGATTGGTCTGCATACCTTTATTGATCCTCGTGTGGAAGGCGGCAGGATGAACCGGAGCGCAAAAGAAGATTTGGTTCAGGTAATAGAACTGAATGGGGAAGAATGGCTGTTCTATCCTTCTATGAAATTTGATGTGGGATTGGTACGGGGTACTGCTGCTGACTGTAACGGTAATATTACCTATGAGGAGGAAGCGGCTATTCTGGATGGAATGGCACTGGCTCAGGCAGCCCACAACAGCGGAGGTATTGTCATTGCACAGGTAAAATATCTCTCCGAACAGAAAGCACATCCGAAAGATGTGGTGATTCCGGGCATCTATGTGGACTATATTGTAGTGGATTCGGAACAGAAGCAGACTTGTGAACGTGTCTATGATCCTGCATTGGCAGGCAATATAAGAATTCCATTTGACCATGTCCCGGATATGGAAATGGGACCACGGAAAATTGTAGCCAGACGTGCCGCAAAAGAACTGCCGAAAGGAGAGGCGGTAGTTAATCTGGGAGTCGGTATGCCGGATGGTGTGGCAGCCGTGGCAAGGGAAGAGGGATATCTGGATTCCCTGCACTTTACAGTGGAACAGGGGATCATAGGAGGTATGCCTATGCCGGGTATTATCTTTGGCGTATCACACAATGCAGACGCAATGGTGGACCAGACTGCCCAGTTTAATTTCTATGATGGGGGTGGGCTGGACGTATGTTTCCTCGGCATGGCCCAGACAGATAAAAAAGGCAATGTGAATTCTTCAAAAACAGGCAGACTGCTGGCAGGCTGCGGTGGAGCTATCAATATTTCCCAGGGGGCAAAGAAGGTGGTATTCTGCGGAACATTTACAGCAAAAGGGCTGAAGGAATCTGTAAAAGACGGGAAACTGGTAATTGAGCAGGAAGGGCAGATCTGTAAGTTTGTAGAAGAAGTAGACCAGATTACGTTCAGCGGAGAGTATGCCAAAAGTATAGATCAGCCGGTACTGTATGTTACAGAAAGAGCTGTATTTGAACTCAGAGATGGGAAGGTTGTTTTGACAGAAATCGCCCCTGGTATTGATTTGGATAAGGATATACTGGCACATATGGATTTCGAACCGGAGATTTCTGAGAATCTGTCTGTAATGGATGAGAATATTTTTAATGCATAGAATGCGGAAAGGAAAAAAGATATGGCAACATTAATTCAGTATGAAAAAAAAGGATTGATTGGTTATATTACAATTATGGAGGAGATAGAAAGGCATCCTTGCACTCTGGACTGGGATTCCCTTAAAATGTTGGAGAATACTGTCAAAGAGATAGAAAAAGACCAGGAGCTGCGTGCAGTTGTGCTGCAGAGTGCATCTCCGAAATCTTTTGTTGTAGGTGCAAACATAAATGTGCTGAAAACAATGAATGAGGAAAACATTCAGGACTGGGTAAAGAACGGACATCGGATTTTTAACCGCCTGCAGTCCCTTCCGGTCCCGGTCATCGCCAAGGTAGAGAGATACGCTCTGGGCGGAGGTCTGGAACTGGCAATGTCCTGTGACATGATCATCGCATCAGAAGAAGCCAGATTCGCACAGCCGGAGGCAAGTCTCGGTGTGATGCCGGGATGGGGAGGCAGCTACCGGCTTCCAAAATTGATTGGGCCGAACCGGGCGAAAGAGATGTTTTTCACAGGTGAACAGATTAGTGCAAAACAGGCATATGAGTGGGGGCTGGTCAATCATGTATATCCGGCAGACGAGCTGGAAGAAGGGCTGAATTCTATTCTTGAAGGTATTTTGAAAAATGACAGGAAAGTTTTACAGCTGACGAAAGAGATAGTCAATTCTCATAATCTGCGTGAAGTAAACCAGAGTGCTTATGAGGAAGCCGCCACATCAGCAGTAGTCATGTCCTCGCCTTCAACACTTGGAAGACTCAAAGCTTTTTTCGACTCACGGAAGAAAAAATAGATGATTGACGATTAAGAGTGCGCAAGGTTATAATTAAAACCAGATAAAAAACAGGAGTGTGACCTTATGAAGAAAAGTGCCAGCGACCAGGTAGTAGAATATATTCAAAGCAGGATTCAGGCTGGAATCTGGACTCAGGGAATGAAGATTTCCACAGAGACACAGCTTCAGCAGGAGACGGGTTTTGGGAAAGCCACTGTTCGGGAAGCGGTTGAAAAGCTGGTTGCCATGGGAATCCTGAAAAAACGTCAGGGTGACGGAACCTATGTGGAAGAATACGATGCAGGTTCTTTGCTCAATCAGTTAAAACCAGAGATGATGCTGAATCAGCATGATATTATTACTATCCTGGAATTCCGGGAGATTGTGGAACCTGCCTGTGTGAGCATGTTTATAGAGCATTGCGATGAGAAGCAGCTGGAGAAACTGACGGAATTGCTGGAAACTATGCGGGAGCATCAGTTAGATCAGAATAATGCAGTGTTTTATGAAGCAGACCGGGATTTTCATATGGAGATTGCCAAAGGAACGGGGAATTCGATTCTGATTCGTGTGATGGAGATTCTAAATGAAGAAAATACGAAGTATCACTATACGGCAAACAAGACAATCGGAGCCAAGAGCGGTGTAGAAGAACATGAATGGGTATTGAATGCAATACGGAAAAAGGATGCTGAGCTGGCTGGCCTGCTTATGAAACGGCATATCCAAAGGTCAAAACGGGATATGCAGAAATACTTGGAAAAATGATGAGGTAACGGTTCAAAAGTGACTCCTTTTTGGTAAGGATTAAGATATTATAATTCTTATCAAAAAGGAGTATTTTTATGTTTTTTTTACTTTCTATATTCTCTGGGAGAAACCCCATAATATTCCCGAAACAATTTTGTGAAATACGATACGTCTTTTTGTCCGCAGCACTCTGCGATATGTGCAACCGGAAGAGACGTGTTTTTCAAGAGTTCCGCGGCGTGTCTGAGCTGGCATTCATGAAGGCATCTTGTGAAGCCTTTTCCGGTCGTTCTTTTAAAAAGGGAACTCAGGTATTGTCTGGATACAAAATGTTTTTCAGCCACATAGGAGAGAGAGGGATTGTCTGCGTAGTGCTGTTCCAAATATAAAAGGCAGTTCTGAATCAGCGCAGGGTAATTTTTAAAAGAAAATTTCCGGACAGCTTCGCAGTATCCCCGGATCATCTGTTCAGGTATTGCTTCCAGCTCTGCCGGGGAAGCCGACGCCACACGGATAGCGAAATTGGAAGAGATGGAGTCTATATATACAGGATGAACGCCACCCTTTTCAATCGCTTTGCGGCACAGTACGTTTAGGATGATGTAACGTCTGCGCAGGTTTTCCACAGGGTCGCCCGGACGAGGGGCAAATGTCAGATTGTTTTGCTGGGAATATGCAGACAGGGCTTCCTGTGCATTGCCGGAAGAGATGGCATCCATCATCAGGTTCTCCAGGCGATAGAAGCTTTCAACCGTATCGGCCACCTTGGAAGAGAGAAGTGACGGCTCTGTAAAATCTTGCTTTTCGTAAGAAAGGGCATTGCCGGAAAGTTCTGAAAGTATGAGTTCTCTGCCAAAAATACCGGAATATACAGCCATAATTGTCTGTTCAAAAATATGGATGTCCTGTTTCACGGGAAGCTGGTCATAAAATTTTATAAGCTCAGGCGTAAGCAATCTGGAAAGGCTGTTTTCCTCAATAATATCCAGGATATGTTTTTCCGAGATCCTGTTATCGAGTACAGGGCCGATACAAAAGAAAAGTGTACCGTCATCATATGGATAATCTGTTTTATAAAAGTAGTAATACATTTCAAATGAATCCTTGATTTTCAGAAGATGCGTGGAGGAGACGTGCTTACGGAACACTTCTTGAAATTTAACATACGCTTTGGCAGAAATAAACCTTTTTCTGAATTCACAGTCAATTTGAGAAAGATTTTTGTTGTTATTGCCAAAATCAGAGCAATTCACACCAAGAAATCGGATGACCTGCCGATAAGTATATATATCTCTTTTCAAACTCTGATCCCCCTTGTTTTTTTTTATTATAAGATGATATTATAAAAATGTAAATAAAAAATATAAAAATATTAATATGCGGATACTTATTAAAACTATATTAAAAAAACTGAAGAACCATCCCTGTTTTATGTAGAATTTCCAAATGCTAGAATCTTTCTAAAGGAAAGAAAAGGAGAAATGCTTATGCGTGAAGTCAAACTATGGAACGAAAACTGGAAGTTTCGGAAGATGGACTGGGATGAGGCAGACTGCGGTGCTGTACTTCAGGGAGCTGAAGATATCTCACTGCCCCACACGTGGTATAGGGACGGCGAATATTATCAAGGTGACGCCGTATACCAGAAGATATTCCGTATGAGACCGGAAAAAGACAGACATGTGTTTTTACTTTTTGAAGGGGTGGAAAAGATATGCCGGGTTCTGGTCAATGGCCATTTGACAGGCAGCCACAAAGGTGGGTACAGCAGTTTTGCAGTAGAAATCGGAATGTATTTGAATCCGGATGCGGATAATATCCTGACCGTACTCGTCAACAATGAAAAAGGAGATACTGTGAATCCGATTTCCGGCGATTTTGCAGTTTTTGGAGGAATCTGCCGTTCCGTAAAGATGATCATAACAGAACACGAGCACTTTGATATTATGTATTATGGTACAAAGGGTATCATTCTCAGAACAGAGTTAAAGGATACTGCCGGAGTTCTGAGATTACAGCCGCATATCTGCGGTTGTGGGAGCAAAAAGCCTGTAGTCCGGTATCAGGTTTTTGATATGGGCGGTATGAGAATGGCCGAAAAAACAGTCTGTGGAGAGACGGAGACAATAATTCCCATTCCTTCGCCACACCTTTGGAATGGGAAGGAAGATCCCTATCTGTACAAGGTATCCGCTCAGCTTGTCGTTGGGGGTGAGATAAGGGATGAGGTGACTCTCCATACCGGATTCCGGGCAATGGAACTGGATGCGCAGACAGGATTTTATTTGAATGGAAAACATATGAAGCTGAACGGAGTTGCAAAACACCAGGATACAGCAGAAGTATTCTCCGCCGCTTCCAAAGAAAATTGGGACACAGATTTCCGCCTGATTATGGAAATTGGAGCAAATGCCCTAAGGCTTTCCCATTACCAGCACCCACAGGAAGTTTATGACCTGTGCGACAGAAACGGCCTTATTGTGTGGGCTGAGATTCCCATGCTGAAAATGAGCATGGACAAAGAACTGCTGGAAAACGCAGATCAGCAGCTTCGGGAGTTGATCTTACAGAATATACATCATCCATCTATCTGCTTCTGGGGGATCCAAAATGAAATCGCAATCTTTGGTGAAGACGAGGAGATGTATCCCGAAGTTGAAAGGCTGAACCAGGCTGCAAAGAGACTGGACGATGGAAGGATTACCGTATGCGCGAATCTGAATACCGTCAAAAGCGACAGCAGACTGAACCGTATCACAGATGCCGTGGGGTATAATCTATATTACGGATGGTATTATGGAGAGTTGGAAGATTACGATATATCTGCAGAAGAATTTCACCGGGTAAATCCAGATGTTCCACTTGGATTGTCAGAATACGGAGTCGACTGTAATCTCAGTTTCCACAGCAGCAATCCCGTCAGAAAAGACTATTCTGAAGAATATCAGATGCTGTACCACGAAACAGTGTATCCTATTATCAGAGATAAACAGTATATCTGGGGCAGTTTTGTATGGAATATGTTTGATTTCACCAGCCCTGTGCGTGATGAGGGCGGAATTAAATACAGAAATAATAAAGGTCTGGTCACTTATGACAGGCAGATAAGAAAGGACGCCTTCTATTATTACAAAGCGCAGTGGTCAGAAGAGCCCTTCGTACATATTACGGGGAAAAGATTTCGCAAAAGGAAACAGTATGTTATTGATATCAAAGTATATTCAAACTTAAAGGAAGTTAAACTCAGCGTGAACGGGAAAGAATACAGCGTCAGTTCAGGCAGCGGCATTTTTCTTTTCCAATCCGTAGAGCTGAAAGACGGTGAAAATAGAGTGACCGCCTCAGCAGGGAATATCACAGACCGGGCAGTATTCCTGCGCACAGATGAAGACACACCAGAATATGTGTTTGTAGATCCATATCCCGGCCTAAATGTAAAAAACTGGTATGAAGATGAGCTCGAGAAAGAAAAACTGTTTCCGCAGGATGCATATTCCATCCTGGATACGATCAATGATCTGATGAAATGCGGGCAGGTTATGTCAGTGATCGATAAGGAATACCGACAGGTCGGAACTTATATGCGCGGCACAATCGGCAGTTTTACACTTGAACAGATGTGTGTCCATGCTAAGACTCTGGTGGAAGCGGATGAACTCAAAACACTTAACAATAGACTGATTCAGATAAAAAAAAGAACAAACTCGATAGATTAGGAGAAAATTATGAGAAACGAAATGAAAAAATTCGGTATAAAAGATCAGGTGGGTTATCTGTTTGGTGATCTTGGCGGAAGCATGATCAACCTTTATATCTCAGCATATATTCTGACATTTTGTACATATGTATTGGGAATTTCGCCGGGGTGGATGGCAGGATTATTCCTATTCGCAAAAATATGGGATGCTGTGAATGATCCGATTATAGGATCTTTTCCTGACCGGTTCAGGATCGGCAGAACCGGAGACAAGTTTAAACCATATATCAAGATAGCAATGCTCCCGCTGGCCGTATCCTGTTTAATGATCTTTGCAGATATATCTACTTTTTCATCTCTGATGAAACATGCATGGATTGCTGTGTGGTACATTATCTACGGAATGAGTTACACAGGCACCTCTATGCCTTACGGTGCAATGGCTTCTGTCATTACCCACGATCCGGTAGAACGCACAAAACTTTCACGGGCAAGAAGTATTGGCGGAACAGCAATGGGACTTTTCTTCATGCCGCTTGTTCCCATGTTTATCTGGAAGGAAGACCAAAGTGTAAACCCAGGAGGCTTTTTTATCCTGGCGGTTGCCGCGGCCGTACTGAGTATATGTTTTTATCTCATTATGTTAAAATGTACCACTGAACGCTACAGTCAGGTTGAAAAAAGCATACAAGAAAATGTAAATGAACCTCAAAATACAGATAAAACTGAGTACAAATTTTTGGATGTTATCAAAGGAGCGGCTCATAACAGACCACTGATTGGTCTTATGATAGCATCTCTCGGAGCGGCTCTTGCCTCAAATGCGACTATCACATTATCTACTTATGTATTTAAAGAATATTATAATGCGCCAAAGGTAATGTCCGTAAGTTCAATTATCAATATCCCGATTATGCTTCTTTGTTTTGCTCTGGTGCCAAAGATTGCAGAGATTATTGGGAAGAGGAAGCTTATTGTCATTGGATGTATTTACAATGCGGTTGTTTCGTTCCTGCTTTTCTTATTTCCGATTGCCAATCCTTACGTCTATCTTGTGCTGAGCACACTTGGCAATGCTGGTCAGACTGTTTATATGATGCTGACATGGGCCATGGTGACAGAGGCTATCGACTGGCAGGTCTTTAAGACTGGCATGAAATGTGATGGTACTGTGTATGCCATCTATACCTTCAGCAAAAAGGTGGGGGATTCCATTGGGGCAAGCGGTATTACGGCGTTTCTGGCTGCGGTAGGATTTGTCTCAGGAGTTTCCGCTCAGGCAGCGGGAGTTGGGGACGGAATCCGCACGCTTGCAACACTTACCCCGGTGGCTGCATGTATCATAGAAATTATAAGCGTGGGACTGATCTATAATCTGAACAAAGCAAAGACTGAGGAAATGTATGCAGTTTTAAATAAAGATATTTAAGAAAGGAAACGGATCAGATATGGAGAATATAGTATTGGATATTCCTTGTGGAAAGATAAGAGGCCTTGTACACGAGGATGGCACAAAGGCATTCCTCGGTATCCGGTATGCGAAAGCTGAACGATGGAGATATCCAGAGGAGATCAAAGCCTGGGACGGAGTCTATGACGCATCCAAATTTGGAGACGCTTGTGTGCAGAAGCGCACCTTCTGTCCGGAGACAGAAGAATCCTTCTACTACAGAGAGTTTCGCAGAAATGACTGCTTTACTTATAGTGAAGACTGCCTTTATCTAAATCTGTGGATTCCCCCAAATGCCCGGAAAGTGCCTGTTATCCTGTATATACACGGTGGGGCATTTCAGAATGGATGTGGAAACGAAGCTCCTTATGACGGAGCTGAGTATGCAAAAAGAGGAATTCTTTTTGTGACATGCAATTACCGTCTCGGTGCATTCGGTTTCTGCTGTCATTCAAAGCTGGCAGAGCGGGACGGGCACACAGGAAATTATGGATTATATGACCAGCTTACCGCGCTGAAATGGATCAGCAGAAACATTGAAGCTTTTGGCGGGGATCCTGGGGCAGTTACTCTGATGGGACAGTCTGCCGGAGCTATGAGTATACAGCAGTTATGCCAGTCAAAACTTGCTTCGCCTTATATCGCCAGAGCCATTATGACCAGCGGCGGAGGGGTAGGCAGAGAATTTGCCCGTTTTGTTCCGGCTGAAGAAGCCTATTCTTTCTGGGAAAAGGCATTTGCAAAGCTGGGCCGCGGCCCGGAAGAATGGGAACGTGCAGAAGCCGGACAGGTGTTTTCAGTAGTTGATGAACTGCTGGCGGAGGATATGCAGAATATAAACTATGTTATGCCCGTACAGGATCACGCCATGATTTTGTATACGGGTGAGGATGTGATTGAGCGGCAGATTCAGGCAGATATCCCTTATCTGATGGGAACTACCAAAAATGATATGCTGCCGGAGGTTCTAAAGGCAATGGCAGAAGAATGGGCAGTGCTCCAGTATCAGCAGAAAAAGAAACCCTCCTATTGCTTTTTGTTTGCAAGGAATCTGCCAGGTGATGACAAGGGCGCATGGCATTCCAGCGAGTTATGGTATACCATAGGCAATCTAAAAAAATCATGGCGGCTTTTCCAGGAGTGGGATTATTATCTGTCAGAAAAAATGATGGATTATTTTGAAAATTTTGTAAAAACAGGAAATCCAAACAGAGAAGGGCTTGTTTCATGGAATGCCGCAGAGAAGCCGGGGGATCCGGTCATGGTATTTTCAGACACGGAGATTAGGATGGCGGTCCCGGAACCCTATATGAAGATGTGAAAAGCGTGGAAAGGAATCAAAAAAATGAACGTAAACAAATTTCTTGTGGGTGCTGCGACTGCAGCACACCAGGTGGAAGGAAATAATATTTATAATGATACTTGGGTGGAGGAAAACCTTCCCCACTCTTTGTATGACGAACCATCTCTCAATGCAGTAGATCATTACCACTGTTTCCGGGAGGACATCCGGCTCCTTGCATCTGCGGGAATGAACTGTTACCGTTTTTCTATCGAATGGTCAAGGATTCAGCCTGAACCGGATGCATGGGTAGAAGCAGAGGTGGAGCATTACAGAGAAGTGCTGAAATGCTGTCATGAAAATAGCATACTTCCCATTGTAACCCTCCTGCATTTTACGACACCAAAATGGATCATTACCCAGGGAGGATGGGAAAATCCCCAAGTGATTGACAAATTCGCGGCTTTCTGTCGGCGGATCACAGAGGAACTGGGAGATTTGATGAGCATTGTCTGCACCATAAACGAAGCAAATATGCGTATGCAGATTGCCGAGATCATGGCTGCCCTTGGGAAAGGATCTGCGGCAAAGGATTCTGACATACAGGCTGGGATTCATTTTGCGGATGATGATGAATATCTGCGGCAAAAAGAGATGGCAGAAGCATTTGGGCTGAAAGAAGGCGAAAAAGCCCATCCTTTTGTTTCGCCCTGTACTCCGGAAGGTGACCGGATTGTTATGGAAGCTCATGCAGCAGCTCGTGACGCAATTAAAGAAGTTCGTCCTGAATTAGAGACAGGAATAACCCTTACGGTACATGATATCCAATG
This sequence comes from Blautia sp. NSJ-175, assembly GCF_022867815.1. NCBI lineage: Bacteria > Bacillati > Bacillota > Clostridia > Lachnospirales > Lachnospiraceae > Blautia > Blautia sp. NSJ-175. The sequence continues at coordinate 284,266 of NZ_JALIFQ010000006.1, forward strand.
CCTGCCCGGTGGAGAACAGTTTGCCGCATCCGAATGGGATAAGGAATTTTTGCACTATCTTCCCTGGATTGAGGAAGATGATTTTCTTGGAGTACAATGCTATAGCAGAAAAGTCTTTGGCGCTCAGGGGGCTGTCTGGGAAAACGCAGATACTCCAGTGACACAGATGGGGTATGAGGACTATCCGGCGGCGCTGAGCGGCGTACTCAGAAAGATTGCAGAGTCATACCATGGCGATCTGCTTGTTACGGAAAACGGTATTGCTACAGCAGATGATGAAAGACGGTGCGCATTTATTCGGGAGGCCGCAGACAGCGTAAAAGCATGTATGAAGGATGGGATCCCCGTAAAGGGATATATCTACTGGTCTCTGCTGGATAACTATGAATGGCAGCTGGGATATTCCGTCACCTTCGGTCTGATTGCCGTAGACAGGAAAACGCAGAGAAGAATCCCTAAAAAGAGCCTCTATGTGCCGGGTACACTTTATCATACACCATGACCTTCTGCTCTGTCTTCGTGATACGGGGAACGTAAAGGCAGAGACTGCACGCCCAGATCTGGCTTCCGGGTGGAATGACGGCAGGGGCAAATACCATTTTTGTCATTATCATATTGCTGTGCGAACGAATGTTTGGTAAGATAGTAATGATGAGTTAAGACGGTTCGTTTACGGAGGTACAGGTGATATGGAACAGATGACATTATTTGACGACAGAGGGCAGACGGCTCCCCTTGCAAGCCGCCTGAGGCCGGAGCGTCTGGAGGATTTTGTGGGGCAGGAGCATCTGCTCGGAAGAGGGAAGATGCTGCGTCAGCTCATAGAGCGGGACCAGATCTCTTCCATGATCTTCTGGGGGCCGCCCGGAGTGGGGAAAACCACGCTGGCCAGTGTCATTGCGGGAAGGACAAAAGCTGATTTTATTAATTTCAGCGCGGTGACCAGCGGCATCAAAGAGATCAAAGATGTGATGAGCCATGCGGAGACCAGCCGGAGAATGGGAATCCGCACGGTTCTTTTTGTGGACGAGATCCACCGCTTTAACAAAGCCCAGCAGGATGCTTTTCTCCCGTATGTGGAGAAGGGCAGTATTACGCTCATCGGGGCCACCACGGAGAATCCTTCCTTTGAGATCAACGCGGCTCTTTTGTCACGGTGTAAGGTATTTGTGCTGAAGGCACTGGAGGAAAAGGATCTGGTGAAGCTTTTGGAACATGCCCTGGTAAACCCGGCAGGGTTTGGCGGGCAGAATGTCCGTATCACAGAGGAACAGCTTACGGCCATAGCTGCTTTTGCAAACGGAGATGCCAGAACTGCCCTCAACACCTTGGAGATGGCGGTCTTAAACGGAGAAATCACGGCAGAGGGCATTACCGTGACCCGAGAAGGGATGGAGCAGTGCATCAGCAGGAAATCCCTGCTGTATGACAAGACCGGGGAGGAGCATTATAACCTGACATCCGCCCTGCATAAATCCATGCGGAACAGTGACCCGGACGCGGCTATTTACTGGATGTGCCGGATGCTGGAGGGCGGGGAAAATCCTCTCTATATTGCCAGGAGGCTGATACGCTTTGCCAGTGAGGATGTGGGGATGGCGGACAGCAATGCCCTGCAGGTGGCAGTGGCAGCATACCAGGCCTGTCATTTTCTGGGAATGCCGGAGTGCGATGTGCATCTGACACATGCAGTTACATATCTTGCCATGGCGCCGAAATCCAATGCCCTGTATGCTGCCTGCGAGCACTGCAAGGAGGATGTGAAGAATAAAAGAGCAGAACCGGTTCCCCTCCAGCTGCGCAACGCGCCCACAAAGCTTATGAAGGAGCTGGACTACGGACAGGGATATGTCTATGCCCATGATACACAGGAGAAACTGAGCACCATGCAGTGTATGCCGGATTCTCTAAAGGACAGACGCTATTACCACCCCACAGAACAGGGGGAGGAAAAAATTGTCAGAGCGCGTTTGGAGTCTGTTCTGCAGTGGAAGAGAGAACATTCCGAAGAATAGAAGAAAAAACTGAAAAATCAAAAAGAAGCTTTGTAAAAATCAGGAAATTCGTTTATAATAGAAATATAAAGTAACTGTCCCGTCAGATCTGCGCATTGACTGCGCTGACCGTGTATAAGAGCAGTTATGTATAGAAACCATGAATACAAGGAGGTAATTGTGTATGAAACATTATGAACTGATTCATGAGATTTATAATCTGTGTGACGGACATCCGGATTCCCAGATCAAAGAAGTGGATACCGATGATCTGGACACTTACATGAAGGGTTTGACCAGCAAAGTTTCCACCTGTGAGAAGACAGAGCGTGAGGACGGTTCCGTTGTGTACGAAGTTGTGACCAACGGCGTAAAAGAGAGGTATACCTTTACAGAGGCGTGAGAACAGGGGAGATGCGATTTTTCGCATCTCCTTTTCACACGGAGAATAAAGAGAAATACAGATGCGCATCCTTACAGATAGGAAAGAAAAAAGGAGGGCTTATGTGCGGCAGATATTATATTGATGATGATACCATCAGGGAAATAGAAAAATTGGTACGCCAGATTGATAAAAAACTGCTGGAAGAAAAGAGCCGGGATGTATTTCCCTCCCAGAGTGCACCTGTGGTCACGGGAAGAGAGGGAGAGCTGTGCGGGGAGGAGCTTATGTGGGGATTTCCCGGATTTGAAAAAAGCCGGGTGATCTTTAACGCAAGGCAGGAGACAGCACTGGAAAAGAGAACATTTCGTGACAGCCTTCTTCTTCGGAGATGCGTGATTCCGGCCAAAAATTTCTATGAGTGGGATAAAAAGAAAGAAAAGTACACATTTACAAGACCTGACGGCAGAATTTTATTTTTTGCCGGCATTTATAACCGGTATGGAGAGGAACAACGGTTTGTGATCCTGACCACGCAGGCCAATGACTCCATGCGCCGGATTCATGACAGGATGCCCCTGATCCTGGAGGAACGGCAGGTTAAGGACTGGATCTTCAGCAGACAGAAGGCGGAAGACCTGCTTGGGCAGACACCGGTCATGCTTTATAATAGTACAGAATATGAGCAACAGACACTGGACCTGCAGTAGCGGGTCCTTTTTCCATGAATCACCTATTTAAAACAGAACATATGTTCTGATATAATTCTTACATGAATAGAATGTAATGAGGTGATGAAAATGGAGAAGGTCATTTTTCATGTGGATGTCAACAGCGCCTATCTGTCCTGGGAGGCGGTATACAGAAGGAAATACAGGGGAGAAGTTCTGGATCTGCGGGATATTCCTTCCGCGGTGGGAGGGGATGTAAACCAGAGGCATGGAATCATTCTGGCGAAATCCATGCCGGCAAAAGCATACGGAATCCGTACCGGTGACTCGATCTGGGAGGCCAGGCAGAAGTACGGCCCCCTTACCATTGTACCTCCCGATTACAGCCTCTATGACAGGAGTTCCCATGCCCTGCTGACTCTTTTGAGGGAATATTCCCCGGATGTGGAGCAGTATTCTATTGACGAGGCATACGTGGATATGAGCGGCACGCAAAAACTTTTCGGATCCCCGGAACAGGCGGCTGACCGTATCCGTGAAAGAATCCGGGAAGAGCTGGGATTTACCGTCAATATCGGTATCTCTGAGAACAAGCTGCTGGCAAAGATGGCTTCTGATTTCAGGAAGCCTGACAGGACGCACACCCTTTTTGCGCAGGAGATTCCGCTGAAGCTGTGGCCCCTTCCTGTAAGTGAGCTGTTTTTTGTGGGGAGGGCTTCGGCAAAAAAGCTCTGTAATCTGGGTATCTATACCATAGGGGATCTGGCGCGGACTGATGTGGAGATACTGAAACGGCACATGAAGAAGCAGGGGGAGCTTATCTGGAATTTTGCCAACGGAAGAGACTTTTCCCTGGTGGAGGCTGTGCCGCCGCCCAACAAGGGATATGGAAATTCCACCACCATTCCGGTGGATGTGACATCTGCGTCTCAGGCATCCCTGGTGCTTCTGGCTCTGGCGGAAACGGTGGGAGCCAGGCTTAGAAAGGACGGAAAGAAGGCAGAAGTGCTGTCTGTGAGTATCAAGGATTATCTTTTTCAGACTGCCTCTCATCAGTGCCGGCTTCCGGCTCCCACGAACATTACAGAGGAGCTGCACCGCCATGCCTGCAGTCTCTTTCTGGAACTCTGGGACGGGCTTCCCATCCGGCATCTGGGCATACACACAGGCAGGATACAGGATGAAAATGCCATGCGGCAGATGGAACTTTTTGACACAAGGGATTACGGGAAACTGGAGCGGCTGGACCGGGCCGTGGACACCATACGGAGGCGGTATGGTATGGATGCGGTAAAGCGGGCTGTGTTCCTGGAATCCCCCATTGACCATATGAGCGGCGGGATGTCCAGGGAGAAACGTTACCGCTGTGAACACTGAGAGGAGAGAGAATTATGGCATTCGGCACAGATATCCATATGGAGAAAGCGGATGCAGGCAGTATCCGGGGAGAACAAAAGAGCATTGCCGTGGGCTGCTGGTTTACCAGCAAAGGGGATACCAGCCTGCAGCTTTTAAAATACCAGGATGAGGAAGGACAGATCCACACGGTCCGCAGCATCCGGGTCCTTTGCAGGGAGGAAAAACACTACAATGGCATTCCCACACTGGAATATGTCTGTAAAATAGAAGAAGAGGGATATGAGACAGAGATAAAACTCATCTTTTTTCTGGAGGAACACCGCTGGGCAATGATAAAGAATGCCCCGTCTGCTCAGCCGGCAGACGGGGTGATTTGTACCGAAGATCAGGAGATATGCAGATGAAAATACTGTTCCAGCACAGGGAGGAATTCCTCCTCCGTTATCTGCCGGACGGTCTTTTCACCGTTTTCCGAACAGGTGAAAATGTCTCCCATCAGGGACACACTTCCTCCCGGCGTCCGCAGATTCACCATGCGCAGACGCGGAAAGACAGAATGTTCGTGGGTGGAGGCAAAGGCGTTCAAAGCCACAAAATCCACCGGTTCACAGGGAACAGGGGAAAAGCTCATGACAGTGGAAAACGTATCTTTGGAGCAGTAGGAAAGCTTCCACCAGAAAGCATCTGTCTGGTCAAGACGGAAGGTCTGGCCCTTGATGCATTCCTCTAAGCCGTCCACAAGGGGCATGGAGGCAGCGGGCATGGGACCGCCGTATCCCACGTCACAGAAATGTTGCTGTCCGTCTATCCGCACAAGGTTGATCCGGTGGGAAATCGGGGGGATGAACTCGTCATCGCAGTCCCGGATGATCCTGGCCATACAGGGTGTGACTTCATACCCACAGGCAGTGAGCAGGGAGGCAAAAAGTGCATTCAGTTCATAACAGTATCCGCCCCGTTTTTTCAACACGATCTTTTCATACAGAGAGGAGATGGACAGGGATGCGGTTCTCTTGAATTCACACACATCCAGATCCTCGAAGGGGACATGGAGCTGGTGGGCGTAGATGAGCCGGTCCAGATTCTCCTTGTCAGCCGCCGGCACAGCGGTAAGTCCCAGACGTTTCAGATAGGGTTTTGTCTGGGGAATGGGTTCATACAATTCTTCGTACATAGTAATAAATCCTTTTCTCTTTTTGTATTTACGTACCGCTGCCGCAGGCTTTTGACAGCGGAAAATCCATAAAACAAGTATAGCATATACAGGGGAATTATGATACTATTTTGGTGACAGTAAAATGAAAAAAATGCCTGTTTTCCAGAGAAAAGAGGCGATAAAGGAGCCGGCAGAGAAATGGAAAAAAACGAAATTCTGATGATACACGGAAAAGACTACAAAGAGATGACAAAGCGCCTTTTAAGAGAGGCAGAACTGGACACACGGATACCTGACAGAAGATGCCGCATCGGTATTAAGCCCAATCTGGTATCCCCCACAGAGGCTTCCTACGGGGCTACTACACACCCGGAGATCATTGCCGGGATCCTGGAATATCTGCAGGAGAGAAACTATGAAAACATGGTGATCCTGGAGGGCTCCTGGGTGGGAGACCGGACTGCGGAGGCTTTTCAGGTGTGCGGATATGACAGTCTGGCAAAGCAATATGGGGTAGAACTTGTGGATACCCAGAAGGACAGCACCACATCCTGTGACTGTGCGGGAATGAAGCTGCAGATCTGTGACAGTGCCCTGGCCCTTGATTTTCTGATCAATGTGCCTGTGCTGAAGGGACACTGCCAGACAAAGGTCACCTGTGCCCTGAAAAACATGAAGGGGCTGATACCCAATAAAGAGAAGAGACATTTTCACGCCATGGGGCTGCACAAGCCGATTGCTCATCTGAACACAGTATTGCGCCAGGATTTCATTGTGGTGGACAACATCTGCGGGGACCTGGACTTTGAGGACGGGGGCAATCCGGTGGTGATGGACAGGATTTTAGCGGCAGCCGACCCGGTGCTCTGTGACACCTATGTATGCCATCTTCTGAATTATGAAACAGAGGAGGTGCCATATATAAAAATAGCGGAGAAGCTGGGAGTGGGAAGCGCTGATTTTTCAAAAGCCGTGCTTCGCGCCTGCAATGAACAGGAGCATTCCGTTCATGTGCCTGTCAAGAGAAAAATCGTGGAGCTTCAGGACGCTGTGGAGGAGGTGGAATCCTGCAGTGCCTGTTATGGATATCTGATCCCTGCTCTGGACCAACTGAAGGAGGAAGGGCTTTTCAAAGAGCTGAAGACAAAGATCTGCATCGGACAGGGATTTCAGAAAAAATCCGGGGAGCTTGGAATCGGCAATTGTACCAGATGCTTCCGGCACTCCCTGAAGGGATGTCCGCCAACGGAGAATCAGATCTATGAATTTTTAAAAGATTATATTGAAAAACAGGAATAAAAGGAAGGGCGCCTTTGCAGCGGGAACTGCAGGGCGCCCTTTTAAAGGGTATTAACCAAAAACCACTTTGCTGTATTTATCTATTTCCTCGGTCACTGTCTCATAGACACCGGGGAAGGTACTCATGGGAAGTCCCTGAGAAGTGTTGGGGATGAAATACAATCTGCCGTTTTCTTCGCAGGCACGCCGTACTTCTTTTGCGATCACTTCTCTTGTCCAGCCTTCATAATCCACTTTTGCACTGTCTATGCCGCCCATGAAAGAAAGTTTCCCGCCGTATTTTGCGATCAGATCCGGGATATTATTGGAGCACATGACTCCCTGCCATACATCAATACCCATCTCAACCATGTAGGGGACCAGGGTTGCCGCATAGGAATCGGAGTGATGTATGATCACTTCCACACCCATGGATTTGTACAGCCCGTAAATCTTCTTATAGGACGGAAGGTAGAATTCCTCAAACATTTCCGGTGAGATGAAGGTGGAAGTCTGGCTTCCCCAGTCGTCGTGGTGGAACAGGGCATCCGGTTTTAAATGCGTACAGATTTCCTCCGCAAGGGACAGTTCGTATTCCGTCAGATAGTCGATCAGCTCGTGCATGTATTCAGGCTCCTCATAGAAGTTGATGAGAGTGTTCTGAATCTCACCCAGGTGGTGGCACTGTTCAAAAAGCCCCGGCGCCACGAAGGGGGTAGCAAAATATTCTTTCCGGTCCACCTCTTCCGCCTGTTTGATAAACGGCTCCCACTCCGCCTCCGAATATTTGGTGGCGGGGGCATGGACATAATCTCTCCAGTGGGTAATATCCTTGATGACAATGGTTTCCGGCTTGTGTACCGGGAAAGGTCCCGGTGTTCCGGCCGGCCATGAATTTACGATTCCCCAGTCATTCACCACATATAGATCCCCGGGGCCGGGCATTGGGCTGTGCATCATAACGGGATTGTAAAGTATCCGGAAAGCTTCATATTGGTTGACAAAACGGTCAGGTCTGCCGCCCCGAATGGTTTCCAGGAAATTTTCTCTTTTCGTCAGCATATAGTTTCCTCCTGTAAAGGGGTGCTTTTACTGCTCAGCCTGTTTTGGGAAAGGGTTGTAGATCAAAAATACAACGCCCAGTACCGCAATGATTACAGTTTCCACCAGCAGCGGAGAGTAAATATTTTCACCGCAGATCGCTTTCAGCAGAGACAGCCAGAAGCTGCTGAGGAAGCCGCCCAGGTTCATAAGTGCCATGACAATGGAAGTTCCGATCGCCACTGTGGAAGGCGGGGTACGCATACCAACCAGTGTGAAGGCTGCAGGCATGATCACGGAGAATGCGAATCCGATCAAAATAGTACCTGCTGACATGACCACCATGGTTTTGCCTATGTAAATGCAGTAAGCGCCGATTGCCCAGAGGAAGAAGGCAATGGGAAGACAGAAACGTTTCATTATCTTGAAGATCGTACCGAACAGGAAACCTGCCACACATCCGGCAACTGTGTAAAGGGACAGAGCTGTTGCAGCCATGGTCGCACCGCCGGCACCCTTCATTTCAAACATCAGGGACATGTTCAGCATAACAGGGTAGTTCAATACATTAAACAGCAGAAACAAAATGGCAATGGCGTATACAAAAGGTGATATTTTGTCTTTTGCTGCCGGTTTGCCGCCGGTTTCCTGCTGTACAGGAGCTTTTTCGGGTTCCGGCAGGAAGATCAGACATACGATGGAGATGACGCCCAGAAGATGTCCGAAGAAGGTGGTCTTCCAGCCGATATCAGCCAGAGCGCCGCCAAGCATCTGGAGAATAATACCGCCGCCGTTCATAAGCAGTGTGCCGTATCCCAGGTAAGCTGCCTGTTTCTGGCCTTCATACAGACCGATGATCAGTGCGTTTCCAAGAGGAGCCATGAGGCCCAGGCCGATACCTACCAGTGCGCGTGTCACCAGGATAAAGGCAAAGGAACCGCCCACGATGGCGGGAAGTGTGCCGGATACAGTGAAAATAATACAGCCGGTCAGGGCCAGGGTGCGGTATTTTACCTTTTTCCCTGCCACAGTACCTGCCCATAGGGTGGCAAATACCACGAAGAGGGTGGGAAGGGTGGATATCAGGGAAAAGTTGTTGTCAGGAAAAGCTGCTGCCAGTTTCGCCATAGCAGGCGTCACAACAGTAAATCCCATGGATACAAAATATAGAGATAGTATGGCTATGGTCTCTTTCAGACCAACCTTATTTTTCGTAGTGCTCATACGAAAGCCTCCTTTTTCTTTTCATTCTCTCTTTTTGTGCTGCGGTCAGTTGGTTTCGCATTTTCCGGAAATAACAGCAAAATCAGTGTTCTGCATATATTGTTTGAATGTTCTGCAGAATTACCGAACAACTACTATACTTAGATTATAAGAAAAAGGAGATATAAAAACTACAGTTGGGAAATACGAAATTTTATGGAAAAACAGGTGATTATTCGTACTGCATAAGAAAAATGGCAGAGATGTGCAGAAAACTAAAAAAATTGCAGAAGTCTGTACACGTCTAGGGAACAGACTCCTGCGATGACAGCCGGCAGATGTGCGGCATTAAATACAGCCGAAAAGTTTCAGGATACGGATGGAGAGCTTCATATAATCACGGGTATAACCTTCCTCCAGATTGCAGCTAAGCTCCTCCGTTATTTTTTTGATTCGGTACACCAGTGTATTCCTGTGGACAAACAGTTCTTCGGAAGTGTGAAGAAGAGAGCGCTCATTGTTCAGATAAGCCGCCATGGTGCGCACCCGTTCTGTGGGCTGATTCAGATCCAGTCGGTGAAACCGGATGATGTCCGGATGGCAGGCCGCCAGAAGGACATCAGGGGCACTGTTTTTGATTATGTAGTCAATGGCCCTGGGATAAAAATCATAGTAATGTTTGTCCGGCAGCTTTTCCTCCAGGGCAAAAAGTGCCTGTTTGTAGTGATATTGAATGTCTTTTAGGAAACAGGACGGAAGGCTGATGCCGGCTCGCATATGGTTATGGCGCACAAGGCGGCTCAGGCGGTGTTTTAAAGTGTCAGAGGTCTCCCGTTTTTCATTATAGAGAAGCACCACGCTGCCATCCAGGCAGAAGATCTCACAGTGGGGCAGCTGCTGGGATATCATGTGGGCAGCCAGAAGAAGCACCTGTTCCTCCAGAACCCCGTTTTCCCCGTGAAACACCCAGAGGCCGTAGGTATCCTCTGTGGACCAGTCATTGACTTCCAACTGCCGTCCAAGCTCTCTGTCACTGACGGAAATCCCCTTGATCAGATCTCGGAACACACTGTAATGGTCACCATCCGGAGGCGCGGCAGGCCCTGCTTTTCCCATGGAAACAGCAAGAAGCCGTGTGATATGGTCCAGAAGCTGGCAGTCCCCGGTATTGAGCTTTCGGTTTCGTTCCACCAAGGTGATCCGTCCGCACTGGGCACGGTCATAATAGATAAATGATGAGAGGCAGTCAGAGAGTGCTTTCCTGTCAAAATGATATTTGGTGGCTCCCACATTAAAAAAGTTCTGGTCCGTGCAGTCACGTCTCATAAAACGGATGCTGTCAATGGAGCTGCAGCCGTATTCCATCAGGTGTGCCCACTCCTCGTCCACATAAACCTCTTTATACTGCTGGCTGTATGCAAGAACATTGCAGTTGGCGTCCAGCAGGACCATGGGATTGTGGAAACAGTGCCAGCTTTCATCCAGGATCTTCTGGTAATCCCCCTGTTCCGCGGCTGAGACGATGGCGGCATCCCAGTCCTCATAAAAATCAAAGATGCCCTGAATGATTTCAAAGGCTTCGTCAAATTGTATATCTTTCAGTCTGATGGTGTCGTTTTCCCATTGGCAGATAACGTCGTTTCCGCTGGGAAACACATAAACGCAGTTGGTGGCATAGGCACGCCGGGCACTCTTTAAAACAGCAGGCGAACCATCGCTGATCTGGAACTCAGGATTCAGCGGTTTGAGCCTGTTGGCTATCATCCACATACTCAGTTTCATAATAAAAATCCCCCTGTTCTGCATAAGCAGGTTATGCTGATATGCAGCTTTATATCAAAGTATAATACAATCTGCAGAAAAAGTCGAGAGGTGTCGGCAGAGAAAGCGGCAAAAAACCCGCCGGAGAAGGAAAATCCGGCGGGTCAAAGTGTCAGGTGAAATGGGAGACGAACCTGGTATGGGTCACGCTCTCCATTCCGTCCAGAATGATTTCGTATGCTTTTTTGGCATCCTCTTTTGTTGCCTCTTCTGTATCGCCCATAGGATATTTAAGTCCCAGATTCTCGTACTTGATTTTCCCCATGGAGTGATAAGGAAGAACCTCCACGGCCTTCAGATTCTTAAGGGTACCGAGAAATTTTCCAAGGGAACGGAGGGATTCCCGGTCACAGGTAATGCCGGGAACCGCCACATGGCGGACCCAGAGGGGAATCCGGTGCGCATCCAGATATCCGGCGAACTGAAGGATATCTTTGTTGGAATGCCCAGTCAGGTTTTTGTGGGTTTCATCGTGGATATGCTTAATGTCCAGCATGACCAGATCCGTGGACTTTAGGAGCCGGTCTAACTTCCCAAGGTACTTTGAACTGCCGCCTCGGAAGGTAACACCGGAGGTGTCCAGGCAGGTGTGGATACCCTGTGCCTTTGCCTTTTCAAACAGCTCTGTCAGGAAGGAAAGCTGCAGAAGCGGCTCTCCCCCTGTGGCGGTAAGACCGCCCGTGGAATAGAAGGCACGGTTCCGGTTCACGGAGGCTATGATCTCCTCTGTGTCCATGAGCCGGCCCTCCCCGGGGTTCCAGGTATCAGGATTGTGGCAGTACAGACAGCGCATGGGACAGCCCTGGAAAAATACCACATAGCGGACTCCCGGGCCGTCCACGGTTCCGAAGCTTTCCAGAGAGTGGATATATCCTTTCATGTGGACACCTGCCTTTCCTTTATATATTCTGATGGAAGGTTCTGGAGATCACTTCATCCTGCTGTTCTTTGGTCAGCTTGATAAAGTTTACAGCATAACCGGATACACGGATGGTGAGCTGCGGATACTTTTCCGGGTGTTTCTGTGCGTCCAGAAGTGTGTCCCTGTTGAATACATTTACGTTCAGGTGATGCCCGCCTTTTGCCGCATATCCATCCAAAAGTGCCACCAGATTTTTCTCTGCATTTCCGTTTTTGCCCAGGGCATCCGGTACGATGGAGAAGGTATTGGAGATACCGTCCTGGGCATCCATGAACGGCATTTTGGCAACCGTGGCCATGGATGCGACCGCGCCGTTGGTATCACGTCCGTGCATGGGATTGGCACCCGGGGCGAAGGCTTCTCCGGCTTTTCTGCCGTCCGGGGTGGAGCCGGTGTTTTTGCCGTAGGACACATTGGAGGTGATCGTCAGGATGGATGTGGTGGGGACACCTCCGCGGTACGTATGGTTGCCTTTGATATACTGCATAAAGGTATGAAGCACCTCCTGGGCGATCTCATCTGCCCGGTCATCATCGTTTCCGTATTTGGGGAAATCTCCTTCAATCTCAAAATCAACAGCGATTCCCTGTTCGTTGCGGACCGGCTTTACTCTGGCATACTTAATGGCGGAGAGAGAGTCCGCCACAACGGAAAATCCGGCGATTCCGGTGGCGAACCAGCGGCGTACTTCCTTGTCATGGAGCGCCATCTGCAGGCGTTCATAGCTGTATTTGTCATGCATGTAATGGATGATGTTCAGAGCGTTCACATAGACACCTGCCAGCCATTTCATCATGTCTCTGTATTTTTCCATCACCTCGTCATAATCCAGATATTCAGATGTGACAGGGCGGAATTTTGGGCCTACCTGCTGTCCGGAAACCTCATCTACACCGCCGTTGATGGCATAGAGCAGACATTTTGCCAGGTTGGCACGGGCACCGAAGAACTGCATCTCTTTGCCGATGCGCATGGAGGATACACAGCAGGCAATGCCGTAGTCATCCCCGTGTACCGGGCGCATGATATCATCATTTTCATACTGGATGGCAGAGTGACGGATGGAGATTTCGGCGCAGTATTCCTTGAAGCTTTCCGGAAGCCCGGAGGACCACAAAACAGTCAGGTTCGGTTCCGGAGCAGCACCCAGGTTGTCCAGGGTATGAAGGTAACGGAAGGACATTTTTGTCACCAGAGGACGGCCGTCCAGTCCCATGCCGCCGATGGATTCTGTCACCCAGGTAGGGTCTCCCGCGAAGATCTGGTTATAGTCAGGGGTGCGGGCAAAGCAGACAAGGCGGAGCTTCATGATAAACTGGTCAATGATCTCCTGAATCTGGGATTCCGTGAAGGTCCCTTCTCTTAAATCCCTCTCTGCGTAGATATCCAGGAACGTGGAAGTGCGGCCAAGGCTCATGGCTGCCCCGTTCTGTTCCTTCACGGCTGCCAGGTAGGCAAAGTAAAGTGCCTGTGTGGCCTCCAGAATATTCTCAGCGGGTTTGGAAATGTCGCAGCCGTAAATGCGGGCCAGTTCCTTTAACATTTTCAGCGCGCGGATCTGTTCGGAGAGTTCTTCGCGCTCACGGATAACATCGGAATACATAATGCTGCGTGTGGTGGCTTTTTCTTCCTCTTTCTCTTCGATCAGGCGGTCCACACCGTAGAGGGCAGCCCTTCTGTAGTCGCCGATGATACGCCCTCTGCCGTAGGCATCCGGTAGTCCGGTGATAATATGATTGGAACGGCAGGCACGCATTTCAGGGGTGTAGGCATCAAACACACCGGCATTGTGCGTCTTTCTGTGAGTGGTGAAATACTCCACAACCTCAGGGTCCACACGGTAGCCATTGTCCTCGCAGGCTTTGACTGCCATACGGATACCGCCGTATGGCTGCATGGAGCGTTTCAGTGGCTTGTCTGTCTGCAGGCCCACGATCTTTTCCTTGTCTTTATCCAGGTATCCGGGGCCATGGGAAGTGATGGTGGAGACGGTTTTGGTGTCCATATCCAGAACCCCGCCCTTTTCCCGCTCCTCTTTCATAAGGGCAAGAACCTGCTGCCACAGGTCTTTGGTGTCCTCTGTGGCCTCTTTAAGGAACTTTCCGTCTCCCTTATATGGTGTATAATTCTGCTGGATAAAGTCCCGCACATTGATCTCTTTTTCCCAGGCACCGCCTGTAAAGCTTTTCCATTCTGTTCTCATAAAGTATTTACCTCCTGCTGTAATCATGAATCAAAGCTGACAAAAATATGTGCAGCAGCCTCGAAGAAAAAGGTTACCAGATATTCCCAAATTGTATATTGTATACAAAATGTAACCTATGCTATATAAATAGCACAGCCAATAGCCTGTTGTCAATCTGGATTAAAAAAGTACTGAATAAAATACAAAGAGAGAAGGCAAAGAAGGTTTTTTGTAGTTGAAAGCGTGAAAGTATAATGATAAACTAGAACCATAAAAAGGAGGCATTACACATATGTTATTTATAGAGTATCCAAAATGCAGCACCTGCCAGAAGGCAAAGAAATGGCTTATAGAGAAGGGGATAGAGTTTGAGGACCGCCATATTATAGAAGAGAATCCCACCAGGGAGGAGCTGGAGACCTGGTATCACGCAAGCGGTCTGCCCCTGAAACGTTTTTTTAATACCAGCGGTATGAAATACAAGGAGCTGAAACTGAAAGATAAGCTGCCGGAAATGAGCGAGGAGCAGCAGCTTGACCTGCTTGCCACGGATGGTATGCTGGTGAAGCGTCCGGTGCTGGTGGGAGAATCTTTTGTTGTCACGGGGTTTAAGGAAAAAGAGTGGATGGAAAAGCTCGGTCTGTAAAAAAGAGGTGCGGAAATGGCAATTGAAAAAGTAAAGGAGTATTTCAGAGGTTTTGGCATGGAGGAGCGGATCATGGAATTTTCCCAGTCCTCAGCTACCGTGGAGCTGGCGGCAAAGGCTGCCGGATGCGAACCGGAACGCATTGCCAAAACCCTGTCCTTTTTGGTTGACGGCAGGACGGTCCTTGTGGTGATGGCAGGGGACGCCAGGGTGGACAACAAAAAGTTCAAGGATTATTTTCATACAAAGGCCAAAATGCTTTCTCCCGATGAGGTGGAAACAAGGACAGGACATGCAGTGGGCGGAGTATGCCCCTTCGGGATTCCGGCTGATGTACAGGTGTTTTTAGATATTTCCCTGAAGAGATTTAAGACAGTATTTCCGGCCTGCGGAAGTGCCAGCAGCGCCATAGAGCTGACGCCGGGCGAGTTGGAAAAATACGCCGGCAGCCGGGAATGGATCGATGTATGCCGGGGATGGCAGCCGGAAAAGCCGTTTGTGCCGGAAAAGCCGTTTGTGCCGGAAAAGCCGTCTGAGTCAGAAACGCCGTCAGTGCCGGAAATGCCATCTGTGCCTGATACGCCGTCAGTGCCGGAACCGTCAAAAAAGTATCTGTCCCGTATGCCGGGGGGCTTTTTTATCTATGAGGCTGATGGCGACGAGAAGATCACCTATGTCAATGAGAACGTATTAAAACTTTTCCGGTGCAGGGATATGGAGGCTTTCCAGGCGCTTACAGGCGGTTCCTTCCGGGGAATGGTGCATCCCGGGGATCTGGAACGGGTGGAGAGCGAGATCATGGCGCAGATCGCGTCAGACACATACGATTATGTGGAATACAGAATCTGCTGCCAGGACGGAACGGTTTTGTGGGTGGAGGACTACGGACGCCTGGTGGAGGAGGAGAACGGAAAGTATTACTTTTACGTCTTTCTCGTGGATGCTACAGAAAAAATCAGGCTGCGGAAGCTGGTGAACCGCAGGGATCATCTGCAGAGGGTACTCACCACGCTGGCAAATGATGTGGATTTTGACATACACTGCAAAGACTGTACCATTGATGTCTATGGCTGCTTTGAGCAGCGCTTCGGAAGACCGCCCAGGAAGAAGGATTTCATTCCTTTTATGTGTGAAAACTGTGAGAAAAAGGGAGAGGTGAAGCTCTTTGTGCACAGTTATCCCATGGAGGAACAGAGCTTTGACAAGGAAGAGCAGGATGTGGTCATGGTGGACGGGGAAGGCAATAACCTGTGGACCAGATGCCAGATCGCACATTTTAAGGGGAAGGACGGCGGCTTTGACAGAAAAATCGGCAGAATGCTGGACACCCATGAGCAGACCATGCGGGAGATTTACTATCGACAGGGAGCGGAAAAGGACTGTCTGACCGGTATTTACAACCGCAGGTCAGGGGAGCGGCTTATCAAACGGCGGCTGAAAAGTATGGAACAGACCACCTCCTGTATGATGATCATGCTGGATGTGGACGGATTTAAAATGCTTAATGACACCTACGGGCATCCCTTTGGCGACAACATTCTTCTGCAGGTAGCCTGTGCCCTGCAGTCCACTTTCCGGAAAAATGATATCTGTGCCCGTATCGGCGGAGATGAATTTATGGTATTTTTGGAGGATGTCAGGGATAAGGGCGTCTGTCTGAAACGGCTGCAGCAGCTTGTCACATACACGCTGCAGGACGAGAGCGTGGAGCAGTACAATGTGACTCTGTCCGCAGGTGTATCTTACCAGACCGGCAGTAAGCTTTCCTATGAGGAGATGTACCGGCGTGCCGATGAGGCCTTGTATGAGGCAAAGCGGGCAGGAAAACGCTCCTTCAGGGTATACAGTGAAAATGACGCTTGACAGGGCGTACTGCATAATATAGAATGAAATCTGCAGAGTATTCTGCTTAAAGAATGAAAAAGAAAAGAGGGATAGGATGATTCAGTAGTTTATGATTCGGAGCATGGAAGACAGAGCATTACCTGCACAGCAGGTCTGTTTTCGTTGCCGGAGAGTAGACTGACTGGAGAATGGTATCCCTATGATGATATCTTCAGCGAACCCGATATGGGTGCGCGTATTTAAGAGTCTGTTTTTCCGGTGGAGAAGCAGGCTCTTTTTATATCAGGAAAGAAGGTATGCATAATGCTGCAGATTAAGAATCTGACTGTTACACATAAAAAAGATATGAGAACCCTGGTGGAGGATTTTTCTTTTGTACTGAACAAGGGGGACAGGGCAGTCATGATCGGTGAGGAGGGAAACGGAAAATCCACCCTTTTAAAGCTTATCTATGACCCGGCTCTGGTGGACTCCTACGCAGAGTATACAGGGGAGATTGTCAAAAACCACATAAAGGCAGGGTATCTGCCCCAGGAGCTGGAAGAGCGGAATCGGGAGAAAAGCATCTGGGAGTTTTTCACGGAAGAATCAGACTTTTATAATATGTCCCCCAAAGAGCTGTCAAAGATAAGCAGGGAGCTTGGAATACCGGCGGATATTTACTATTCCCAGCAGAAGATGGGAGAGCTCTCCGGCGGAGAGAAAATCAAGCTGCAGATGGCGGGAATCCTCATGGGAAATCCCCATATCCTTCTGCTGGATGAGCCGTCCAATGACATTGATATCAGGACTTTGGAGTGGATGGAACAGTTTATGAACAGCAGTCATATTCCCATCCTCTATATCTCCCATGATGAGACATTGATCGAGCGCACAGCCAATGTCATCATTCATCTGGAGCAGATCAACAGAAAGACAAAGCCCAGGTACACGGTGGCAAAGATGGACTACAAAACGTATATGGAAAACAGGGCAAGAGGGCTCGCCAATCAGGAACGCATCGCAAGAAAAGAGCGGGAGGAAGCTGAAAAACAGGAGGAACGGTTCCGCAGGATCCAGCAGAAAGTGGAGAGTGATCAGAGAAATATCAGCCGGCAGAATCCTCACGGAGGCAAGCTTTTGAAAAAGAAAATGCATGCGGTAAAAGCCATGGAACGCCGGTATCAGAGGGAGGCGGAGGACAGGACGGAGATACCCGAGACAGAGGATGCCATTTTTATCCGTTTTCAAAAGGGCACCTCCATTCCAAACGGTAAGACAGTGCTGGAGTATTCTCTCGACAGACTCGCGGTTGGAGACAGGCTGCTCTCAACACAGATTCATCTGACTGTAAAAGGACCGGAAAAAATCTGCATTACCGGGGCAAACGGTACGGGAAAGACAACACTTCTTAAAAAAATTGCTGCAACCATGGAGGGGCGTACCGATATCCGGGCCGCTTATATGCCGCAGAACTATGAGGAAAAAATGGACGGCAGCAGGACTCCGCCGGAATTTCTTGAGAAGACGGGTGACAAAGAAGAAATCAGCAGGATACGCACCTATCTGGGCAGTATGAAATACACGGCGGATGAGATGGACCACTGCATCTCCCAGCTTTCCGGCGGACAAAAGGCAAAGCTGTTCTTTCTGAAAATGAGCCTGGACGGCAGCAATGTGCTCCTTCTGGATGAGCCGACCAGAAACTTTTCACCGCTCTCCGGGCCGGTCATCCGAAAACTGCTGGCTGATTTTGAGGGGGCAGTCATCAGTATCTCCCATGACAGGAAATATATGGAGGAGGTGTGCGATACCATCTATGAACTCACAGGCAGAGGGCTGGAGAAGAAATGAGGATAGACAGGGAGTATTTGACAGATACAGGCAGGTGTGGTATTCTTATAGTCAGTTAATTCATCAGGGGAGCCTGTAGCGGCAGGCTGAGAGGAAGTAATCAACTTCGACCCTTTAACCTGATATGGGTAATGCCAGCGTAGGGAGAGAAGGACGATTCCGGGAGACGTGTTGGCGTCTCCCTTTTTGTGTTCGGCGGCCCTGTCAGGATGCAGAGAGGAGAACAGAAATGCTGGGAGAAATACTGGAAAATGTCAGAGAAAGAACGCCTCTGATTCAGAACATCACCAATTATGTAACTGCAAATGACTGCGCCAATATTACGTTGGCCTGCGGCGCTTCCCCGACGATGTCGGACGGGGAGGAGGAAGCAGAGGAGATGGGGCGTCTCTGCGACGGCTTAAATATCAATATGGGAACTCTCCATCCGCGCTCTGTAAAAGCCATGCTTCTGGCCGGAAAAAGTGCTGCGGGTTTTGGCCGCCCCATTGTGCTTGACCCTGTGGGAGCCGGCGCATCCACATACCGCCGGGAGACAGCAGAAGAGCTGCTCAGAGAGATTCCATTTACTGCCATCCGGGGAAATATATCTGAGATCAAGACCATTTCCGGAGGCAGAAACAGCTCCAAAGGTGTGGATGCCGACGCAGCGGATGCTGTGACAGAGGAGAATCTGGAAAAGACCATAGCGCTGGCCAGAGACTTTTCAGGAAGGACAGGAGCTGTGATCGCCATAAGCGGCGCAGTGGATATTGTGACAGATACAAAAAACACATACATAATCAGAAACGGGCATCCCGTCATGGCAAAGATCACTGGCTGCGGATGTATGTTAAGCTCCCTCACCGCAGCCTATCTGGCTGCCAATCCTGACAGAAAGCTGGAGGCCGTGGCTGCTGCTGTCATCACCATGGGCCTGTGCGGGGAGAAGGCATATGAGAAAATGGCAGAGGAGAACAGCGGCAACGCAGGCTGCAGGAATCACCTGATCGATGAAGTATATAAACTGACCGGCCGGGAGCTGGAGAGAGGAGCAAAATATGAATTGCGTTGAGAAGAGAGAGTTGGTGAGGCGTGCCCTGCTTTTGTATGCCATTACGGACCGGTCCTGGGTGGGGGAAATGACACTTTACGAACAGGTTAAGGCGTCCCTGGACGGAGGTATCACGCTTCTGCAGCTCAGGGAAAAGGATATGCCGGATGATGAGTTCCTGCGCGAGGCAAAGGACATGAAGGCGCTGGCGGCCAGCTACCGCGTGCCCTTTATTATCAATGACAATGTGGGTATTGCGCTGGCTGTGGACGCGGACGGGGTACATGTGGGACAAAGCGATATGGAGGCGGGAAGCGCCAGGGAAAAACTGGGCCCTGACAAGATCATAGGCGTCTCTGCAAGAACCGTGGAGCAGGCTTTGCAGGCTGAAAAAATGGGCGCGGATTATCTGGGAGTCGGCGCGGTATTTTCTACCTCTACAAAAGAGGATGCAGATGTGATATCCCGGGAAACACTGCAGGAAATCTGCCGGGCTGTATCCATTCCCGTTGTGGCTATCGGAGGGATCAAGAAAGAGAATCTGATGCAGCTTGCCGGAAGCGGTGCCGCCGGAGTGTCTGTCATATCCGGTATCTACGGACAGCCGGATATCAGAAAAGCCTGTGAGGAGCTGCTGGCTCTGGCGAAGGAGATGACAGAAAAATGAGAGAAATAAAAGGGGCTGTCTTCGATGCGGACGGTACGCTGTTCGACTCTATGGGGCTGTGGGACCGGGCAGGGGAAATCTATCTGAGGCGGAAAGGAATCAGACCCGGGGAGGATACGAAGGAGCAGCTGGAGACCATGACCATGGAGGAATCCGCAGAGTATTTCCGCAGCAGTTACGGGATCCGCCTGGAACGCGATGAGATCATTGACGAATTCAACAGGATGATATATGACTGTTATGAAAAAGTGATTCGGATAAAACCGGGCGTTCTGCAGGTACTGGAGGATTTAAAGAGCCGTAATGTCAGAATGTGCATTGCCACATCTACGGACAGACCTCTGATCGAGGCAGCTCTTAAAAATAATGGGATTGATGGATATTTTACCGGCCTTCTCACCTGTACAGAGGCCGGAGCAGGCAAAAGAAATCCGCGCATTTATGAGCTGGCGATGGGGATTTTAGGTACAAAAAAAGAAGAAACTCTGGTGTTTGAAGATGCATATTTTGCCGCAGAGACAGCAAAAAAATCCGGGTTTACAGTGGCAGTTATACGCGATTTTTATTCGGAAAAGGACAGAGAAAAACTGTTGAAACTGGCAGATATTTATCTTGAAAGCTGGGAAGAATGGGGGAAAAACAGATGAAAAAGGTATTGACGATCGCCGGTTCGGACTGCAGCGGAGGAGCCGGGATACAGGCGGATATTAAGACAATAACCGTTCACAAAATGTACGCCATGAGTGTGATCACAGCTCTCACGGCACAGAATACAACAGGCGTATACGGCATCCGGGAAACAGATGCGGAGTTTGTGGCAAAACAGATGGACTGTGTTTTTACGGATATTCGTCCGGATGCAGTAAAAATCGGTATGATACCCAATGAAAAGATTATTCGTGTGATTGCAGAAAAGCTGAGAACATACCAGGTACAGGATGTAGTTTTAGACCCGGTCATGATTTCCACAAGCGGCAGCAGACTCATGTCCAAAGATGCGCAGGAAGCTCTGAAAGAAGAGCTTTTTCCTCTGGCAGCAGTGGTGACACCAAATCTTATGGAGGCGGAGGCACTCTGCGGATTTTCTGTCAGTACACCGTGTGAGATGGAGCGGGCAGCAGAAAAAATAGCGTGTTACGGTTCCGGCGCTGTCCTTTTAAAAGGCGGACATCTGGCAGATGGAGCTGATGACCTGCTGTATGAGAAAGGAAAATACATCTGGTTCTCTTCAAAGAGGATAGAAAATCCAAATACACACGGAACAGGATGTACACTTTCCTCGGCTATTGCCTGCAATCTTGCCGCCGGATACGCCCTGGAAAGAGCAATTAAGAACGCAAAAAATTATCTGACCGGTGCGCTGCAGGATGGACTTGATCTGGGTGCGGGCAGCGGTCCTTTGAACCACATGTACAGATTACCGCCTTTTGCAAATGGCTATCCATTCCGGTAATAAGTAATCTTTTCTGCAGCAATGTATACTAAAAAGAACATAAAAGTTCTATTCCTTTTATTGACAATTCTTAAAAAAATGCTTTATACTACAAGTGTTATATGACTGGCGGAAGTGGAATGAACCACAGGGAGTATAACGTTGATTTAGCCGACCGTCTGGGCAGAAGCTGTCTGGATAGGACCGGCTTTTTTTAATGAGTCCGGTCACATTACAGTACAGTTTCCGACACAATTATTGTCTTAGAAGGAGGACTTGCAAAGATGAATAACTTCAAACAATGGGATGGATTTAAAGGTAGAATCTGGAAGGAAGAAGTCAACACACGTGACTTTATCCAGCACAACTACGCGCCGTATGAAGGAAACCAGGACTTCCTGGAAGGACCCACAGAAGCTACGGAAAAACTCTGGTCTGCACTTTCAAAACTGCAGAAAGAGGAGCGTGCAAAAGGCGGCGTTCTGGATATGGATACGGAAACCGTATCCTCACTGACTTCCCATGGGCCGGGCTATATCAGTGAAGAATTAAAAGACCTGGAAAAGGTAGTGGGGCTGCAGACCGACAAACCGCTGAAAAGGGCATTTATGCCTTACGGTGGTATCAAAATGGCGGAAGATTCCTGCACATCCAATGGCTACACACCGGCTCCGGAACTTCATAAAATCTTTACAGAATATCACAAAACGCATAATCAGGGTGTTTTCGATGCGTACACACCGGAGATGAAAAAAGCCCGTCATAACAAGATTATCACAGGACTTCCGGATACCTACGGCCGCGGCCGTATTGTAGGTGACTACAGAAGAGTGGCACTTTACGGTATTGATTTCCTGATGGAAAAGAAAAAAGAAGATTACGATAACTGCGGCTGCGGTATCATGACAGATGAGATCATCCGTCAGAGAGAGGAAATCACCATGCAGTACCGCGCTCTGGCCGATATGAAGAAAATGGCTCAAAGCTATGGATACAATATCTCCAAACCGGCCGAGAATGCCAAAGAAGCAGTCCAGTGGCTGTATTTCGGCTATCTGGCAGCCATCAAGACACAGAACGGCGCTGCCATGAGCGTGGGCCGTGTGGGAACCTTCCTGGATATCTATATTCAGAGGGATCTGGAAAATGGCATGCTGACAGAGAAAGAGGCACAGGAACTGGTTGACCATTTTATCATGAAACTGAGAATGGTTAAATTTGCCCGCGTTCCTTCTTACAACCAGCTCTTCTCCGGCGACCCGGTCTGGGCTACCGTGGAGGTGGCAGGTATGGGACAGGACGGCCGTTCCATGGTGACAAAGACGGACTACAGAATCCTTCACACACTGGAGAATATGGGACCTGCGCCGGAACCGAACCTGACGGTCCTCTACTCATCCAGGCTGCCTGAAAACTTCAAGAAATATGCTGCTTATATCTCTGTGGAGACCAGTTCCATCCAGTATGAGAATGATGATGTGATGCGCCCTGTATGGGGAGATGATTACTCCATCTGCTGCTGTGTATCAGCTACACAGACAGGAAAAGAGATGCAGTTCTTCGGTGCCCGGGCAAACCTGGCAAAATGCCTCTTATACGCTGTCAACGGCGGTTTGGATGAGAAGTCAAGAGTGCAGGTTGGACCGGAATACAAACCGATCACCTCCGAATATCTGGAATATGATGAGCTGATCCGCAAATATGAGATCATGATGGACTGGCTGGCAGGACTCTATGTAAATACTCTGAACCTGATCCAGTACATGCATGACAAGTATTACTATGAAGCAGCGGAGATGGCACTGATCGATACCGATGTCCGCAGAACCTTTGCAACAGGAATCGCAGGATTTTCCCATGTGGTGGATTCCCTGTCTGCTGTAAAGTATGCCAAGGTGAAGGTGATACGCGATGAGGAAGGCGTGGCTGTGGATTTCGAGACAGAAGGAGACTTTCCGCGCTACGGAAATGATGATGACCGGGCGGATGATATTGCAGTCTGGCTGCTCCACACATTCCTTGAGAAGCTGAAAAAATACCCCACCTACCGCAATTCCGAGCCCACAACCTCAATCCTGACCATCACATCCAATGTGGTTTACGGCAAGGCTACTGGCGCTCTTCCGGACGGCAGAAAAGCAGGAGAACCCCTTTCACCGGGAGCTAATCCAAGCTACGGTGCTGAGAAAAACGGTCTTCTGGCTTCCTTAAACTCTGTTGCCAAGCTTCCGTATGAGTGGGCACTTGACGGAATTTCCAACACACAGACCATCAATCCGGGCGCCATCGGACATTCCGAGGAGGAGAGGATCAACAATCTGGTCCACATACTGGACGGATACTTTGACCAGGGCGCACACCACTTAAATGTAAATGTGTTTGGCATAGAGAAGCTGGTGGATGCCATGGAACATCCGGAAAAAGAGGAATACGCCAACTTTACCATCCGTGTATCCGGTTATGCGGTGAAATTCATTGACCTGACACGCGAGCAGCAGCTTGATGTGATTGCCCGCTCCGCACATGAGCGCATTTAGTTTGAGAAAAGGCTCCATCCATTCCATAGAAAGCTTCGGTTCCGTGGATGGACCGGGTGTCCGGTTTGTGATCTTTTTGCAGGGGTGCAAAATGCGCTGCCAGTTCTGCCACAATCCGGATACCTGGAGCACCAGTTCCATGGATATGATGTCAGCAGATGAGCTTTTAGGGCAGGCACTGCGCTATAAAGCATACTGGGGAGACAAGGGCGGAATCACTGTCAGCGGCGGGGAACCGCTGCTGCAGATGGATTTCCTGCTGGAGCTTTTTACCAAGGCAAAGGAGAATGGCGTGCATACGGTTCTGGATACATCCGGGAATCCGTTTTCCAGGCACGAGCCGTTTTTCCATAAATTCAACCGCCTTATGGAAGTCACGGATTTACTGCTTCTTGACATAAAAGAGATCGACAGCAAAAAGCATAAGATCCTGACAGGATGCAGCAACGAAAATATCCTGGATATGGCCGGATATCTGGCAGAGATCCGGAAGCCTGTATGGATTCGCCATGTTCTTGTGCCGGAGCGGAACGATTATGACGAAGACCTGATACGGCTGGACGCGTTTGTTAAAAGCCTGGGCAATGTACAGCGTTTTGAGGTACTGCCGTATCACACACTGGGGATTTTCAAATGGCAGGATATGCGTATTCCCTACCCCCTGCAGGGAATCGAACCGCCCACAAAAGAGCGGGTGGAGAATGCAAACAGACTGCTTCATACAAGTGAATATACAGGTTATCAAAACGCATAAAAAGAGCGGCAGCGGAAAGACACGGGATTTCTGCTGCCGCTGCCTGTTTTTAGGTATATCTGTAAAATATAGTAATCCGGCGTTGAGTTTGTCCCGGTTTTATGCTATGATTAGAAACTGGCACAGTGATGAACTCTGATGCGGAAGGGAGCTGTATGAATGGTACTTGACGTGATTTTGGATGCTTTGCTGGATACGGCGAAGCTGATTCCTTTCCTTTTCCTGACTTATCTGGTCATGGAATACCTGGAACATAAGACAAAAAATAAATCGAAACAGATTATGCGAAAGTCGGGACATTTTGGTCCCCTTATAGGCGGCATTGTGGGGGCGTTTCCCCAGTGCGGATTTTCCGCTGCCGCTGCCAGTCTTTACTCCGGCGGGGTTATATCCGCAGGAACACTGCTGGCTATCTTTCTCTCCACTTCAGATGAGATGCTGCCCATCTTTATCTCCGAATCCGTGGCTGCAGGCACAATCCTGCGTATTCTGGGACTGAAGATCGTACTGGGAGCTGTCTCGGGATTTGCCATTGACATATTATGGCGGTTCGGCGGCAGGAAGAGAAGAGAGCGGGAAGAATACAGACATATACACAGGGACCACCATGAAAAAGAGATCCATGATCTGTGTGAATCCGAACACTGCCACTGTGAGAACGGCAGTATCATCAAATCTGCTTTTCTCCACACCCTGCAGATCACGGTTTTCATATTCCTGGTTTCCCTGGGGATCGGTTTCTGCGTGGAGCTGGTGGGCAGCCATAATATCGGTTACTTTATCAGCAGCAAACCCATGATCGGTGTGTTACTGGCTGCACTGGTGGGCCTTATTCCCAACTGCGCCTCCTCTGTGGTCATCACACAGCTCTACCTGACAGGAATCCTGGGAGCAGGACAGATGATGGCAGGACTTCTGGTGGGAGCCGGAGTGGGCGTTCTGGTGCTTTGCAGAACGAACAAAGGAATGAAAGAGAATCTGGGACTCATTGGAATCCTTTATGGGACAGGTGTGTTCTGGGGGATTCTCATAGAGATGCTGGGAATTGTATTATAATGAAAAAGGCGAGCAGTAAAAAGCTGACATTTCTGTATGAGATGCCAGCTTTTTTTGTGTCCATAAGATTTCCTATATCACCTGTATCCGGAAGGCAGTGGTCTGAGGCGGAATACTGGCCGTCTGGAAATTGGCATGGTTGATCCTGACCATCTGCCCGGGGCGGAGCGCCCGAAGGCTGATGGGATTTCCAAACCGGTTCAGAATAACAGTATCGTCCGTGACTGTGAACCGGATCTGGCTGTTGATATCATTGGGATTTCCCGTAAAGAGGAACCTGTTTCTCAGGTCAATGGAAGCAATCCGTCCATCCGTGGTATTGGTCTGCGGGCGGGGATTTCTCCTGACAAGAAGGAGAAACGCATTGGCCTGGGGCGGGATACTTCGCGTCATCCGTGAGGAAAATACGGCATTTATCCACATACCCTGCCGAAGCTGACAGGCGTCAACACGCTGTCCGAACATATTCAGAATCACAGTGTTTCTGCCTATATTCAGACGTAAGGTCTGTATGGAAGTGGTCTGATTTGCCTCGGGAACGGCATAGGAGATAAGGATATGACCGATCGAATTATTAAAACAGAATACCTCTTCAATCAATGCATTATCTATGCGCATAATATTGCCCTGCTGAATGATTGTACCGCGGGGGTCATTGTTCATAATATGTGTACCTGAACATTATTTGTTGGTTTATTATATGCAGATCGTTTGATATTGTTATTGCATAAAAGTTTGGATAGGGGATGGAAAATACGGATGGGGGAGTTTTGGAAAATAAGAATTTTGTCAGCAGAAAATTTATATATAAATGAATCGTGAAATTCAGTTAATTTAGGTTGAGCCAGCAAGGAATACAAAATAAACCCCGCCGACTTAGCTGTAACATCAATCATAGCTCTGACTAATTGATATACAGATTACGAATACCTGCTGTTGTGGATCACAGCCAGGTATTCATAAGACAGTGCAGTGATATTCTGGTTTAAGCAGCACACACATTAACGGCCTGCATGCCGCGGTTTCCTCTGGTCAAATCATAAGTCACGGCCTGGCCGTCCTCAAGAGATTTGTAACCGTCACAATTAATTCCTGAGAAATGTACGAACACATCAGATCCGTCTTCCCCTGTAATAAATCCGAAACCTTTTTCTGAGTTAAACCATTTTACTGTACCTTTATTCATGAAAGATACCTCCTAATTTTTATATGCATTTTACAAAACAAAAAACGCATATAACAGTAAATCATGAATAAAAGAATGACTTACGGATATATGCGAAATCAAGGCTTTATCAAAACACTTATTACAGATTAACATAGAAAATGGGGAATGTCAAGCAGAAAATGAAATGTCTTTACCAATATTTTCGTCATGTATTTATACCATGTGGTTTCAGGTGCCGCTGTTCACAATGCTGTGTATCGCAGCTTGTGAACAGTTATGCCGCTGCGATACACAGCGGAGAAGACTCTTTATGTGAAAGTCTGGATGTGATAATCCAGAAATCTTTCCGCCATAGTATAATCTCTTTTTTTTATGGCATTTAGAATCATTTCATGTTCCTGATAAATAGAATCTACCTTTGCACTGTCTTTTCCGTTAGACGTAAGCCTCTGTATGATGGTTTCCAGATGATTGACGGCAAGAGCAGAGATGGCATTAAAAATGGAAATAAAAAAAGGATTTCCGGATAAACAAACGATAGCCTTATGAAAATCAATATCTTTTAAAGTCCTTTCATGGACAGAGGATGAATCGGCATAGGCAGATAATTTTTCATCCAGAGAAAGGATTTCCTCTTCGGAAGAGGAAGCGATCACGCTTTTGACTGCCCCAAGTTCTATCCATTTACGAAATTCCATGAATTCATCAAGAGCTCCATCATTCAATATGAGCATAATAGAAAGTACATCTGTCAGGGAACTTTCCGCGTTATTTACAATATAATTTCCCTCCCCATGGCGTTTCTCTACAATCCCGATCATTTCCATTGCCCGAAGGGCTTCACGGACAGATGTTCTGCTCAGATGAAAGAGAGTGGTCATATTTCGTTCAGAGGGAAGTTTATCCCCGCATTTTAATTCACCGTTTGCAAGCATTTTCTGTAATTCACTGATAATTATCTGATAACCTTTCGGTTCTGATTCTTTTTCCATTTGTTTTCCTCCGACCATTTAACGTAAGATGGCATGAAATACCATTTACCTAATAAAATATCATTTTATAAGAAAAAAATCAATGGTGTTGTGGGAGGGATTGTAAATAATATACAAAAAATACGTGCCAAAAATCTGCATATTTTACAAATAGAGAAAATGATATCTGAAAATTATTGACAACTGGTCGTACCAGTGTATAATGTACTTAATAACTGGTATGACCAGTTCGCGCGCGGGGCTGGTGAACGGAAGGAGGTATTCCTTTGAGTGGTTTGGATATCGGTATTATTGTTTTTTATATGGCAGGTATGCTCTTTATAGGTATATATTCCGGTAAAAAACAGCAGGATTCAGATGATTATTTTGTGGCAGGCAGAAAAGCAGGTGTGTTTTCCATTACATGTCTGTGGCTTTCTTCCTGGATAGGAGGTGCTTCTATTGTGGGGACTGCCGAGAGAGCGTATTCCATGGGGATAACGGCAGTCTGGTATGTGGTTGTCATTGCAGTCAGTCTTGTGATTTTTGCGTTTACGTTTACAGGAACCATAAAAAGGCTGAGTACAAAATTGAACTTACTGACATATCCGGATTTTATTGAAAGCAGATACGATTCCAAAACGAGAATGGTGGCAACCATCTGTACAATTCTGGGTATGATCGGGTTTGTGGCGAGTCAGTTTCTGGCAGGAGGGAGTACATTAAGTGCGCTGACAGGATGGGACACAAAGGTTTCATTGATCGTAGTTGCAGCAGTGATCACATTTTATACTGCTTTCGGGGGTCTCCTTGCGGTCACCTACACGGATTGGGTACAGACCGTAATCTTACTTCTGGGTATTGTGATCCTCGGGGTTCCGCTCAGCATTATGCATATGGACGGCGGTATATCAGCGATTCAGTCATTGCCGGATTCCTATATGAATCTCGGAGCATGGGGGTGGCCAAGTATCATCGCACTGGGATTAACGACCTTGTTTTCCTTCTATACAAATATGGATGGATATACCCGGTGTATAGCGGCAAAAGATGTGAAGACATCCAGAAGAGGCTCTCTGCTGGCTGCTGCGGGAATTTTCATCATTGCGGTGTCAGCCACCTTTTTAGGACTGAGTACAAAGGTTATTATGCCTGATCTGCCGGATAGCAGAAATGCGCTGTCTTATTTGATCATCCATATATTTCCCCAGGGACTGCGGGGAATTGTAGTGGTAGGAATTATAGCTGCCATAATGTCTTCAGCAGATATTTTAATGCTGACAGCATCTACAAATCTAACGAAGGATATCTATCAAAGATATATCAACCGGGATGTGACGGATAAAAAAATAAGACATTTAAGTACGTGCTGTTCCTTTGGAATAGGATTTGTGGCATTACTTTTTGCAATGTACCGGCAGGATATTATTGATGTTTTGTTTATTGCACTGACGATTAATTCTGCCGGATTATTTCTTCCAACCGTTCTCGGAGTGTGCTGGAAGAAAGCGAACAGCAGCGCAGCTTTTTATTCGGCGGCCTGTTCTTTGGCAGTCGTACTATTTTGGTTTTTGGGCAATGCCCTTAAGTGGGGGAAAATTTTTGAGACAGACAGTTTCTGGCCCGGGCTTGCGGTGTCAGCGCTGCTCTTTTTCCCGATCAGTATTTGGGGCAGACAGACACCGGAAGAGAAAGCAAAACTGAAAGTATTTCAATCAGCAGGAAAACAAGGAGGTAAAGAAGAATGAAAGTTGTATTTACAGTATTTCCAGAAACAAAAGACAGAGATTTACAGACAGAGATCAACTGCCTGCCCCCGGATGCGGAAATATTGAGGGCAGTGTATGAACCGGAACATTTAGATGCTTATTATGAGATTTTAAGCCAGGCAGATGCAGTGATTTCAGACTTCGCGCCTATCAGAAAAGAAGCAATTGACAGAATGCAGAAATGTAAAATTATTGCACTGGAAACGACAGGCTTTAACTTTGTGGACGTAGAATATGCAAAAAGCAGGGGAATCGCTGTGACAAATGTATCAGGCTACTGTACACAGGAAGTGGCTGACCACACTTTGGCTCTGATTCTTTCTCTGGAGCGTCGTTTCCCTTATCTGAGAAGGAGAATTGAGGAAGACTACGCATGGGAAATGGAAACTATTCAGAAAATGGGAGTGCACAGAATCGAGGGGCAAACACTGGGAATCATCGGATTTGGCAAAATCGGTAAAGCGGTTGCGCAAAGAGCCCGGAGTTTCGGAATGAAGATCGTGGCCTATGATCCATATGTGCCAAAAGAGGTTATGGACAATATGAATGTGAACCGGGCAGAGCTGGATGAACTGCTGGAAATTTCGGATATCATCAGTGTACATATGAACCTGACAGAAGATAATGAGGGGCTTTTGAACATGGATATGTTCCGTAAGATGAAAAAACAGCCGTTTCTCATCAATGTAGCCAGGGGCGGAGCTGTCGTAGAGGCAGATTTGGTACAGGCCCTGGATTTGGGGCTGGTAAAAGGTGCAGCGCTTGATGTTCTGGAAAGTGAAACCCCGGATTTAACTAAGAATCCGCTTCTGCACAGGGACAATGTAATTTTAACACCGCATACAGCCTTTTATTCGGATGAGGCATACCGGATATCACTGGAAATCGGAGCGTACAATGCGAGATATTACTGTGAAGGGAAAATGGGCCAGGTGCAGAATTTATTGTAGACAGAGGAGGAAATTATGGAGAAAGTAATACTTCATCTTCACCGCTGCAAAGCCTGCGGAAGATGCATAGAGGAATGTCCCAAAGGGGCAGTCAGCAGATCTGGAAAAACAAATAAAAAAGGGTATGAAGTCGTGGAAGTCAATCAGGAACTGTGCGTAGCCTGTGCCACATGTTACACGGTATGTCCGGACTATGTATTTGAAATCTGTTCCGGGAAAGTACAGTGAGAAGAGGAGGGACAAAAGTCTATGGAAAAGGTATTGATGAAGGGAAATGAAGCGCTGGCTGAAGCTATGATCCGCAGCGGGTGCCGTTTTTACAGCGGCTATCCCATTACGCCCCAGAATGAGATACTGGAATATTTAAGCCAGCGGATGCCGGAGGCAGGAGGAACCTTTATACAGTCCGAATCAGAACTGGCAGCCATTAATATGGTATTAGGAGCAGCAGCGGCAGGCGCCAGAGCCATGACTTCTTCTTCCGGCCCCGGTTTTTCACTGATGCAGGAAGGGCTTTCCTATCTGATCGCAGGAGATATTCCGGCTGTGATCGTGGATGTAGCCAGATTTGGAAGCGGTATCGGAGAAATCAGCCAGGGACAGTGCGATTATAAGCTGGTAACAAGAGGAAACGGACACGGAGATTCCCATCTTCTGGTATTAGCCCCGGCATCTGTTCAGGAGAGTGTGGATCTGATGATGCAGGCATTTCCTCTGGCTGAGAAATACAGACACCCTGTTATCATCCTTTCAGACGCGGCAATCGGGCAGATGGTAGAACCTGTGTGTCTGCCGCCGCAGGAAGAGGTAGATATTGACAGAGATGACTGGACTGTAAAAGGATGCAAAGGCCGGCAGGAATCAAAGAAAATCACAAATGTTTTCTATTATATGGATGATTACAATACATTTCTGAGAGAGAAATATGAGGAAATGAAAAAGAATGAGCAGAGATGGGAGAGTATTCTCACTGAGGACGCAGAGCTGATTCTAGTAGCATACGGAATCAGTGCCAGAGTCTGTAAGGAAGCTGTCTCAAAAGCAAGAAAACAGGGAATCCGTCTGGGTCTCATCCGCCCTATTTCTATTTTTCCGTACCCTGTGGACGCATTTGCTGATTTGGGAGAAAACTGCAGAGCGTTTATGACAGTGGAGATGAGTATTACCGGTCAGATGGCAGAGGATGTAAAGCTGTCTGTGCAGTGCCGATACCCTGTATATACATACGGGACAGGAATAAAAGTGCCGAGAAGTATGGACATTGTTGAAAAAGCGGTACAGATATTAGAAGGAAAGATGGAGAGGGAGGTGTTTTAAATGATGGTAAAGGCGCCGGAAAGAATAACATATACGGACGGACATTCTTTTTGCCCGGGATGCGGCCATGGAATTGCCATCCGTTTGATCGGAGAAGTGCTCCAGGAGTTAGGGCGGGAGGAAGAAGCAATCGCCGTACTGGATGTAGCCTGCGGAGGGATGCCCATTGATATCTGGAGATATGACACAATAGAGGCAGCACATGGAAGACCGGTTCCCACAGCAGTGGGAGTCAAGTTTACCAGGCCCCAAAATCCCGTCATTGCCTATCTGGGAGACGGTGCTGCTTATTCTATTGGAATTGCCGAGACAATCCATTCTGCAAGAAGAAATGACAATATTACTGTAATTGTCCTAAATAACTGTGTGTTTGGAATGACCGGAGGCCAGATGTCTCCCACCTCACTTCAGGGACAGGTAACCAGTTCTTCCATACATGGAAAAAGTATGGAAGAAGGAGGAGGCACACTGGATGTGGTTTCACTTCTCAATAAAATGGATATCGCCTATCTGGCCAGGGCTTCCTTTTGTGATGCGGCGAATATCAGAAAGGCAAAGAAGTATATAAAAAGGGCTTTGGAAAAGCAAATGCAGGGAGCAGGATACAGCCTTGTGGAACTGCTTTCTCCCTGTCCCACAAACTGGGCAATGGAACCGGTGAAAGCAGCGAAATATATCAAAGATACGATTATGCCCGTATTTCCTGTTGGAGAATTTATTGGGAAGGAGGATGCCAGCTTATGAATAAGGAAATAATTTGTGCCGGATTTGGAGGACAGGGTGTATTGACCGCTGGGTTGATCCTCGCAGAAGCGGGCTTCCGGAAGGGGCAGAATCTTACGTGGTATCCCTCCTATGGTTCTGAGATGCGTGGCGGGACAGCCAATTGCAATGTGAAGCTGTCGGATGAAGAGATTGGAAGTCCTTACTGCAATGAACTGGACATTCTGCTTGCCATGAATGCCCCTTCCGTGGAACGGTTTGAGCATATGATAAAGCCTGGAGGAATTTTGCTGTATAACAGAGATATGGTGGAGGCAGACAAAATTACACGGCAGGACATCACGGCCCTTTCCGTACCGGCAAATGAATTATCTGCCGGTGCAGAGAATTCCAAAGGTGCCAATCTGGTTATGCTGGGAGTTCTGGAAAAGGCCACAGGGATGTTCGGAAAAGAGGAGCTTGCCGCTGCGATCGCTGCCTATTTCGACAAAAAGGGCAAAGGAAAATATCTGTCGGCCAATATAGCGGCTTTTGATGCAGGATACAGACTGTATTCATAGAAAGCGGGGGAAGAAATGGAACTGAATAAGCTGCTGCGCCCACAGAAAATAGTGATTGTGGGAGCCACGGAGAGAGAAACGATGGCAGGTTTCGCGTCGAGAATGTTTCTGGAACAATGCAGGGAACGGATGGAAGATCTGTATCTTGTGAGCTTGAAAAATGACAGGGTATTCGGCGTTCCCTGCTACCGGAAGATATCGGATATTCCGGGGAAAATAGACCTTGCTGTCATCTGTACACCGAAAACTACAGTACCGGCATTATTGGAAGAAGCCGCTGAACAAGGAGCAAAAGGCGCAGTTGTTTTTGCGAGCGGCTACGGTGAGACAAAGCTGCCGGAAGATGTCAGGATGGAGGAGGAATTGACAGCAAAGGCAAAAGATTTGGATATTGCTGTTATGGGACCAAACTGCGCGGGATTTTTAAATTTCGTGGACCGGGTTTTTGCCTTTGGTTTTCTGTTCCAGGCCAGGGAGAGTGCAGGAAAAATCGGCCTGGTATCTCAGAGCGGTCAAGTCTGCATGGGGCTGATGGAGAGTGCCAAGGGGAGCTTTTCCTATGTGATATCCGCAGGAAACAGTAAAATTGTGACTATGGAGGACTATCTGGAGTTCCTGGTGGAGGATGAGAATACAGAAGTTGTAGCTGCTTATATGGAAGGAATAAAAAAGCCGGAAAAGTTCGCGCAGGTACTGCACAGAGCAGTGGAAAAGAGAAAACCGGTTGTTATCCTAAAAGCGGGACGCTCCCAGAAAGGCAGCAGAGCTGCCGCCTCACACACCGGAAATCTCAGTGGATGTGATAAGCATACGGATGCGCTGTTTAAGAAGTTTGGAGTTATCCGGGTGGAGGATTTGGAGGAACTTCTTTCTGTCTGTGCTGCAATTGTAACGCTCCCAAAACTGCCGGAAAAAAAACAGTCTGGCATTTGTAAATATATCAGGAGGGGAGACAACAATCTCAGCGGACGCAGGTTCCCTGTACGGTCTGGAACTTCCTGATTTTTCCGAGGAGACCACAGAACGGCTGAAAAAGGTTCTGCCGCCCTTTGCCACAGCGCAGAATCCCATGGATTTAACCGGTGGAAGTGATGGGAATACCTTTGAACAGGTGGCAGAAATCGTGATGGAAGATCCCCAGGTGGAGATGCTGGTAACCTCTCTGCAGATAACAGAGAAAATTAGTGATATCACAATTTACGATTACCTGGAAGGTCTGATCCGTTACTGCATTCGACATCCGGAAAAGCCGGCCGCTGTAGTTCCGCTCATTGAATCCGGAAGAGAGAAAGAGGTTCTTGAAAAACTCAAAGCTGCCGGTGTTCCCATACT
This sequence comes from Blautia sp. NSJ-175, assembly GCF_022867815.1. NCBI lineage: Bacteria > Bacillati > Bacillota > Clostridia > Lachnospirales > Lachnospiraceae > Blautia > Blautia sp. NSJ-175. Next base: position 318,871 of record NZ_JALIFQ010000006.1, read on the forward strand.
GCCGCCGCCGCATTACGGATACCGGGTCATACGGCATTTGATGGATTACACTGCATTTTTAAAAACTGCTGAAAACCGTACCGGTACAATTGCCGCACTGCAGAACAAACAGGAGGAAGACAGAATCGCACTGTCCGAGCATCAGTCAAAGCAGATTTTTATAGATTATGGGATTCCATGTCCGAAAGAAAAACTGACGGTTACCTGGAAAGAAGCGGCGGCCTGCGCGGCAGAAATGGGCAAAAAGGTGGTCTTGAAAATCGAATCCAATGATATCCTGCACAAGTCAGAAATAGGCGGAGTACGTGTTGGGATTCAGGGAGAACAAGAGATAAAAAATGCCTTTCAAGGTATCATGGAACGTGCAGAACAAGAGCGCCCGGATGCAAAAATCAATGGCATACTGGTTCAGGAGATGCTGGAAGAAGGTCTGGAAATGATAATCGGTGTTACCTGTGACCCCAATCTGGGACCAATGATCCTTCTGGGAATGGGCGGTATCTTTACAGAGATCTTCCAGGATGCAGTCCTGTATCCTGCCCCCATAAATCACTGGGAAGCAGAAGAGATGATAAGTTCCCTGAAGAGCAGCAGGCTGCTTGCGGGATACCGGGGACAGTCGCCTCTTGACATAAAAGCTTTGGCAGACTGCCTGGTATCTGTGAGCCGTCTGGCAGAAGATTACAGGGATAAACTGGTGGAGATGGATATCAATCCAGTTTTTGTATATCCGGAGGGAAAAGGAGTAAAAGCTGCGGATGGATTAATGGTGTTATGCCGGAAACCCTAAAAGGGAGGTTTATGTATGAAGAAAAAAGGTCTTGGGGGATGGGTAACTGGGGCATTGATGATTGCAGGCATCTGCTATGCGGCGTCTTATTCGCTGCCCTATATCAAAGGGATTTTTTACGATCCCATGATGAAGGCAACCGGTGCTACAAACACACAGCTTGGACTGATCATGTCAGTGTATGGATTTGGAAATGTGATATTTAACCTCATAGGAGGCTTTGTCACAGATAAACTGGATTATAAAAAATGTATTATTGTATCGCTGCTTGGAACCACGGCTCTCAGTGTATGGCTGGCATTGGCACCGTCAGTGATCAATATGTATATTATATGGGGATTGTTTGGTGTTACTACATTTTTTGTGTTTAACCCATCTATTTTCAAACTGCCCCGTATGATAGTGCCGGAGCATCTGGTTGGTGAATCGGTTGGCATGTTTTCTTTTGCACAGTCAATCGGCTATATGGTAATCAACTTTACTTCTTTATATGTATATAATCTCGCAGAAAAATCTGTGGGACAGGTCCCTGCATTTTCAACAGTTGTGTGGGTTTATGCGGGATTTACATTTGTATCCGCCCTGGGATGTATTTTCATATTCAGGAAGGTAGAGGATGTGAATACGGAGGGAGATGAGAATGAGAAGTTTACTTTCTCCCAGCTGGCATTGGTTATGAAGGAGCCGGGGCTTTGGATGATGATCATATGCGGGTTCTGTATGTTTTCAACAATGGCGACCACGTCTTATTTTGTACCGTATTTTAACGATGTGTTTGGCGTTGCGGTGACATTTTCCGGAGTGCTGGGAGTGCTGAATCTATACGGAGGAAGGTTGTTCAGCCCTATTCTGGGCAAGATTGCAACGAAGACGAAATATGTCTCCAGAATGGTAATATTCGGAACTTCCGCGCTGATTGTATTTCTTATATGTATTCTTCTTTTTTCTGCAAAAGTTCCGTTGGGGGTTCTGGTGGCAGTGTCTCTTATTACCGGAATCGTGTGTACCTTATTTACCAATATTTGTCTGGCACTGCCTCCGGAAACAAATGTTGCCAGACAGGCCAGCGGTACGGCAATGGGTTTATACGCGGCTCTTGCTTACTCGCCGGATTTGTTCCAGCATTCCCTGTTTGGGTTCTGGCTGGATCACTATGGAAACAGAGGATATGTGTTTATGTTTATATATACTATCATTCTGCTGGCTGTCGGAGGAACAAGTGCGGCTGTACTTTACAGAAGGAGTAAGAAGGCACGGTTATTTGAGGAAAACTGAATAAAATATTGTTGAGGAGTCAGGATTGGAACACAGAGCGTCATTTGGAAAGAGAAAATGGCGCTCTTTTTTTGTTGACTCAGTATAAAGGAGCTTGTAAATAGATGGAAAAATAGGTATACTACATACGGGCAGAGCCGTCTCTGCCACATATCGCGCCATATACGTGTTTTAGTTTTAAAATAAAAGGAGTGTGCCAATATGCCAGTATTTGATTTCAGCAACAGTTCAGACGACAAAAAGAGTAATGAGTTCCATTGTACATACACGGTATTTCGTTCCAATGAGAACGCTGCTTCACCCCAAAAGCCCATCCTGCTTCTGGACAATCATAAACGGGAATGGAAACATCATTCCTGTGGTGTCTTTGCAGATCAGGATAAGCAGACGGTATTTGAGTTCAAAGAGGAGGACGGTACGGTACCGGCAGATATTCTCAAAGTAGACGCCCGCTTTGTAAGCCTCCTTCACTGGCTGGGTGAGAACCGCATTAATGTGCGCCTGTCCGGCAAGAACATGGAAGACGGGTATGCAGTCTACAAGATTCGGGAAATTGCTTTCGGAGGAGGGACAAAGCTCTCCGCAGAGGATGGATTTCTTCAGTTCATGATTGAAAGATTACTGGCAGGCAGTGCACCTGCAGAGGAGATTGAGGACGAGGACCAGGAGGAGACCGGTGACAGCATGAAGCTCACCAGCCTGCAGAGCATAACGGATTTTATGACCTGTGCGGGTAAGACTCTGCCTGATAATATACGCCTCTGGGCCAGAAGAAACCTTGCTGTCGCACGCTCCCATGAAGTCTCCCCGGAGGAGCGCAGACATGCGCAGCGTGCACTTTCCATTATGATGAATATTCAATGGAAAAACAATTATTTTGAAGCCATTGACCCTCAGGAAGCGCGCAGAATTCTGGATGAAGAGCTCTACGGCATGGAAAGGGTGAAGCAGCGGATCATGGAAACGATCATACAGATCAACCGCACACATACCCTCCCTGCATACGGCATTCTGCTGGTGGGCCCTGCGGGCACGGGAAAATCCCAGATCGCCTATGCGGTTGCCCGCATTTTAAAACTGCCGTGGACCACCTTGGATATGAGTTCCATCAACGACCCGGAACAGCTCACCGGAAGCTCCCGTATCTATGCAAATGCAAAACCGGGAATCATTATGGAGGCATTTTCCATGGCGGGAGAATCCAATCTTGTCTTTATTATCAACGAGCTGGATAAAGCATCTTCCGGAAAGGGGAATGGAAATCCGGCGGATGTGCTTCTGACCCTTCTCGACAATCTGGGCTTTACAGACAACTATATTGAGTGTATGGTCCCTACAGTCGGCGTGTATCCCATCGCTACAGCCAATGATAAGGAGCAGATCAGCGCGCCGCTCATGTCAAGGTTTGCTGTCATTGATATTCCGGATTACACGGCGGAGGAAAAGAAGATCATATTTTCAAAATTTGCCCTGCCAAAAGTCCTGAAACGTATGGGCCTGCAGGAAAAGGAATGCGTTGTGACTGCAGAGGCGGTTGACGCAGTCATAGAAAAATATGCAGACACAACAGGTATCCGCGACCTGGAACAGGCAGCAGAGCACATGGCGGCCAATGCGCTGTATCAGATAGAAGTGGACCGTGTGGCAAAAGTAGTTTTTGATGGGGAGATGGTGAGACATCTGCTGGCATAATAAAGTTTTGCTTAAAAGCGAACAGAAGGGTACCATGTATTTCATATCTTATGCCGGTGATATCTGTTATGAATTAATACGCTTTAAAAGCGCTTGCTGGAATGGTGAACACCCGTAAGGAAGTAATTTAATCATGTTGCAAGACGGCATAGCTTAGGCTATGCCGTCTTGCCTTTTCTCTGCCGTTCAATCGTCTGCTTATCCTCGTCCTGTTTCAGTTCCCCGATGAAGTTCCAAACAATCTCCACCTTTTGGCGGCGGTGCCCACTGGATTTATCGGGAGCATGGACGATGATTTTCTTCACAAACTCGTTGACGATGGTGAGCGTCAATTCTCGTATTCCCACATACTTGCGTATAACGGCGGCGAAGTTGTCAAAGTCGGCTTTGTCCTGTTCGTAGCTGTTGACCGCCGCTTGCTCGGACTTTACAAACTCTGTCAGTTCTTTCTGCTCCGCCTCATACTCGAAGGATAGTTTCCAAAACCGTTCGTGAGTGATTGGCTATGGAGTTACTCTCTCCGTCCAAAGCGTCCTCTTGGCTTAAATGGGCATATAAAGCTGTAATATTGTCGGGATAATTTGTCGTTGTCATGTGTTCATTCCTCCTGTAATGAACGCCCGACAACCAGGTTGCTACCGTTATTATATCGGACTTTCTTTTCCCTGTCAGTAGGCGATGTGACGGTTTCCGATTTTATGAGCCGTTCCATTTTGTCATAGAGCAGTTCATCGCCGCCGCAAACCGTAGATATTTCATAGAACGTACCGCCAATTTTGTGTGTAACCGTTTTATTCAGCGGATTGCCCCGTTTTGGTAATAAATCACTGTTCTTATCTTTCATATTCCGTTCCGTTTCTTTCCCGTCCTTTGTAGTTTGGTAAGGGTGAGAAGTATCGCAGCAAGCATAGGAAAAGGGTACCCTTTTCCGAAAAATGCTCCGCATTTTGCTTGTTGGGATATTCCCCAACCCCTTCAATACCCTCTCCACCGTAAAATGAAAAATGCCAAAGTTTTTGAGGATATTGAGAAATATTTTTCTCTTTCTCTCTACCACGATTGAACATCTGCTTTGCCAAAGATTTGAGAAAGATTATTTCTTTCCTTACTACCTACAACACCACACTTTGTGTTTTTGCCAAAGCTTGAGGCGAAAAAAGCAAAAAAATATTCGCCTGCTCAAGATGAGTAGGCGAACAGGGCGGTTGTGGTGGAAATGTTCATAGAGGTATGGTAAAATATATCATAAACAGAGCGACAAACGGGAATTTGCGGAAGTACGATGATGGATGGAAAATGATGAGAATACAAGGTGTTCTTGATTTTTCTCTCATAGGTATATTGTCAAAAATTTCAGCTGTATTGGCAGATAATAAGATTGGTATTTTTGCTGTTTCTACTTTTAATACGGATTATATTCTCGTTAAAGAAGAAAACTATGATAAATCATTGAAGGTACTTGGAGATGCAGGCGATACCATTGTGTAATGATGCAAATTCCGAGTTGTCGGGATGAAAAAATATGAATTTAGCAAGGAGGTTTCTTTATGAAAGTTATAGTTATAGGAGCATCAGGGCATATTGGAACTTATTTGATTCCAATGCTGGTGAATGCTGGGTACGATACGGTTGCCATCACACGAAAAATGACACCACCATATGAGGATGCACCTGCGTGGCATACGGTTAAGCGTGAACAGATGGATAGAGAAAATGATGTTGATTTTATTCAGAATCTGAAGTCAATGGAACCAGACATCATTGTTGACTTGGTGAACTTTAACATTAAGGAGACAAGAAAAATAGTCGAAGGATTTAAGAATACAAAGCTGTCTCACTATCTATATTGTTCGTCTTGCTGGGCGCATGGAATGGCTGAGACGATACCTTTTGACCCTGATGATTTGCGAAAGGAACCATTGGATGATTATGGGAAAGATAAGTTTGCCAGTGAGATGTACCTAAAAGAACAATATCGGCAGAATGGTTTCCCGTCAACAGTTATCATGCCAGGACAAATATCGGGACCTGGCTGGGCAATTATCAATCCATGGGGAAATACCTCAATGAAGGTGTTTCAGGACATTGCAGACGGTAAGGAAATTGCACTCCCCAATTTCGGGCAAGAAATCCTTCATCATGTACATGGTTACGATGTTGCTCAAGTATTCTATAAAGCAATAACGCACAGAAATCAAGCACTTGGAGAATCCTTCGATGCAGATGCAGCAACTCATATCACGCTTTATGGCTTTGCAAAGCATCTATATGAATACTTTGGGCATGAAGCGAAAATCAAGTTTCTTCCGTGGTCAGAGTGGTGTCAGTATGAGGGTAGTCCAGAAGAGTGCGACCACACATACTATCACATTGTAAGAAGCGGTGTGTTCAGCATTGAAAAGGCGAGAACTCTTTTGGAGTATCAGCCTAAATACACTTGTATTGAAACAATTGATTTGGCAGTCAAGAGCTACATTGACAGAGGACTTATAAAAGTCGATTAAATTCCGATTTGGCGAGATGCAATTGGAACAAGGAAAGGGGCAAGACTTTATGAAAATGTCAACAGAAAAAATTGATACGATAATGTTTGCCCCTTGCGGTATGAACTGTAAGGTATGTTATAAGCATTGCTTTCATAAAAAACCATGTGCTGGATGTTTGAAAAGCGACCAAGGAAAACCAGAACATTGTCGTAAATGCAAGTTAAAAGAATGTATTAAGGATAAAAGATTGACCTATTGCTTTGAATGTTCTGATTATCCATGCAAACTGATAAAAAATCTCGAAAAAAGCTATAACCAAAGGTATCAGGCAAGCCTTATGGAGAACAGTGAATATGTACAACAAAAGGGATTAGAAGCATTTATGGAACAGCAGAAAGAGAAATATACCTGTTCAAAATGTGGGGGAATTATATCAATCCACGATAGAGAATGTAGCGAGTGCCAAGAAAAAATGAAATAGCAGATTTCCGATTTGTCGGAGAGATAGCAGAGCCATTCAGCATTGTCAACGATAAAATAAACGGCTGTCGCCGTCGTTGGCAATACTGCCTGTCCCTGCTTTACAGGTAATCAAGAGGGCGAAAGCAACAAGTGCTTTCGCCCTCAAAATATCATGGGTTTATGTTACGAAGCAGACGCAAAAAAGCCTTGCTTTATGCGGCTTTGCTGGCGCAGAAATGAGGCGGTAAGGGTTTTTATACTCCCACCCCCGAAAACGACGTTCTATTGCGTAACATTCGCCCTTTTAGCACAAGCATATAAAGACAGAAAGAACGGGCAAGAAGCTGTTGACTCCTTGCCCGTTCCTCGTTGCAACTCTGTTTGTCAGCCGTTAAGTTGGTTTTGTGTGGTACTTCCTTATCAGCTTTATCCTAAAGTGCAGGCGCTTTTTTAAAAAAAGAGAGCTGACACAAATCCGTCAGATGTTAATTTTGTTTTACTCGTCAATTCTTTACCTAAACTCTTTTTAAAAACCTCCTCGTAAAAAAGACAATCCACAAAAAGCAGGTCAGCAGACCAAACACAAAGGAAAAGAGACTTGCCCCGTCCAGCAGCAATTTTCCAATCCAGAAAGACGGAAGAAATGCCATTATGAAATGATACGGAGCAGGTATGAACCATATTAAAATAAGCCCTGCAAAGCTGATCCCCATCAGTTTTGAAAGCGCAAGACCTTCAACGCGGTTTCCGGCAATGGAGACCACCATCATGGCTAAAAAGATACCGGTAAAACTGCTGATAACCGAACTCGACAGAAGGACTTTAACAGAAAAGGATGAAAGTTTGAACACTGCAGCAACTGCCATGGTAATAAAAAACGCCCATATCATGGGAAGTCCGATACGTGCAAATAAATAGGAACAGCCCTCTGCAGGCGTAATCTGATAAAAGGCACTTAACCCCTCATCTCTCTCTTCTAAAAGCAAAAATGCAGATATCATTGCGACAAACATAGGTGTCAGACAAATCAGCATACCGTCCACCAGACCATACCAGGGCGTGATGGAAAAGGCGAATTTTTTAATCAGTATGGTATTGATATATGGAATAGCAAACTTAAAAAATATTCCGGCTAAAAACGGTGCCGGAATCAGAACGAGCAGCATGCCGTCTTTTGCTATCTGTCTTAATCCGATTTTAAAAAGTTTTCCTGTATGTTTCATGTGCCTCCGCCTCCTTCTGATTCCAAAGCAGCTCCAATCCGTTTGTCAGCCAAAAACAATGCGATGCCAAGCCAGATAAGAAGATTCATCCACATCCGGCCATGGATACTCCGGGAGCCGTGGACAGAAAGGTTGATCAAATGCCACAGTGCCGTTCCCGGAAAAATCTCTAAGAGCGGATGCGTGATTCCAAACGCTGTGAGGACCGGCGGCATTGACAGCAAAACAGCAGGAAGCAAAACGATGATCATATAATGATTGACTGAACGGGCAAAGGATGCCGCCATCAATCCCATGAGATTAAAGACAACTGCGCCAAGGAACACACTGAAGGATAAGAGCACAAGATTCACCCCGGTTCTCATGGCAGACAGAACGATCAGGTCAGCCGATACCGTTGACAGAACTGCCAGAGATACGGATTTGGACCACACATATTCCACAGGCCGAAGAGGGGAAACACTCCAGAAACCATGCAGGCCTTCCCCTTTTTCAAGCAGCCAGATCCCGCCCATAAAGAAAAGGCCGAGCATTGAGGGGTCTGTTAAAATGATGAGGGATGCGGTTATACTTTTATATTCCCGGGGGGTGATCAAAAGCACAGCAATGTACACAGCGCTGAAAAAGGCATATAGAAAATAAAAACCATATTTTATCTGAAAACGAATATCGTTTTTTAAGGCATTTAAGAGTCTCATTGCAGCCCCCTTCCGGTCAACGCAATAAATATATCCTCAAGTGTTTGTTCTTTTGAATGAATACTTGTCAGGCTGCCTTTTTTCAGCGCCGACTGGAAATCCTGGGAATGGGCAAGACCGGAGAGTGTACAGATATTTCTTATCTCTTTTTCGTTTTCCGAAAAACTGTATTCCACTTCTGTATCGGCACCGCTTTTCCGCAGAGCATGGGGAGAGTCAATTGCTTTAATGGTTCCGTCAACGATAAAGGCGACACGGTCACACAGCTCCTCTGCATCGTGCATGTTATGGGTGGTGAGAATGATGGTTTTTCCCATTTTTTTCTGCTCTAAGATCATGTCTTTCAGTATTCTGGCGTTTGCCGGGTCAAGACCGCTGGTAGGCTCATCCAGGAAAAGGAGTTTCGGCTCATGAAGCAGGGAGCGCACAAAACTAAGCCGCATTTTCATGCCTTTAGAATAATCCGCTACCTTTTTATCCGCGTCATGGCGAAGACCCACCTTTTCTAAAAGCCCCATCGGGTCCAGGGGCTTGCGGGAATAGAGGGACGCGAAATATTTTAAATTTTCGGCAGCAGTGAATTTACTGTAAAAATTGGGGAACTCAAAATCCACACCGATATTTTCATAATAATCACTTGTTCTGTTCTTCATCTCTGTATCAAAAACACGAACATTTCCGCGATAATTTCTAAGAGTCCCCGTTAAGATTTTCTGCATGGTACTTTTTCCTGCGCCGGACGGACCGAGAAAGCCAAATATCTCGCCTTGCTGAACAGCAAAACTGATTCCGCGAATGGTATCTGATTTCGCAGATGGATATTTTAGAAAGACATTTTGAACATCAATCACCTTCATCACTTATCATCTCCTTTAACACACCGTCCAGAATAAGTTCCATGATCGTCTGTTGATCAGCAGCGTTTTCCTGCTGCAGATTCAGGAAACTGATGGCAAGTGTCTGCAGTGTTTTTGTCGCTATCTCAATGCCGCATTTGAACTGAACACCATATTCCTGAAGCTTGATAAGTTCATGTCCGTCATCCTTTGTATGTGCTTCGATCACTTCAGGGGGCAGTTTGCGGTATAAATAATCAGCCGTTTCACTGTTGGCTTGTTTCAGCATGGGATACCGCTGTAATTCTTTGAACATCCAAAGAAAACACTGTTTGCAGAGCTCCCTTGGCGGTAATGAACGGTTTTCATTTAAAAACGCATCCATTTCCCGCCACATTTTAAACTGCAGATTTCCGGCAATGTCCATGTAAAGGTGTTCTTTATTGGAATAAAAAGAGTAAAAGGAACCTTTGGCAATACCGGCAGCCTGTACGATCTCGTCAATGGTCACCTTTTTTATTCCATATGAAGTAAACAGCCGTTCTCCTTCCTGCATCAATTTCTGCTTTATGATTTCTTTTTCCGCGTCACTGAACTTTGGCATAGATTTATCCTCCAATCTATATGACTAAATAATATGTTTTAGTCATATAGATTATATTCCATTTATTTGGCTTTGTCAATGGAAGAGTTGGAAAATCCCGAGGCAGCCAGTACGACATGGAATCGAGTGTCCCATGTCTGTACATTGTGAAGCCTGTTGCCGGACAAGGGACAGTAACCCAGGGGTGTAAAATACGCCTGAATCGGCAGAAAAGAAATGACTTTCCTATATGTCTGTGATAAGATATGGCTGATAGATATGGAATTTGTATAAAAAACGCAGGGATAAGCTGATTTATATTTTAGGGGGATGATGCACATGGTATTACTGGTGATTGATACGCAGAAGCTTATTACAAACACGGATTTATATCACTATGATATATTTGTATCTAATGTAAAAAAACTGATAAAAACGGCAAGAGAGACGCATACGGAAATCATATATGTCCGCCATGACGATGGGGCCGGCCGGGCATTGACAAGGGGAACGGAGGGTTTTGAAATATATGAAGAATTTAAGCCGTGTAAGAATGAGAAGATTTTTGACAAAACCGTAAACAGCCCTTTTAAAGAGACCGGGCTTCTGAAATATCTAAACGAAAAGCAGGTTGGGCAAATGATCGTGGTGGGGCTGCAGACGGAGTATTGCATAGACGCTGCTGTCAAATGCGGTTTTGAACACGGATTTGAAATTATCGTACCAAAAGAGTCCAATTCTACGTTTGACAATGCCTATATGTCTGCAGAAGAGACGTATAAATATTACAATGATTTTATTTGGAACAAAAGATACGCAAGCTGCATTACGGTGCAGGAAACCATGGAAAGAATGTGCCGATAAAATGCAGGCCCTGATAATGGTTAGAAATAGAAAGTGAACAGGTATATGTCAAAGAGGCATATGCCTTTTTTTCTGTAAAAAAATGTGAGTAAATGCCCGTTTCCTTATAAAATCCTTAAAATTGCCTGCTATCATAACATCAGTAAAGAAAAAGGAGGCAAATTATATGAAACAGAGTATAGAAAAATCGGCGGCTAAATGTCAAAGGGAGGAGCGTATGACATCCGAGTATATCATAAAAACCCAAAATGTTTCTAAAAAGTTCAAAAAGACATATGCAGTAAAAGATTTGTCACTGTCTGTGAGGAGAAATACAGTCTACGGCTTATTAGGGCCTAATGGTGCCGGCAAATCCACCCTGCTGAAGATGATCACAGGGATTATAAGACCGACTTCGGGTGAAATACAATTCTGCGGTCACCCCTGGAAACGGAAGGATTTATCGGTTATCGGTTCCCTGATCGAATCCCCTCCGCTGTATGAGAATCTAACGGCATTTGAGAATTTAAAAGTGCGGGCTGCCCTGATGGGAATCGGGAAAAACAGATGTTATGAGGTACTGCAGAAAATGGATTTGGCAGATGCTGAGAATAAGAAGACATCGGAGTTTTCACTGGGAATGAAACAGAGATTAGGGATAGCCCTGGCACTTCTGAATGATCCTCAGCTGCTGATCCTGGATGAGCCAACTAACGGGCTTGATCCTTTTGGCATTGAGGAACTGAGAAAGATGATCCGGACATTCACGGAGTCGGGGATATCTGTCATTGTATCCAGCCATATTTTAAGCGAAGTACAGCAGGTTGCTGATGACATAGGGATCATATACAATGGCTCCCTTCTGTATGAGGATAAGATTGACGCGAATGAGGATCTGGAACAGTTATTTATGGATATTATCAGAAAGGAGCGTGCGTCCTGATGTTACAAATTTATTTAAAAGCAGAAAACATGAAATATAAACGTTCCCTGTTTCAGAAACTTGCGATTGTGATTCCGGTGGTCCTGATTTTGACCTCCATGGTATTTATGTATATCGGTATGGGGTTGGGAGGTTTTTCAAGTGTCATGGTCTGCAATTGGTCCATGCCGATTGCGGCATTGTCCGTTGTGTTTATGTGCCATTTGGTAAACAATAAGGAAAAGAAGCACCAATACCGTACTTTATACAGCCTGCCCATTGACCTGAAGAAGACATTTGTGTCTAAAACAATCTTGATTGCAGGAAATCTTTTGGTCATATCATTGGTGCTGGCGATTGTCACGATTATCTGCGAATGCATTTTGTCCGGTTTTGTAAACGCGGTTCGTCTTGCAGGGTATCATATCCTGGGTTACTGCCTATTATGGGTATCTCTCTTATGGCAGATTCCGTTCTGTTTATTTTTGGAACAAAAAACGGGATTTGTCGCTTCGATGATCATCAATCTGTTTGCCAGTGCAGCAAGCGGGCTGTTTCTCTACCTGACACCTTTGTTTTGGATCTTTCCATACAGTTGGCCGGCCAGATTTATGGTTACGGTCTTTGGCGTATTGACAAACGGATTGTTGGCTGAACCGGAATCAAGATTGATTTTAAATAGGGGAGAAAGTTTATTGCTGGTGCTGCTGAGCCTGTTTGCTGCCTTCGCTCTTACGGCTTTCTATTCCCGCTGGTATGAAAGGCAGGTGTATCGGAAATGACGGTCACAAGGGAGTTCCTTTCCAATTTTACAAAAATCAAACGGACTCCAATGCTGTTGCTGCATTTGCTGACACCCATTGTGATCACAGCCTTATTTTTGCTTTACTACGGTTCTGCCGGATACCGTATCATTCCCGATGTGCGTTCGTTCTTCCTTTTGCTGCAGATAGGGTGCCCCATTTTTGCAAGCATGGCTGTGTCGATTTTCATTCATTTAGACAGGAATATAAACGGGCTTCAAAATGCGCTGGGACTGGTGGAGTCCCGAAAATGTGTGTATCTGGGGAAATTGTTCTTTCTGCTGTTCCTTTCGGCTGTAAATGTGATACTATATGAGGTGTGTTTTTATATTGGAGTCAATTGGTTTTTAAATAGCAGCATAATACATTTTGATTTTTATCTTGCGGTTTTTTGTATATTTTTATTCTGCAATCTGTTTTTATACCTGCTGCACATGGCAGCTGCTTTTCGGTTTGGGTCCAGCGTTTCTGTTTTATTGGGAGTATCCGGAACCATTTTAGCAGGTATCTTTGAGAATCCCATGGGTGATAAAATCTGGACCGCTATTCCGTGGGAATGGGGAGTTCGATTTTTAAAAGAATGTATGAATGTATCAGGCATACCCGTTTTTTTCGAGGTGGTTTTGCCTATCATTATAACTTTAGCGGTTCTGGTTCTAACCACCCTCTGGTTTGACAGATGGGAAGGGAAAGTGACACAGGAGTAAAGTAATGAGGAAAAATGAATGAAACTTATTATATGAGGAGAGTAATTATGCCGAAATTGTTAGTGGTCGATGATGACCCCGATATGCTGGATCTGGTGCGTGCTGCCCTGGAAAGGGATGGACATCAGGTTGACACGGAGACAGATGCCGCTGCTGTACAGCCTGCCAGATGCCGTATGTACGACCTTTTGCTGCTCGATGTAATGATGCCCGGGGAGGATGGCTTTTCCCTTTGCAGCCGTATCCGGGCAGAGGTGGACTGCCCCATACTGTTTCTGACGGCAAGAGCCGAAGACGCTGCTCTGATACAGGGCTTTGGACTTGGCGCTGATGATTATATTAAAAAACCTTTCCGCATAGCAGAGCTATGTGCGCGGGTAAATGCCCATCTGAGACGGGAACTGCGCCAGCCAACCCACACCCTGAGACGAGGCGGTGTGCGTTTTGATATGCAGGCTAAGGCAGCCATGGCGGGTGAGCACACACTGCCTTTGACCAAGAGCGAATATGCCATCTGTGAGTATCTGGCACTGCATGCCGGACAGGTGTTTACCAAAGAACAATTATATGAAGCAGTTTTCGGTTTTGATGCGGAGGGGGATGCGTCGGCTGTTGCAGAGCATATCAAAAATATCCGTGCCAAGCTGAAAACGGCCGGCCTTAGTCCGATTGAAACTGTTTGGGGGGTGGGGTATAAATGGCAAAAAGACAGCGTTCTGTAAGCCTTTCCTTTGTGCTTTTACGTTTTGCCATAGTCATGCTTGGCTGCACACTGTTGTGCAGTATGATATGGTTTTCCGGTTTGTCACGGTTTCAAAATACCGGTATTGTTTATCGGGGAATCGTTCCCAGCCAGCAGGTGGAAAAAATGCTTGCCGGTAAGCCGGAGACCTTTCATTCTCCCGGTGAAGATTTTCTGGCAGAGTACGTTTTATTTGGAAAAAACGGTGAAGTGCTGGAATGTAATGTAAAAGGAAAAAAGCTGAAAGCTTTAAACGATCTTCTGCAGGAGGAATCTCAAGAGGCCGATACTTTGCGGTATACCTATGCGGATGGGAGTACGGCGATTTTTCACTGGTATTACAGAGCAGAGTTTGCTGATCCTGTGCTGCGTAACCGGCTGCCGCCCTTTGAATACCTGTGGATTGCTACATTTTTCGCGGCAGTGGCGTTCTGCGTACTGGGTAATACCTTGTGGCTTCGCCGGCGCCTGGCTGCCAGGTTAAAGCTGTTCAGTGAGGTAAGTGAGAAGGTAGGAGCCCAGGAACTGGATTTTGTGATTCCACATGCCGGAATCCGTGAGTATGACCAGGCGCTTGATGCTATGGAGCATATGCGGGAGGCACTGTACAGTTCCCTGTCCTCCCAGTGGGCGGCACAGCAGGAACGGGAGGCAGAGATCGCAGCGCTGGCCCATGATCTGAAAACCCCGCTCACTCTTGTGGGAGGCAATGCAGAACTTCTGCTGGAGGAAGAGCTTTCTGAGAACAGCCGCAAAATGGTGGAAAAGATCCTGTCCGGCAATGAACGGGCAAAACAGTATGTGGCCAGCCTGCTGGAAACCGCAGCCGGCACGGAAGAGACATTTGCATATACCAGCCTGCCTGCTGTGTTCGAGGAACTCTGCCGGAATACAACAGGGATTGCGGAAACAAAGGGAGTCCGCCTGCAAGCCCAAAACGGCCTGGAGGGTGGTGCGGAGATTCAGAAAGAGCATTTGCTGCGTGCCCTTGGCAATGTGGTACAAAATGCCATAGAACATACACCGGCTGGAAAGAATGTATATTTGGAAGGCAGTATGACGGACAACGGATGGCAGATTGTTGTGCGTGATGAGGGAGAGGGGTTCAGCAAGGCTGCGCTGCGTCATGCAACCGAGCGCTTATGGCGCGGAGATGCGGCACGCGGGGCGGATGGACACAATGGCCTTGGACTTTGGTTTGCGGCAGAAGTGGCAAAAACGCATGCAGCACAGTTGGAACTGCGCAACTGCAAGACAGGCGGGATGGTTATATTCAGCTTCAGATAAGCCGGCAGGAAATTATTTCAAATGCAGATCACCCCACTGTTTTATCACTTCCAGAACCGACATGAAACTTTCGCCTAAGTCCGTCAGCGTATACTCTACGTGGGGAGGAACCTCTTTAAAATCGTACCTGTTAATAAAGCCGTCAGCCTCTAATTCCCTGAGCTGTTTGGTCAGTGACGATTCTGTTATTTCACCTATATGACGACGTAACGCACCAAATCTGCGGACATTCTGCAGGCCGATATAATAAAGGATTTCGATTTTCCATTTGCCGCTCAGTATTTTTTGAACGGTTGATATGGTTAGGCATTTCTGTATGGATTGTTCTGTTTTTTTCATATTTGTTCTGCTCCTTTTCTGTATTATATAAGATGGATATGTAAAAATCAATGTACAGTATTTAGACAGGGTACTACAAAAAAGTACAGTACTTTTAATCCTCGTGTACAATGATATAATCTGTGTAGAATATAGGAAAGGAGACAAGAGATGCATTATACAGGAACAGTATGGAGGCCGCCATATGAGGCATCTTCATTACTTATAGAGGTCACAGCCGGGTGTACACATCACAAATGTAAATTCTGCACGTTATATGACGATTTACCCTTCAAATTCAGAATGACGCCGCCGGAGGATATGGAAGCCGATCTAAAAGAAGCAAAGGAGCAATTTCGCTTATGGAATTATAATAGGGCAGCACGTGTTTTCCTTGTGGGGGCCAATCCGTTTGTCTTAAGTGCGGCCCGGTTATTGGAAACGGCGGCTCTTATCTGCAAATATTTTCCGGATAATAAAAGTATTGGCTGTTTTTCAAGAATTACGGATATTACTTTGAAAACAGACGGGGAGCTGGCGGAATTACAGAGAGCAGGTTATGATGGGCTGACCATAGGTATTGAAACAGGGGATAATGAGGCGCTGAGGTTCATGAATAAAGGTTATGAAGCGCAGGATATTCTCACACAGTGCAGGCGTTTGGATAAGGCGGGTATCAGCTACAATTTCTTTTATCTCACCGGTATTTCGGGTGCAGGAAAAGGAGAAAAAGGAGCATATGATACTGCAGCTATATGCAATCAGTTACAGCCAAAGGTCATAGGGGCGAACATGCTTACGATTTATAAAAACGCAGAGCTTTATCAGGAGATTCAAAACGGGAATTGGCAGGAAGAAACAGAAATTGAAAAATATAAGGAACTGAGAACGCTTGTGGAGCATTTAAATATTCCTGTATGGTTTGCTGCGGGCGGGGCGTCAAATGCAATCCCAATTCAGGGGTATCTGCCGCGGGACAGGAAAAAGGTATTGTCTGTTCTCGAGGAAATCATACAAAATGTGAAGGAAGAAGAATTAAGGGATTACCGAAAAAATCTCCGCCATTTATGACAGCAATAAAAGTAATTTAAGGAAGTGATTTTATGCATTTTACAGGCAGAACGTGGCGGCCGCCATATGAAGCCGATTCATTTATTATACAGGCAGCTTCCGGCTGTACATATCATAAATGCCGGTTCTGCAGTCTTTATAAGGAGGAATGTTTTCGTATGGCACCTTTGCGTGAGTGGGAGGAAGATTTAAAAGAATTGAGTTCTTATCAGCCCACTGCCAGAAGAATTTTCTGGACAGGTGCCAATCCGTTTGTTATGAGTTTTGACAATCTGAAGACAAGAGCGCTGCTGGTACATGAGTATTTAAAAGAATGTCAGACGATGGCCATGTTTGCAAATATAAGGGACATAAAGGATAAGAAAGTGAAGCAGTTAAGGGCACTGAGAAGGCTGGGAATCAATGGTCTTAGTATCGGAACAGAATCAGGTGATAATGCTACACTGCGGTTAGCCAATAAGGGGTATACGGCAAAAGATATTATTGACCAGTGCCGCAAATTAGATGAAGCCGGAATAGAATACTATTTTGTTTACATGACCGGACTGGCCGGTAAAGGAAATGGCCATCGAAATGCGGTAAACAGCGCAAAAGTTTTCAGCAAGGTAAATCCCCGCTTCATTTCTGTAGATTCCCTGACGCTCTTTGAGGGAACCGAGTTATATGAAATGGCCGAGAGGGGAGAATTTGTGCCTGCCGGTGAAAAGGAACGCTTGGAAGAACTGCAGATCTTTATTCGGAATTTGCAGATCAGAGTGCATTTGTTCGCCAATAGTGTATCAAATTTTTATCCGACTGCTGCTTATCTGCCCAGGGACAGAGAACAGGTGATTGGGGAACTGCAGCATGTTCTTGATACTGTGGGGGAAGAGGAAATGCAGAGGTATAGAAAGAATTTAAAGTCATTGGGATAGGAAAGAAAGCGTATCTGTGATAAAATATGGACAGCAGATAAACGGTATTTATGCAGGAGCAGGAGAAGATATGGTAGAAAATGTTTTGCGGGAAGTTGTTTCCGAATTAAGCGGACTGCCTTTTGTGGAAGGGATTGTTTTGGGCGGTTCAAGGGCGACGGGTATGGCGACAGAAAGTTCGGATATTGATGTGGGGATATATTATGACAGTCATTTGATCGATTTTAGACAGCTCAATCTGATTGCGAAGAAGTTGGATGATGAAAGGCGGGAAAACCTTATATGCAGCGAAGGAGAGTGGGGAAACTGGGTTAACTGCGGAGGGTGGCTGACCGTACAGGGATATGATGTGGATCTGATTCTGCGTGATATAAAACGTGTAGAGGCGTGTGTTGAACAGACAGATGCAGGGGATATATCCATGCATTATCAGACAGGACATCCGCATGCGTATTTTAATGTGATGTACCGCGGGGAACTGGCATCATCAAAGGTGTTGTATGGAAATGAAAAATTAAAACGATTGAAAGAAAGAGCGGAATGTTATCCGGAAAAATTGAAGTCAGCACTCCTGTCCTTTTTTATGTTTGAAGCAAAATTCTCGTGTACACTGGCAAAGAATTATATGAATAAAGAGGATATATATTACGGGATTGGTCATATGTTCCGTTCCGTTTCTGCTCTGAATCAGGTGATCTTCGCGTTGAATGAGATTTATTGTTTGAATGAAAAGAAAGCTCTGAAGCGTATCAAAAATTTTCCGGTTTCTCCATATAATTACAGTGAGCGAGCAAATCAGGCTTTGATGCTGAATGAAGAAAATATGATGGAACATATTGAGATGATAGAGCAATTGTGCTGTGAGGCGGAAGATTTGCTTAATCAGCAGATTCGGGCTTATTGATAAATGAAAAAAGGTATTGCAAAAGTAATCTGATTAAAATTTTTTGGAGAAATGACATGGGATATCAAACGTTCCATGTCATTTCTGCGTTTATGACGGGTATATGTGAAAATGGCATGTGCCTGAGTCGGACAGTTCCTTTTGGCCTTTTCTTATATCGCGTTTTATGATTTGCATAGAGCGCACAGGTTCCTCCCACAGAGGACTGTGGGCAGAGTTCTTAAATGTATAAAAAGCCTTTAGCGGGGCTTTCATTGTTTCGTAATAGTTTTTCTGTAAAGAGTAACAACAGGTATAATCGTATATGCCGCCAAAGAAATAAATGGGAATTTCAAGATAGGGAACTTCAGCATAGGCATTAAACTCCATACGGTCAGATCCAACCGAAGAAGCTGCTGTAAACTTCTTTCCGCGCCAGATATTGAGTCTTTCAAGAGGCGTATAAACTTTGCACCGAAGGCTGGGTAAGAAAATGCCTGTGATAACAGATTTCATAG
Source organism: Blautia sp. NSJ-175 (assembly GCF_022867815.1). Taxonomy (NCBI): domain Bacteria; kingdom Bacillati; phylum Bacillota; class Clostridia; order Lachnospirales; family Lachnospiraceae; genus Blautia; species Blautia sp. NSJ-175. The sequence goes on from NZ_JALIFQ010000006.1 coordinate 337,924, forward strand.
TGTGCATGGTCCCCACACCAAGATTGTGCATGGCATGATCCCGCAGTGGTGACAGGCAATACTCTTTATATGCCATTTCAGAGAATGCGATTTGATATTTTTCAAAGGCTTTTACCATTCTGCCATGGTTCATCTGACGGTATTGTTCAAGCATAAATTGATATGCAGTAATCTCAGATTCCGATTGATTAACTATTTGGGACATGGCAATATAAGCATGATAAAATTCAGGATGTCTAAATGCTGCCTGAATCCCGATGCAGGTGCCAAAGGAGTGGCCCATGAGATAGATCTTCTCTTGAGAAAACCTGTTTCTTAGATATTTGGTTACAGCGGCAGCGTCAGACAGATAGCATTCGGTTGTCAGGGAATCAACATTGATATGAGAATTATAAGAAATGGATGTACCACGATAGTCCAGGTAACACACAGTAAATATATCAGCCAGTTTTGAGGGATTTTGGTATTCCAGAAGATATTCCGGTATACCGGGGCCACCTCCGAGAAAGAGTAAAACGGGATTTGACCTGCTTTTTCCGGTTATGAGCAGTCCGATTTTTGCTCCGTCTACATCAATATAAGTTTTTTCTGATATGCTGTCAGGGAGAATCTTACCGTTATTATCATAGAATAACGGCATTTTTCCCGGACCGGGCGGAAATATAGCCCAGACTGCTATGACAATGCATATGATCATAATCCATATTGCCATTTTTCGCCCTCCTATTTGCTGTTTTTTATGAAATAAATATTGTTTATTCTAAAATACTGAACTATAGTTCAGATTAATTATATCTTGTTTGTAAGCAGATGTCAATATATTCTGAATTTTAGTTCACTTTTTTCTTTCTTACTGGTATACTAATGATATTCTATATTTTCGACGGGAGGGAAGAAAATGGGCACAGAGCGTAAGAAACAGCAGCGGGCTATTGAGAGCAGGAAAAAACTTTTGGATTCTGCTTATGCGCTTTTTGCGGAAAAGGGGTATTACAATACCAATACGAAAGAAATCGTCCGTTTTGCCGGTATTTCTATTGGTAATTTCTATAATTATTATCGGGATAAAGGTGATATTTACTGCGCTTTATTAGAGGATTACTGCAGCAACTCATGTAAGGCGATGAAGGAATTGCTGGACCAACTGGCAACATTTGAAGACAGAGCTGCTTGTAAGGAATTTCTGCTGAAGGATTTAAATTCGTTGCTGGAACGTTTTGATGGTACCAATAGGTTTTTTGAAGATTCTGTTATTATCGCGAAAGAGAACACAAGGGTACAGAAGATTATATCCAGGGCAGAGGAAGATTTCATTGCCATGGTGGAAATGTTTTTGAAGAGGCGTTATCCGGAAGTGCGGGAAGATTTCTATATCAGAGCCAGGATGATATATATCATTACAGACAGAATAGCGAATGATATTTCATGTATCGGAAATGTACAGCAAAAGAGAAAATATATGGATTTGTTTGCAGAGGAAATTCTTCGTTATACTTTTGATCTGCAGGTGTCAAACCAGGATTTTCAGGAGCAGACGGATATAGGAAAAGCATGATAATTGAAAATTGCAATTTACAATTCTTTGATTGTGTTTATCTGCGCAAGATGTTAAAATACGAATAATGACTTATGGATCATACAAAAATGGGGGTAGATCAATGCCTGTAAGTTACAATAAATTATGGAAAATCCTTGAAGAACGTAAAATGCTGAAAACAGATTTGATCAAAGCTGCAGGAATCAGTACCAATGCAATGGCGAAACTTGGGAAAGATGAAGATGTTCGTGTGGGCGTATTGATCAAGATATGCAAGACCCTGGATTGTAAATTAGATGATATTATGGACATTATTTGAAGGAAGATGAGTATGTTTAAAATTACGGAAGGCGACTTTAAAAACCAGATATACGGAGAGGAAAGTTATCTGTCAAATTGGCCGATGCTCTATATACTGGATAATGGAAAGCAAGCTTATATTGGAGAATCTAATCATGTAAAAAACCGTATGTCTCAGCATCATAATTCTTTAGATAAGAAGATTTTTGATAAGGTGCATTTTATTTATTCTTCAAAATTTAATCAGTCGGTTACATTTGATTATGAGTCAAAACTCATTCAGTATATTGCGGCAGATGAGCTTTACGAGGTTCGCAACAAAAATGCCGGAATGGCTGAAAAAGAATATTATGGCAAAAAAGAGTATGATGAAAAGTTTCAGGTCCTTTGGAGAAGATTACAGCGTGAAAAAATAGTAAAGCATTCTCTGGAAGAACTGGAGAATTCTGATTTATTTAAATATTCACCATATAAGGAACTGAACGGTGATCAAAGAACCGCTGTAGAAGAGATAATCGGTTCCTTAAAGCAAGATGGGAAGCAGACAATTGTAGTAAACGGCTGGCCGGGAAGCGGAAAGACGATCGTTGCTATCTTTTTACTCAAGTATTTACGGGACAGTGAAGAGTTTAAGGATAAAAAGATTGGCTTTGTTGTTCCGCAGACATCTCTCAGAAAGACACTGAAAGGTATTTTCAAGAGCATTTACGGTCTTAGATCATCAGATGTATTATCGCCATCGGATGTGACTAAACAGTTTTATGATATTTTGCTTGTAGATGAAGCGCACCGACTGCATCAGTATAAAAATATTTCATATATGGGCGCTTTTAAGAAAAACTGTGAAAAAATCGGATTGACAATTGAAAGTGATGAATTAGATTGGATCTTACATCAATGCAAATGCCCGGTACTTTTCTATGATGAAATGCAGGTAGTCGGCCCATCCGGAATCGATGTGAGAAGATTTCATAAGAAGATGGAAATCGAACAGACGAAGCGTATGATATCCTACTATAATTTGTTGACACAGATGCGGGTAAATGGCGGCAATGATTATATTGCATATGTAAAAAATATTTTATCAGGCAATGTCAGAGAAAAGAAAACATTTGATAAGTATGAATTTAAACTGATGACGGATTTTAAGGCATTTAATCAACTGATGTACCAAAAGGAGGAAGAAGTACAGCTTGTAAGAATGGCAGCCGGATATGCCTGGGAATGGATCAGTAAGAATGACAAAACAGTTTATGATATTGAAATTCAGGGTATAAAGAAACAATGGAACCATTGTACAGAGGGATGGGTTCATTCAAGCGAAGCGATTAACGAGGTGGGATGTATTCACTCAACACAAGGTTATGATCTGAATTATGCCTTTATCATTCTTGGCGAAGAAATCGGCTATGATCCGGTTAGCAAAAGTATCATAATCCGGCCACAAAACTATTATGATCAAAATGGTAAAAAGACTGTAGAATATGAGGAGCTTAAGGAATACATACAGCACATATATTATGTCCTTATGACCAGAGGAATCCGAGGCTCTTATTTATATGTATGTGATCAGGAATTACGAAAATATATTTCTCAGTATGTTGATACAGTATAATTTGAAAAGAGGTATGGCAAAATGACTCAGGATACGATAAACGAAGTGTTAAAATTCCGAGATGACAGAGATTGGAAACAATTCCATAACCCTAAGGATCTGGCAATTTCAATCAGTCTGGAAGCTGCTGAACTATTGGAGGTGTTCCAGTGGAGTGCCGAAGATGTGGTGTGCACAGATAAGATTGATAAGATCAGAGAAGAACTTGCTGATGTAGTGAATTACTGCATCCTCATGGCAGATGCCTGCGGATTGGATTTGGATGAGATTGTTCGTGAAAAAGTGAAATTGAATAATGAGAAATATCCGGTGGAAAAGGCGTTTGGGAGTAAGGAAAAGTATACGGAATTAAAAGATAAATGATTTTGTGAAAGAAATTGGATGTTGGGAGGAAGGGAGTATCTCTATAACAATACTCTGATGAATTTCAGGTAAAATATAAGCATAAGGATGGGTTAGATGGAACAAGAAAAATTATTAGAGTTACGTTCTGGGTTAGAAACAGCATTTGTAGATGGACTGTCTGCGTCAAATCTGGCATATCGTCCAGAGTTTGTGTCGAATGATTACAGACAAGGTAAACGCGTTATTTCATCTATTGAACAGGAACTTTTGAACTGTGATGAGTTTTGTATTTGTGTTGCATTTATTACTTTGGGTGGTATTACTCCTTTATTACAGACGTTTCAAGCATTGGAGAGAAAAGGCATTAGAGGGAAAATTCTTACGACAGACTACTTGGTATTTAATGATCCAGCAGCGTTGGATAAATTAAACTCTCTGACAAATATAGAGCTGAAAATGTATTGTACCAATGAAGATAAAGATGGATTTCATACGAAGGGCTATATTTTCAAAAATGAAGAAATATATCGAATAATTGTTGGAAGTGCTAATATGACTGCTGGCGCTTTGAAGGTAAATCGTGAGTGGAATACAAAACTTGTGGGGTATGAATCTGGAGAGGTTGTCAGTGATATTCTAAGAGAATTTCAAGCCTTGTGGGTGGATAAACATAGTTTAGTTTATGAGGATTTCATTGAAAATTATCGTGTAAGATATGAAGTCATAAAGAAGCAGAAGAAAATAGCAAGAGAAAAAAGTCTGGTATCTTTTGAACAGTATAAATTGCAGCCGAATACTATGCAGGTTGCATTTGTGAAAAATATAAAGGAATTAATTCAGAAACGGGAGCAAAAGGCACTATTAATTTCAGCTACGGGAACTGGTAAGACTTATGCTTCGGCCTTTGCATTGCGTGAAATGAACCCGGAAAAGATTTTATTTTTAGTACATAGGGAGCAGATTGCAAAACAGGCTTTGGTTAGTTATAAGAAGGTTTTTGGCAGTAAACGTGCAGATGGATCAATCTATAAATATGCTCTTCTTTCCGGGAATACTTCCAAAGATATAGATAGTATAAAGGGAGCTGATCTAATATTTGCAACTATGCAGATGATGAGCAAAGATAATATTTTAAGAATGTTTGCTCCGGATACATTTTCTGTAATCTGTCTGGACGAGGCACATCATTCCGGTGCGGACAGTTATCAAAGGATTATGAATTATTTTCAACCGAATTTCTGGTTAGGAATGACAGCGAGTCCGGAAACGAATCGTTTTGATGTTTATGAAATATTTGATCATAATATAGCATATGAAATACGATTGCAGCAGGCATTGGAAGAGGACTTACTTTGCCCATTTCATTATTTTGGTATCACTGATTTGAGCATAGATGGAGAAATTATCGGTGATGATGATCAAGCAGAGGGATTTCGCAATTTTAATCGTCTGACAAGTGATGATAGAGTAAATTATGTAATTGAACAGGCAAAATATTATGGTTATAGTGGAGATCGTGTAAAAGGTCTGATTTTTTGCAGTAGAAAAGAAGAGGCAAAGAAGTTATCTGAAAAATTTAATGAGCGGGGATATCGGACAGCAGCACTGACTGGAGAGGACAATGACACCAGAAGAGAAGAGGTTATTGAGCGCTTGGTAATGGATGTCCCAAAAGAAAAGATGGAGGATACAGATTATCTGGATTACATTTTTACCGTTGATATTTTTTCTGAAGGTGTTGATATTCCGGAAGTGAATCAGGTTATTATGTTGCGGCCTACACAATCGGCGATTGTTTTCGTACAGCAATTAGGACGAGGGCTCAGAAAAGCCCAAAATAAAGAATTTGTTGTTATACTGGACTTTATCGGAAATTACAAAAAAAATTTCCTGATTCCGATTGCACTTTCAGGCGATCGAAGTTATAACAAAGATAATATTCGGCGATATGTTATGGAAGGTGACCGTGTGATTCCTGGCATATCAACTATACATTTTGATGAGATCAGTCGTAATCGAATTTTCGCAGCTATCGATGCTGCAAACTTCAGCGACATAAAGCTTATAAAAGAAAATTATACAAATTTAAAATATAAACTGGGAAGAATCCCAAAACTAAAGGATTTTGATGAATATGGAGAAATGGATGTATGCCGTATTTTCGATAATAGCAGTCTTGGATCATATTACAAATTTCTTGTAAAATACGAAAAGGAATATACAGTCCGTCTGTCTGAAAAAGAGGAAAAAGTTGTTGAATTTATTTCCAAGAAATTGGCTTCCGGTAAGCGAATCCATGAACTTGAAATGCTGAATCGTTTATTGACATATCATCATGGAATTTTAAGTGTTTTGAAAAAAAGCCTTCAGGAAAATTATAATATTGCATTGAATGAAAATGCTCAAACAAATATTGTAAATGTTATGACCAATGAATTCCCTTCTGGTTCTGGAAAGAAGACATACGATTCCTGTATTTTAATTGAGCAAGAGGGAGATGAATATGGGATTTCCAAAGGCTTTGAGGTAATGCTGAAAAATCAGGAGTTTTACGCAATTATAAAAGAATTGGTTGAATTCGGTATATCAAGATATAAAACAAATTTCAGCAAGAGGTATCAGGATACAGATTTTGTTTTATATCAAAAATATACTTATGAGGATGCGTGTCGTCTTCTCAATTGGGAAAATAGTGAAGTGCCTTTGAATATCGGAGGATACAAGTACGATAAAAAGACAAAAACTTTCCCAGTGTTTATTAATTATGACAAGTCTGATGATATTAGTGATACGACAAAGTATGAGGATCATTTTGTGAATGAAAATACTTTAATTGCTATTTCAAAATCAGGAAGGTCACTAGAGTCAGAAGATGTTCAAAATTTTCTACACGCTAGAGAAAGAGGAATAGATGTTCAGCTATTTGTACGCAAGAATAAGGATGACAAAATTTCCAAGGAATTTTATTATCTCGGACGAATGACCGCATCTGGAAAGGTAGAAGAATTTTGTATGCCTAATACGACAAAAACGGCTGTTGAAATTGAATGGGTGTTGGATACCCCTGTACGGGAAGATATTTATCAATATATAATAGGCTAAGAGATATATACTGAAAGGAAGAAAGCATGAAAACAGTAAAAGTGGTTGCGGCAATCATACGAAATAATAACAAAATATTTGCAACTCAGCGAGGCTATGGTGAATTTAAAGATGGTTGGGAGTTTCCAGGAGGCAAGGTGGAAGCCGGAGAAACATCAGAGTGTGCGTTGATTAGAGAAATTCAGGAGGAACTTGACACAAAGATTTCCGTAGGAGATAAATTGGATTGTATTGAATACGATTATCCTGAATTTCATCTATCCATGGAATGTTTTTGGGCTGAGATTATTTCCGGCGATTTGGTTTTAAAAGAACATGAAGCTGCAAAATGGCTTTCAAAAGATGAATTGGATAGTGTGGAATGGTTGCCGGCGGATTTGGAATTGATTGAAAAGATTAAAGTAGTGATGTAACAGATTGGCAGGTGAATAGTTATATATATGCACAGAGTATGAAATTGTGTATAAGACGTAAGCGCTTAAATCTTGGGTAGCTTTACCATTTACGTTTTTGAACTCATAATGATAGTAAATAGATTTTTACTACAAACCGCTTGATAGGAAATAGAAATTCACTACATTTGGAGGTTTCATTATGAGTAATAAACGTGCTCCCGGACGATCCCTGGACGAATGGATGGATCTGGTAACCGAATGCAGGAAAAGGCATGGTGTAATGAACACGGAATCTCTCCCAGTTGTATTTACAATACAGTTACCCGTCTCCGTAAAAAAAACTGCCAGATACCGGATCCAGTCGGAAAAGCCAGCATTCTTGATCTTACATCCCACAAACAGGATGTGGTCCAGATCGCTATAGAACCGGAGTCTTCCCCGGCAGAACTGACTCCGGATAATGGAAGCGGCTCTGTGCACCTTGCTACGAAAATAAAACACGTAGCAAAAAACTGAACCTTGACAACAAATGTTTTCAACAATTATGAAAGCATCACTATAAAGCAGTCACAGTATTGGCTGCCTGTAGTGAGAGATTGA